>JASHNX010000037.1 GCA_030041415.1 Candidatus Sulfotelmatobacter sp.
ACGCCCCCGCTCGCTTTTTTCGTCGGGCTCAGCAATTCCGCCATGCCATGCACCGGGCCAGATTGAGTTTGAAAGGCGACTTCGACAAAATCGCCTTGTCCCAGCGATGACGGCAATTGCAGCACACCGCCAGTCGCCGAAATAGTTTGGAGTTTAGCTTTTGCGCGGCGGCCATCTTCTAAACGGATCGCAGCCAGGACAGAATCTCCAAGCTGAACCCTTGCCGCGCGCCGCGAAGAATGCGGTTGAGGGAAGTGGGTCATAAGATAGGCCCACTATCACATTCCGGCAAAAGCGGTAACAGATTACGGAAGCCGACTGCCGGACTCCCGCGCAGGCCGCCGCTTTTCAACTCGAAAGCACCGGTTTCTGAGGCACATGCGGAGGTTTACTATATCGCTAATGTCCCAACGGCCAGTTGGAGGACGTCGCACGCATGGCCACATCCATCAGAACTCGACGATCTTTTCCTTTGAGGCCGTGCGCGTTCGGCGGAATGCTTCCGGCAATCCGGAAAGCAAGTCCGTGGCGATCAACGAATGTTCACCCAACTTGTCACGCATCACGTCGCCCGCAAGGCCGTGTAAGTAAACCGCGGCGGTCACCGCCGCGAAAGGATTCTTTGGGGACTGCGCCAGCATTCCCGCGGTCATGCCCGTAAGGATATCGCCCGTACCTCCCGTGGCCATGCCAGGATTGCCGGTCGTGTTGACCCAGGCTTCGCCATTAGGTTGAACGACTAACGTGCGATGCCCCTTAAGGACGACGATTAACTCGTGCTCGCGCGCAAACTCGCGAGCAATACCCAGCCGATCCTTTTGGACTTCGGCGATGCTGCAGCCAACCAGGCGCGCCATTTCTCCGGGATGCGGGGTGATCACGAGAGTGCGGCCTTTCCCATTTAGTTCGTTCGCTCGGCCTTCGAACGCGTTCAGTCCGTCAGCGTCGAGCACGGTCGGAAACTGAAGTTTCGCGATCAGATTCCGCACCAGTTCCGAGGTTTGCGGATTGCGCGAAATTCCTGGCCCAATCGCAAGTACTGTCTTCCCTTTCGTCAATTGCTCGATCAAATCGAACGCCGAGTTTGAAATCGTACCTGCATCGGTCTCAGGCAACGGCTCGGTCATCAACTCGGGATGAAATCCTGCGACGGTCGCGAGTACGGACTTCCCCGTCGCTACCGTGGCAAGACCTGCGCCAATGCGCAGCGCCGAAATGCCCGCCATGGCTGCCGCGCCCGCCTTGCCCAGCGATCCGCCAATGACGAGCGCGTGGCCGAAGTTTCCTTTGTTCGAATCGACGGCACGTGGTGCAATTAACGCAGCAATGTCCCCAGGGGTGATTACATTCAATCGAAGATCGGAAACGATGGCTTCATCCGGTGATCCGATCGGAGCAACGACCGTCGGGCCACTTGTCAACGAGGCGAACAAGTGCGCCGGACGCGGCGCAGTGAAGGTAACAATTGCATCCGCACGCGCTCTGGCTGCGGTCTCGGGCTGCATCGCATCGGCATCGGCACCGGAAGGAATATCGATAGCTACAACCGGAACATCGCCATTATTCGTTATTTCGATTGCGTTCGCATAAAGGCCGGTGACGGGAGGCTTGAAACCGGTGCCGAGAATCGCATCGACGCATAAGTCAGCCGCGAGCAATTGCCGCACACGTTCAGTTCTCAAGTCCTGACCCGAATTAACCACGGTGGCAGAGATTGGCAACCTGCCAAACATAACCGCCGCATCTCCCCGCAACTCGGCGGGATCGGCGAGCAAAATCACTTCCACGTGCTTGCCCTGCTGATGCAACCGGCGGGCAGCCACGAAACCATCGCCGCCATTATTCCCCTTGCCGCAAAAAACCATGATACGTATGGCCGACGGATATCGTGAGATTACGAAATCCGCCACAGCTTTCCCCGCGTTCTCCATCAAGACGAGCGAAGCCACACCGAAGCGTTCACCGGTAACGCGATCGATGGCTCGCATCTCGTTCGCCGATACGATCTTCATGGCGGTCTCGAATCAGTGTATCGCGGCGAGGGCCAACAGATTGCTCATGACTCCTCTTGTCGACGGGAAGAATTGTGATTTTCTTCGCAAAAGGAAAGACCCTCTGCATGGCGTAGAGGGTCTCACCGTTTCTCAAACTAATCTGCCATGGTAGGCGTAGGTTTCCGTTCGATCGACCCGGAGCGCGCCGCCTGCACCTTGCTGTGCTTCCGCCCATAGCCGAAGTAAATGAATAGGCCAATGATCAGCCATACAATCAGCCGCAGTTGCGTCCAGTAAGAGAGAGAAACAATCAACAGCCCGGAAAGGACGATCGCAAGAATCGGCACCAGTGGCACAAGCGGCGTTCTGAACGGACGGTTAACTTCCGGATGACTCTTCCGCATGACCCAAACTCCCGCGCTTACCAGCACGAAAGCCAACAACGTACCGACGCTCGTCATTTCGTCCAGCACGCTTAGCGGGACCAGCGTGGCCAGGATCGCGACAAAAATTCCTACTACGATCGAACTGAGATACGGCGTGCGGAACCGCGGATGAATCTTGGAAGCCCAGGGCCAAAGCAAGCCGTCTCGCGACATCGAATAAAACACGCGCGATTGGCCAAGCAGCATCACCAGCATCACCGTAGCTAGCCCAGCGATCGCACCCAGTTCAACCAGGAACGTGGCCCACTGCTGGCCGGTCACGCGAATGCCGACAACCACCGGGTCGGGGACATTGAGCTGTGCATAAGGCACCAGCCGCGTCAACAAACCCGAAACCAAGATGTAGAGCACTGTACAGATTACGAGCGAGCCGAGAATGCCGAAAGGCATGTCCCTCTTCGGATTCTTGGCTTCCTGTGCGGCCGTCGAAACCGCGTCGAAGCCGATATAGGCAAAAAAGACCACTCCCGCTCCGCGTAAAATCCCCGACCATCCAAATTCTCCGCGCGTCCCGGTGTTGGGAGGAATAAACGGCGTCCAATGATTCGGCTGCCAGGAATGAGAGAACAGAAACGCGGTGGCGAGGGCGATGAAGACACACACAACCGCTACTTTGAGAATAACGATAGCGGTCGTGAAGTTCGCCGACTCTTTGATGCCGATCACCAGAATCGTAGTGATGGCAATGATTACCAGAAATCCGATGTAATCATATTTCAAGTGCACGGGGATGCCGAAGAGAGTGAAGTTGGAAGTCGGCATCTCCGGCAACCCCATGCCGAGGTCTTTGAGGAAGGCCCGAAAATGCCCGCTCCATCCAACAGCTACGGTCGCAGCGCCAAAGGCATATTCGAGAATCAGGTCCCAGCCGATAATCCACGCCACCAACTCACCTAGCGTCGCGTACGAATATGTGTATGCGCTGCCCGCGATCGGGATCATCGAGGCAAATTCGGCGTAGCAGAGTCCTGCGAATGCGCAAGCCACGCCCGCCAGCACGAACGAAATCACAATCGCCGGCCCGGCGAACTGGGCTGCCGCCTGCCCGGTGATCACAAAAATTCCCGCACCAATAATCGCGCCGATGCCCAGAGTCAGCAGATTGATTGGTCCCAGGGCGCGGCGTAAGCCATGCTCGTCGGTCTCCGACGCTTCCTTCATCAGGGTGGGCAGGTCTTTTTTTGCGAAAAGATTCGCCATGCTGAACTTCTCCTTGGTATAGCCAGTCTAAGCGCGGCTGGAATTCTGTCGTGCGTTTCTCGACCACGCATAATACACGGGGATGCCCAGCAGAACCACAATCAGCCCCGGCCACGTGTACTGCGGTTTATAGCGCAATAGTACGACATCGACGAATAAAGCCATCACAATATAAATTGCCGGCAACAACGGATAACCAATGGCCCGGTAAGGCCGCGGGGCGTCCGGGTGCGAGCGGCGCAGAATGAATAATCCAAGTATCGTCAAAATGTAGAACACCAGCACGGCAAAAATAATGTAGTCGAGGAGCTGGCCGTAGCTTCCCGAAAGACAAAGTACACACGCCCAAACCATCTGCACCATGAGCGAGACCGCCGGTGTCTTGTAGGTAGGATGCAAGCGGGCGACGCTGCGGAAGAACAAACCATCCTTGGCCATCGCGTAATAGACGCGCGCTCCAGAAAGAATCAGCCCGTTGTCGCACCCGAAGCTGGAAATAAGAATGGCTGCCGCCATGAGAAACCCGCCCAACGGCCCAAACATCTGAGTCATCACGGCCGTCCCGACGCGATCTTCCGCCGCGTATTTGATACCCCGGCCCAGAACTGTCGCCGCGCCGGACGTGCCATCGAGCGGAAGCGTGATCAGATATACAAAGTTGCAGGCGATATAGAGCGCGATCACCACCCCGGTCCCTATAGCCAACGAGAGAGGCAAATTCCGGCTGGGATTCTTAACCTCGCCCGCTGTGAACGTCACGTTATTCCAGGCGTCAGCCGAAAATAATGAACCGGTCTGGGCTACCGCAATGATGGTCAGCGTACCCACCGCGACAATCGGCCCGCCGACACCCACTTGAACTGCGTGTCGCGCGCCGAGCGCGGCGTTATACCAGAAATTCCCGCTGAAGTTTGCTGCAAGGGCTTGCGCGTTGCGGCCGAGCGCCAGGCCAAGGAATGCCAGCGCCAGCAACGCGCAAACCTTCGCCGCGGTAAAGACATTCTGAATAATTGCACCCGTTTTCAGCCCGAAGATATTCACTACCGAGAGAAGAATGACGAGGAGAACGGCAACCAGGTTCTGGGTATTCACCCCCACATCCATATTGCCGAGAACCATAGGCCCAATCGGGATGGGCGGGACTTTCCAGAGGTGAAGAATCCAATGAGAAGAAGAAATCGCTGGAAAAAAAATCCCGAGAAACTTTCCGAAGGCCACACCAACCGCGGCGATCGTTCCCGTTTGAATTACCAGAAACAGAGTCCAGCCGTAGAGAAAGCCCCACAACGGGCCAAGTGCCTCGCGCAGATAAACGTATTGGCCGCCGGCTCGCGGCATCATGGCGGCTAGTTCGCCGTAACTGAGCGCAGCGACGATGGTCATGAATCCGGTCACTGCCCAGGCTGCAATCAGCAGGGCTGGCGAGTCAACTTCGCGGGCAATTTCTCCGGAAACGATGAAGATGCCCGAGCCAATCATTGAGCCCATCACCAGCATAGTCGCGCTGGTCAGGCCAAGGCCTTTGACCAGTTCCGCATCCTGGTGACTATGAACTTCCCAGTCGGTTTTCGGGGGTGGCTGCGTTGTCGGTGTGCTCAGGAATTCCTCCTGTCGTTGGTCACGGGTGCTTGGCGGTCCGTCACACTGCTTGAGAACTTTACCTCAGAATGCGCAAAAATTCCTCAGCTGATTTGCCCGGCTCCAGTAACAGATCAGATATCACAGCCACGCAATCGGCTCCCGCATCAATCACAGAAAAGGCATTGGTGCGCGTGATTCCGCCAATTGCGACCAGCGGCTTGCGGGTGAGTCGCCGCGCCCGGCGCACGCCTTCAAGGCCAACGGCCGGATCAGGTTTTTCCTTGCTAGTCGTCGCGAAAACTGGCCCGATTGCAAGGTAGTCCGCCGAGGTTTGATCGGCTTCAGCGAGCTGCTCGGGATTATGCGTCGAAACCCCGAGCCAGCGATCAGGCCCGATGATCTTGCGGACGGACTCCGGCAGCAGATCGTCCTGCCCGACGTGCACGCCGTCGAACTCAGCGATCAGTGCGAGATCGGCCCGGTCGTTCATGATGAGCCGCACCCCGGCTTGCCGCACTGGGTTCCCCATGTCCCGCTTCTTTTGCGAAACGTGGGAATCGAGGCGTTCCCTCAACTCCCGCGCCTGCTCCAGCATCTGACGTGCGTTCCCGGATTTGTTGCGGTACTGAATGAGCGTTACGCCCGCGGACGCGAGTTGCCCAGCTGCTGCGAACAATCCCTCCGTGCTCGCAAAATAAGCCGGGTCAAGAATGGCGTAGAGACGGGGAAGTCGCGGCATCGGTCGCTTCAGTCTATCCGCTTTGCGAAGCGCTCACCACCGCTCGAGCCAACAGCGGATGCCCCACCCTTATCGCGTTTCCTGCGACAAGGTGGGAACCGATATGTACTCGATTGACCGTGATGCGGACTATCGCGACAGTTCGCAAATCCAGTTCACTTCCCAGGTCTCGCCGCCGTCCGGCGAAAAAGACTGCTCCATGCGGGCCGACGTGGGAGAGATGTTCGTCCACACGTAGCGCACGAAGATGGCTCGGCCCTTGAAATCTTCCTGATCGAAAAATTCCCCGCGATTCCCCGTAAACGAACCGACTACCGGCGGCAGGCTGAGAGTTCCGTTATCGAGATCGACGAGATAGATGCTCCACTGCCGCGATGTCGGGTTATAAAGCCGGAGCGTCTGCCCCTTGATATGAAGCTTCTTGTCGGTGCTCCAAACCTCAAACTGCTCGAAGTTCGCATTGCTGTCGAGAAGTTTGTGGTGGTTCGAAATGCCGTCGTACTCGATCCAGACGTTGGAATTGTTTAGCCGGTCCGGCAAGCGGCGGACGTGAGCTTTCCAATCGCCGATCAGGAAATCAAAATCGTGCGAGCCGTCTCGCTGCGGAAGGAGGGCCGGATTCGAGACGGTTTGAGCATGCAACGGGGCGGCCAATATCGCGCCGAGAAGGAACAGTAGAAACGGTCCGATCTTGCTGAATTTCATCTGGATGAATCCTTTCCAGAGGTCAGATGCGGCAGAAACGGTTTCGTTAGCAGAACGGAGGGCCGCGATCGCGCTCAGTTGGCCAGGGGACCAGCACAGATGATTACTAGCTGCAACAGCTCACTTCCCCTTCGCTAGAAATCTCTCAATAAACCCCGTATCAAACTTCCCTGCCCGAAAATCCGCATCGGCAAGAATCTTACGGTGTAACGGAATCGTCGTGTGCACGCCTTCGACAATGAACATCTCGAGCGCCCGCGACATCCGCGAAATGGCCTCCGGACGGTCCTTGCCGCGCACAACGAGCTTCGCAATTAGAGAGTCGTAATACGGCGGAATGACTCCCTCGGCATACAACGCCGTATCAACCCGCACTCCCGTCCCCCCGGGAGGATTGAACGCCGTAATCTTCCCCGCCGATGGGGTGAACTTTTCCGGGTGCTCCGCATTAATCCTGCACTCGATCGAATGCCCGCGATGCACGATTGGGCCCATTAGGACTTCGTCCATGCGCGCACCAGCGGCGATCATGATCTGCGATTTCACCAGATCGACGTCGGTAACCATCTCCGTTACAGGATGCTCCACCTGGATGCGCGTATTCATCTCGATGAAGTGCAGGCTGCGGTCGCGCCCCATCAAAAATTCGATCGTCCCTGCGTTGGTGTAGCCGATTTCAGCGAGTGATTTGCAGAGAACCGATCCGATGCGCTCGCGCAACTCGGGCGTCACCTGGGTTGAGGGCGATTCTTCCAGCAGTTTCTGATGCCGCCGCTGGATCGAGCACTCGCGCTCGCCCAGACTGATCACGCTTCCGTGTTCATCCGCAAGAACCTGAAACTCGATGTGGCGCGGATGTTCCACGTACTTCTCCATGTACAAGTCGCCGTTGCCAAAAGCACCGGCGGCCTCCGACTGCGCGGCCTTGTAAAGTCCCGGCAGATCCTCCGCCGTGCGCACAATACGCATGCCGCGCCCACCACCACCCGCCGAGGCCTTTAAGATAACCGGGAACCCTACCTGCCGCGCCCATTCGAGCGCTTCGTCTTCGGACGCGACGATCCCATCGGAGCCAGGAAGAATAGGTACGCCTGCGCGCTTCATGGCAGCCCGCGCCTTTTCTTTTTCTCCCATCAACCGCGTTACTTCCGGGCGCGGCCCGATGAATTTGATCGCGCTCGTCTCGCAAACTTCGGCAAAATTGGCGTTTTCCGCCAACAACCCGTAACCGGGATGCACGGCATCGACATTGGCGATCTCCGCTGCACTAATGACTGCCGGTATGTTCAGATAGCTCTGCGCCAATTGCGGCGGACCGATGCAAATCGCCTCGTCTGCGAAACGCACATGCAAGGAGTGACGATCGGCTTCGCTGTAAATGGCCACGGTGCGCACGCCCAGTTCCTTGCAGGCGCAAATGATGCGCAGGGCAATTTCTCCGCGATTAGCAATCAGGATCTTCTTGAACAATGGTGATTGACCGTTAAAAAAATTGTTGATTGATGATTGTTGACTGATGATCGAACGCCCCTCCACGGGGAGCTTCTGATCAACAATCAAAATCAACAATCAACAATGATGTCCCGCTCTCACTTCTGTCTTATTGCGAACAACTCTTGCCCATACTCGATTGGCTGCCCATTACTAGCCATCTTCTTTACGATTTCGCCCGCTACATCCGACTCGATCTCGTTCAGAAGTTTCATGGCTTCGACGATGCAAAGCACCTGTCCCACTTCAACCGAATCGCCGACTTTGGCAAAAGGCGGCGCGCCCGGCGACGGCGACTCATAAAACGTTCCCACGATCGGAGATTTCACGATGTAAAGGTTTTCTTCCGGGGAAGTACCAGCAGGCGGCGCCGCCGGCGCGCCGGTAACTGGAGCCGCTATGACCTGCGCCGCCGCAGCGGGCACAGCAGGCACAGCCACAAACGGCACATCGCTCCGTGCCTGCACGATGGCCGCCTGGCCCCGTTTGATTTTCACTTTGACATCGCCACGCTCGAGTTCGAACTCGGCGATATCTTTTTCGATTAAGAACTCAATGAGTTCTTTCAGCTCTTTTTGATTCATTCGCGTGCGGTGGGACCGCCTGACATCTTTGCTGCGTGAAACTTAGACCGGAAACTCCCGCGGTATTTGCCCGGGCCAAGAACGCCGGGAAGCTATATAAGAAGACTAGACCGCCACAAAATCCTTGCCGGTCGGCGTCAATATTTCGCAGCCGTTGGCCGTAACGGCTACCATGTCCTCGATTCGAATGCCCCATTCGCCGGGGAAGTATATGCCAGGCTCGATCGTGATGACCATTCCCGGGTTCAGAACTTCGGTTTGCGCGGCGGCGACCCGGGGCGGTTCATGGATCTCCAAACCCACGCCGTGGCCCGTGGAATGCGTAAAATAACGGCCAAAACCTGACTTGGCAAGGACTTTCCGCGCGGCAGAATCAACATCCCCGACGGTGATTCCGGACCGAACGGCTGCGATTGCGGCTTCCTGCGCCGTCTTGACCGCATAATAGGCGCTTCGCGCCTTATCCAACTCGAGTCCGACCCATACAGTACGAGTCTGGTCCGAACAATAACCATTCAGTATAACACCGAAATCGCAGACCACGAACCCGCCGGGCGCGATGCATTGTTCGCTCGCCCTGCCATGCGGCAACGCCGACCTCGCGCCGGACGCGATGATAGTTGGGAACGACATACCCTCGGCCCCTGCTCGTCGAGCCTGATACTCCATTTCAGCTGCCACCTCAACTTCTTTGACTCCGGGCTTGATCACTTCCAGTGCCCGGTCGAATAAACTGGCTCCCAGTTGCACCGCCGATCTAATACACTGCAGCTCTTCTTTATCTTTCACCATACGTGCGCGCTCGACGAATGGAGGCGCGTTGAGCAAGCGCAAGCCTGACGGCAGCAGGTCGAGCAGGCGCTTTCTTTCCGCCACAGTGAGATGCTCGGCTTCGATTCCAAGTTTCCAGCGCTTGTGATGATGGCCAATCCAATCGCCAATGGCTTTCAATACCGCGTTTCGGGCAATGATGACTTTGGCGCCCTTCACCTGCTCCTGCGCCTGCCGCCGATACCGTGAATCGGTGAAGAAAACTTTTTCACGTTCCGAGACCAATAAAAAACCGGCGCTGCCAGTAAATCCACACAGATAGCGGATATTGGGCAGATGGCTAACCAGGATGGCATCGATCTTGGATTCGCTTAGCTGTTGACGCAGATTCTTCTGGCGAAGAGAGAAGTTCATTTCTGCGAGTTTAGCAAAACTAAGGGAGGCTACCGTAAACGCAATACCTTCGGAATCTCAATCGCTATGATGCGAACGTCGGTCGCGACTACTTCGACGCAGTGTTGACCACAGATGAGCAGCTATAATAGAGAGATTCACTTTCGTTGAAAGTCCCGTCTGAGAGGTACCGGACACATTCTCGATCTTCCATACGGGATTCGTTTTGCTATGGATTTCAAACTCGTATCTAACTAGAAGCCGCAGGGCGATCAGAAAGCGGCGATCGAATCGCTGAAGCGCGGCGTCTTCGATCGCGAGCAGCATCAGGTTCTGCTCGGCGTTACCGGATCGGGCAAGACCTATACGATGGCAAAAGTGATCGAGGCTGTGAACCGGCCCACGCTGGTGATGGCACACAATAAGACCCTCGCCGCGCAGCTTTATCACGAATTCAAAAATTTCTTTCCGAACAACGCGGTCGAGTATTTCGTTTCCTATTACGACTACTATCAACCCGAAGCCTACGTACCCGCCGCCGATCTTTACATCGAAAAAGAAGCCACAATCAACGACGAACTCGACAAGCTGCGGCTTTCGGCCACGCGCTCTCTATTCGAGCGCCGCGACGCGCTGATCGTCGCTTCTGTCAGCGCCATCTATGGTCTCGGCTCTCCCGAAGCCTATTACGGCATGATGCTCTTCCTCGAGAAGGGCCAGAAGATCGCTCGGGAAGACATTACTCGCAAGCTCGTCGACATTCTTTACGAGCGCACCAATGGTGAATTTCGCCGCGGCACCTACCGCGTGCGCGGAGATGTCATTGAAGTTTTCCCCACCTACGACGACATGGCCTACCGCATCGAGCTGTGGGGGGATCAGGTCGAGTCCCTTTCGCAAATCGATCCGCTCTTTGGCACGGTCAAGCAGAAATACATGCGTCTGCCGATTTATCCGAAGACGCATTACGTCATGAAAGACGAAACTCGCGCCAACGCCGTTGAATCGATCAAGAAAGAACTCGCGTGGTGGGAAGTGGAACTCGAAAAGCAGGGCCGCATGGTCGAGTCGCAACGCGTTCATCAGCGCGTAAAGTTCGATCTTGAAATGATCAAAGTGATGGGCTACTGCCACGGGATCGAAAATTATTCGCGGCATTTTACGGGACGCATGCCGGGCGAACCTCCTCCAACCCTGCTCGATTACTTTCCGCGCGATTATGTGATGTTCGTCGACGAATCGCACCAGACCGTTCCGCAGTTGCGCGGCATGTATCACGGCGACCGCTCCCGCAAAGAGGTTCTGGTCGAATACGGATTTCGTTTGCCTTCTGCGCTCGATAATCGTCCGCTGACGTTCGAAGAGTTCGAGCACCGTACGAATCAACTGGTTTACGTTTCGGCGACACCGGGGCCGTATGAGCTTACGAAATCGGCAGGTGTAGTGGTCGAACAGATTATCCGTCCCACGGGATTAATCGATCCCGAAGTCGAAGTGCGTCCGGTCAAAGGACAGATCGACGACCTCCTGCACGAAATTCGAAATCGCGTGGCGAAAGGCGAACGCGTGCTCGTGACGACTTTGACTAAGCGCATGGCCGAGGATTTGGCTGAATACTATGCCGAAGTTGGCGTGAAGTGCCGTTACATGCACTCGGAAATTGAAACGCTCGAACGCGTCAAGATTCTTCGCGATCTTCGCAAAGGAGAGTTTGATGTTTTGATCGGCATCAATCTTCTGCGTGAAGGGCTCGACCTGCCCGAAGTCTCGCTGGTCGCGATTCTTGACGCCGATAAAGAGGGTTTCTTGCGCTCGCAAGGATCGTTGATTCAGACCATCGGCCGCTGTGCGCGCCATCTCAACGGCCGCGCCATTCTCTACGCCGACCGCATGACCGATTCGATGAAGCAAGCCATGGATGAAACCCTCCGCCGCCGCGCCATTCAATCCGCATATAACGAAGCGAACGGCATTACGCCCGAATCCATCGTGCGCCCGCTCGATATGACGCTGGCTGGAATCGTGGCGGCAGATTACGCAGATCTAACCGCAGCTGAGCCTGACGGTGTGCCGGAATTCAAATCCCAGGAAGAACTCGATGCCTACATCGCAAAACTCGAAACCGACATGCGCGAAGCCGCCAAGCAGTTCGAGTTCGAGAAGGCAGCGAAGTTGCGGGATGCGATCAAGGAGTTAAGAACGAAAGAGTTTTTATTCGCCTGACTCTCGAGAACTGAAACTCCCGCAATCACCTTTCTTGCCCCAGAGTCCATTCACCACTCCTGAAGTCTGGTGAAACGGGGACAGCTTCGCTAACCCATAACCCACCCATCCGGTCACAATTTGACGTCCAAATGACAAATGCGATGCCGCTTCGATATACAGTTCGGAAACCGCTGCGCCGTTCAGGCGTCAGGCATTTCCGTTCGATAAGAAGGGGCAAGGAACGAGACCTACCGGATAAAGGCTAATGCGAATTAAATTTTCAGCTGTTCTCTTGCTCATTCTCTTTCTCGTCGCTGCGGCGTCGGCCCAGTCGACTGTGCCCTCGCTCAATGAGATTTTTGCTTTTCCCTGCGCGTCGTTTACCTGTCCGGATGGCTACTTTCCCGTCGAGTTGATCGAAGGCGCTAACGGCAATTTCTACGGTTCGGCTGTGGGCGGCGGAACAGGAACAAATGCACAAGGCACTATTTTCGAAATCACTCCCGCAGGTCAAATCTCGGTGATCTACAGTTTTGCCGAAGAGTCAGATGGCAGCCTGCCGAACGGCTCCGCTCCCGGCGCACTGGTCGAAGGCATGGACGGTTTCCTCTACGGCATCACTTCCGAGAACGGCGCCAACGGCTTCGGCACGATTTTCAAGCTGAGCAAGAGCGGCACAATTCAGGTGCTGCACAACTTCTGCAGTACATTGACCTGTTCCGACGGCGCCAATCCCAGTTTCTTGATGCAGGCGATCGACGGCAATTTCTACGGCGCAACCGGACCTACTGATTATCCGACCAGCGTGCTTTTTCGCATGACGCCCTCGGGCACCTACACCGTCCTTCACACTTTCGATAGCAAAACTCAGCCCGATGGCACCGGCGTCTATGGTATGGTGCAGGCCTCCGATGGCAATCTCTATGGAACCACCGTCGCCGGCGCGCAGTTCAAGCCATACAACAGTTTTTTTCGCTTCGATCCGGCGACCGGTATATACGAAATCCTTCACGGCTTCAACACGTCCAACATCAATCTTCCCGGCGTCGCCACTAGCGCTCCGGTGTTAACTTCAAGCGGCGAGTTTTTCGGTCTTCAGGCGTTTTCCACTCTTTATAAAGTCGGCCCGACTGGCGCGTATGAAAAGCTTGGTTCTCTTTCATCCACGCAATTTTTCGATGGCAATATCCTCCAGGCTTCCGACGGTAATCTATGGGGCAACTTCGATGGCGGCACCTGCGGCACACCTGAAGGAATTGCCTTCTCCGCGAGCACGAGCGGCGCACTTTTGCAGAGCTTGACCTTCAATTGCATGACGGTGGGTGAACAATTGGGAGCGATGCTCCAGGCCGCCAATGGCAGCTTTTACGGCGTCACTCTGGGCAATGGAGGTGTAAACGACAATCCTATCGATAACGGCACCATCTGGAGCCTCGACGCCGGATTGCCCGCGCCCTCTCCTGGCATAACCGCATTCCTTCCGACTTCCGGCCAAACTGGTGCGCACCTACTCGTGCAAGGCAATCATTTCGTTGGCACGACTGCAGTCACCATGAACGGCGTGAGCGCAAACTTCGAGGTGTTGAGCGTAAATTACATTCGCCTGACCGTACCCTCTGGCGCAACAACCGGGCCTATCTCCGTCAGCAACGCGGGTGGCACCGTCAAGAGCGAGAAGGCATTCACGATTGAATAGCAATCGACTAAGACACTACCTTCCGTACGCCGCGCTGGCGGCCAGCGGCTTGCGGTGAAACGTATAGCCATCGAAGGTTTCCGAGCGGAAATTCAGATTTGAGCTGGCTAGTTTTTCCGTCTGGCTGAGAAAGAGATACCCTCCCGGCTCCAGATACAGATGCAGGCGCTCCAGCAAGGCGATACGCTGGGCGCGGGAAAAATGCGGTAGCACATCCATGCAGAAAATCACGTCGAAACGGCCGATGTAACCAGGGCGGGCAAGGTTCATGCAGTTGAACGTCACCAGGCTGCGCAGGCGAGGTTTCACCAATAAATGAGTGCAGCTTACCCGGGAGGCCTGGGAAGCGATCGCGTCCCCATTTCTTGAAACCCTTTCGGTTTCGCCTTCTGCGCACAAAACCGAGGGCGAAGAAATCTTGGAAAAATAATTTCGGATACTGGCTGGGGGCAGACCGTCCAGCGCGGACTGCGGATAAACGCCGCGATCGGCGGCTTCGATATTGCGCGGAAGTAAATCGCTGCCGACAATGTGCAGCGAGAACACAGGCTTCACGCCAGTGGAATTGTTTACATTGTCGGCGATGCCTCCGCTGCGCCCAGTCTTACCATTGCCGTTTCCGTTGCCCGACGGCGTGGTAATGTTTGCCGGAGCACTTCCCCCCTGGCTCAGGCCGTCGCAGACGGCCATCGCAATCGAATACGCTTCTTCTCCAGTGGAGCATCCGGCGCTCCAGATGCGCAGCGGACTGGGACCATCCACCGACTTGCGCGCGCAAAGTTGCGGGACGACCTGCCGCGCCAAAGCATTCAGCGCCCCGGGATGGCGATAAAATCCAGTGGTCGCATTAATCAGGCCATCCAGCAGAGACGACCAATTCGCGGGATCCTGATCTTGAGAGCGGAGGCGCTCGAACAGAACAGCTGACGATCCGAGATCCTGGACTTCGATGTAATCGGAAACGTGCGCGATCAACTGGCTATTGGGGCAATCGAGAACTACCCCGGTTTGCCGCTCCACCAGCAGGCGCAACTCGGAGAGTTCGTGTTCGAGGATCGTGCTGGTTGCCATTAGCTTGTGCATAGAATCGTCCCAAACTACCCTTTAAAAATCTGCTTCTGCAGGGCGAAAATCGAACCCCTTGCTAAACCAATCGGTCCGCCTCTCCGTTCTTACTCTTCCTTCTCAAGGCGCATGAAGCTCGCGAGGCGAGTCTTAATCGCCGGCGGCAGCCGCACGGTATCTTCCGGAATCGCGTTCCACCTGCTGCGCGACCACGTTCATCTCTTTTTCCAGCGACGAAAAACGCTGCAGCACCTCGTGGATGCGCAGCGTCATATTGCGAATGGTTTCAATCTGTGCGCGCGCCTGGGCCGATAGGCTGCCAGGTTCCACCAGCAACAGATCGGAATTTCCGAGAAGCGAAGTAAGCGCGTTATTGAGCCCGTGCCGCATCTCCAGCATGTACCTTCCCAGCATCGCGTCGCGCTCAAGCTCGGCGCATTTTGCTTCCGCGGCTCGTGCCTGAGCTTCGGCGCGAGAGCGCAGCACTGCCTCCTGAGCTGAGTGAACCAGTGCATTCAACCAGTTTTCATCGGAACCGAGCACGGTGGCCCGCGGCCATCGGCCGCGAACCAGCTGCGCCTTGGCCACATTTTCGCAAATGCAGAACAGCGGCTGCTGCGTCGCGTGCAAGGGTTCCATGATTACCGAGAGCAGATCTCTGCGCAGGGGCCCAACGATCGCAACTGCGAAATTCTCCACCGAACGCGGCCAGAGATCTCCACTTAACAGAGTGAACGTGGGCACATTGCGCTCCATCTGCCAGCGGGCCGTCACGCTGCGGGAAAACTCCACGTCATCGGAGATAATCAGTACACTTGGATGATCGACCCGCATTCGCCTCTCGGTGTTGCTCGCCTCGCTGATTGTTCTTCCTCGCAAGATTGCCAGTCAATTGGCGTTCAGTCGTGAACTTCATCTTTTTCGGGCTTTACTTTTCTGCGTTTCCGTCGGCGCCCCAGCCTGTCCCTGTAGAAATCTCGAACTCGGGAGCATCCTTCTTCGCCGCGGGCGGCTGCGTCTTGGCAGGGGCCGGTTTTGGCAAAGCCGATCCATTGGCAGGCGCCGGCGAAGCTGCGACACCCGCGGCCGCCGCACGCATAGGCTTTTTCGCTGCGGTCGCAGCAGGGTTCGCTGCGACTTTGCTTTGCGCCGCGCCAGCGGTATTTCTGCCCAGTGCCGTTTCAACCGATGCGCGCAGGTCCACGAGCATCCGCAAAGGCTGGCCGGACGAGTATTCTGCCTGAAACATCACCTTCCAGGACTGGCATATCATGCGCAGCCGGACCACTGGCTCCTGTGCGGAAAACTGCGCTCGTCGGCAGTCAATGGTTTCAACCCCTTTGGATTCGAGCTCGCTCAGTCCATCTAGAATGCCGTTGAGTTCGGCTAGCATGAGCCGGAAGAAGGCGCGCCGCATGAGATAGCCAAAGCGCGTGAAGGCAACCAGCGCAACCGGCATGTAGAAGAGAGAACCGGCTTGACCCTTTGCCTTGCGTCCCTGCTCCAGCACGCCGCCATGCAGCAGTTCATTCAGGGTGCGGCATTTTCGCGCATTCTCCAGAACTCGATCCAGCCCGGTCAGCCACACCGGAGCCTTGAGTTCGACCTTGCCAAGCACCGGTTCCATTGCCTTTGCCACATAAGCCAGATTAGCTCCGTCGTCATTGAGATTATCCGGAGCAATCTGGCTGAAATACTGCACCAGCAGGAAGTCAATCTTGTCGCGCATTGCGTCGTTGTGAACCGGATTTGCGAGAAGATGCTGAAGCAATGCGGCGATGCTGGTCGGATCTACTGTTGAGCTGGTTTGCAGAAACTGCCGCAGCTGATGAACCTGAATGAGTTCATCCATCTGATTTAGCCACAATTGACCCTGTTCGACAGTCTCCGCCGAAGGACTTTCCGTCCCGGATTCCAGTTCAGCGGCGCAGCTTGGAAGATCAACGACGAACTCGCGCGCCAATTCGGCGTACATCGGATAAAGGCGTTGAATGGTGGCCCAGACGGCGGCAAGGTCTGGAGTTGGCGTTTCGGGTTGCGACGGAGTCATGGTTTTATGATCCAGTTGGGGACGGAGTTAAGAAAGCGCGCCGCCACGGCGGTGCATCCAGGGTGATATTGCACGGCAACAACGGAGGCATCAGCGTCAAGCGATCCGTCGGAGTTGCGGAGGCGGAGCACATCGGCAAACTCGAGGGGGGTTGTGCACGCGAACAGAACTTCGCGGGGGGTTCCGAACTCGATCACTGTGCTTTCCTGCACGCCGCGTGCCGCTGCCTGATCGGCATCATTGCCGGGCGGGCGCCAGAATTGAACAGGAATTCGCACAGGGGTGGCGTCGGGGAAAAAACGTGCGAGATCGGCGACCTTGCTGGCCTGCCCCGCGCGCGATGGTGCTGTGGCTTGTTGCGCCAAGCGATTACCCTTCCCCTACCGCCCCCGGATCGGTCCGTTCTGGAGGCTCTCGATCGAACTCGACCAGAACTTTTTTACGATTTGCAATGCGGTTGGGCTCCCCCTCTTCCCGGTTAGGAAGAGCATTGGGGAGCCAGAATCCGCGGTTACAGGCGCAGAAGTTGCACGACCGAGACCAGAATTCCGAACGGAAGGATTAGCACTGGGGCGTTCGTGTTTTCACGAAGTTACAAGCTCCCGCGTGGTTTGAAATCGCCATCTTTAGCGTGCGACCGTCTCAGCTTGAGACACTCGTCTCAAATTTCTTTCCCTTATAATTGCGCCCAATCAGATAAACCGGTCGGGCAATCCTGAGCACAACCACATTCGTGTCTTAGGGTTCGAGCATCAGACTCGGCTTTAATTCCGCGAAGTTCGGGTTTCGCGACAAAGATAAAGAAAGGTTGGGGCAAAAATGAAAAAGTGGAAGTTCTACAAGAAAAAAAGCAGATGGTCGAGCGCACTACTCGGCCTCGCCCTGTTGTCAATCGGAATCGCAGTTCCCACAGCCGTGAAGGCACAAGATGATCCGCCCACAAGAGTGGCCCGATTGGGCTATCTCGAAGGATCGGTTTCTTTTCAGCCGGCCGGAACCGGCGACTGGATCGGTGCAGTTCCAAACCGGCCAATGAGCACGGGCGACCAGCTCTGGTCCGATGCCGAATCACGCGCGGAGTTGCAGCTCGGCTCTGCCGCTATTCGTCTTTCGGAAAACACCGGTATTTCGCTCCTTAATCTCGACGATCACACCGTGCAGGTTCAGTTGAGCGCCGGGACGATTAACGTCCGCGTGCGACGCCTGCGCAGCGATGATGATTTCGAAATCGATACGCCCAACCTGGCTTTCAACATCGCCGATCCGGGAAGCTATCGCGTGCAGGTGGCTGAGGACGGCAGCTTAACCATCATTAGCGTCCGCGCCGGCGACGGGGACGTGACCGGCGGCGGCCAAGCCTACTCTATGCAAGCCGGCCAGGTCGGCTATTTTGACGGGACGAATTATCTAAACGCTGATGTCGAACCGATCGACGAACCCGATCAGTTTGATCTTTGGGTCGAGGGTCGCGATCACCGCTACGAAATCTCCCGATCCGCGCAATATCTGTCTCCCGATGTCGTGGGGTACGAAGACCTCGACGATTACGGCTACTGGCAGGATGATCCGGGGTATGGCCATATTTGGTTTCCCAACCGCGTCGAATACGGCTGGGCGCCTTATCACACCGGCCACTGGGCCTGGATCGATCCGTGGGGCTACACCTGGGTCGACGATGCGCCCTGGGGATACGCGCCATTCCACTACGGACGTTGGGTCTTCGTAGCGGGACGCTGGGGCTGGGTTGCTGGTCCTCCCGCGCAGCCTCCGGTTTATGCTCCCGCGCTGGTAGTTTTCGTCGGTGGTGGTGGAGGCTGGGGCGGAAATGTCGGCTGGTTCCCATTGGGCCCGCGTGAAGTGTATGTACCGACATATCCCGTCAGTCAGGCTTACATGACGCAGGTCAACGTAAGTAGTACTACCGTAAACGTCACGCAGGTAACGACCATCTACAACACAACCATCATCAACAAGACCACGACCATCACGAACGTCACTTACGCCAACCGAACTGTGCCGGGCGCCGTAGTAGCCGTTCCGCAGGGTTCGTTCGCGGGGGGACAACCCGTGGCGAAAGCAGCGGTGAAGGTAACACCGCAACAAATCGCCGCCGCTCCGGTGAGCGCTCATGTCGCCGTGAATCCTACCCGCGACAGCGTGTTGGGAGGCAGAGCTTCGACCGCGGGACATGTCGCCGCTCCTCCCGCGGCGGTAATGAACAGGCAGGTGGTCGCGAAGAAAACTCCTCCGCCCCCGCCGGTTCCGTTCGAGAAGAAACAGGCCGCAATGGCTACCCATCC
Source organism: Candidatus Sulfotelmatobacter sp. (assembly GCA_030041415.1). Lineage (GTDB taxonomy): Bacteria > Acidobacteriota > Terriglobia > Terriglobales > Acidobacteriaceae > Sulfotelmatobacter. The sequence goes on from JASHNX010000037.1 coordinate 19,221, forward strand.
CGGCCAGCCATTGCCAAGAGAGCAGTTGGCGAGTTTGCGTCCACCATCGGCGATGAGGCCAGCCGTAAAGGTCGCGCCGCCGGCGCCGAAACCAGTGAAGCCGCCGTCCGGACATCCGAGTCCCGCAGCGGTGGCTGCGAAGAGCGGACAGCCCGCACCGGCCGCACAACCTGCTCCTGCTGCGCGACCCGGACAGCCCGCGCCTGCTGCCCGGCCGGCTCCAGCGCCTGCGACCGCAAAAGAACCGCTTCGTCCTGCGAATCCGCCGGCCGCGGCTCCGCATCCCGCACAGCCGGCACCGGCTCAACCTGCTCATCCGGCCGCGCCTCCAAAACAGCCGCCAGCGCAACCAAACCGGGCACCCGCGCCAGAACCGAACCGTCCGCCAGCCGCGCAACCAAATCGCGCGCCGGCTCCACAACCTCATCCCGCAACGCCTCCGCCGCAGCAGCAACATCCGCCGGCTGCAGCAGCCAAGCCGGCTGCACCTCCGCCGAAACAGCCGCCGAAGCCGCAGACCCCAGAGGAGAAAAAGAAGCAGGAGCAGCAAAAACCACAGGGAGAATAACCTCTGCCGCTCGTGAAAGCACCTTGGCTATCCAGGGTGCTTTTTTATTGCAGAGTTGGCGTTGGTTCCGAAGTTGCGCCGCCATTGATGTTGTACCTCTTCAGCTTCCGGTACAACGTCGCCCGGCTGATGCCCAACATCCGCCCGGCAAGAGCTTTGTCGCCGCGGACTTGCTCGAAGACGCGCTGGATTGTAGCGCGTTCGATATCCTCGAGGTCCGTGGTGGAAAGCGAAGTGTGAACCGCACCGTTTTCTGGCAGGACCGCCTCGTCCGCGATTGCGGCATCGGAGATGGATCCTCGTTCGGAATCTGATGACACGCGAGCCGAGGAACTCAGGCCGGCTATAGTTTGCGGCAGATCGCTGGGATCGATCACGCGTCCGTTGCCAAGGGCGACAGCCCGCTCGATGCAGTTTTCCAACTCGCGCACATTGCCCGGCCAGTCATAATTCATCAGAGCCTTCAAAACGGCGTTGGAAACGCGCAAGTCGGCGCCGGGAGCGTAGCGCTCGCAGAACCAGTTCACCAGCAGCGGAATGTCGCTGCGGCGCTCTCGCAGCGCGGGAACGTGAACCGTGACAACGTTCAGCCGGAAATAGAGATCCTTGCGGAAGGTTCCGTTTTTATACGCGGATTCCAGATCGCGATTGGTTGCCGCGATGATGCGCACATCGACCTTGATCCGCTGGTTGCTGCCGACGGGCCTCACTTCTTTTTCCTGTAGCACACGCAACAGCTTTGCTTGCATTTCGAGGGGCAGTTCACCAATTTCGTCGAGAAAGATCGTGCCCGTATCGGCCGATTGAAAAAGTCCCTGCTTCGATTTCAGGGCTCCGGTGAAAGCTCCTTTCTCATACCCGAAAAGTTCGCTTTCAATCAGCGTAGGCACGAGCGAACCACAGTCGACGGCAACGAATGGACGATTGGCGAACGCTCCGCGGAAATGGATGGCGCGCGCGATCAGTTCTTTCCCCGTTCCGCTCTCTCCAGAAATCAACACCGCGGTGCGGGTATCTTTTAGCCGCGAGGCGACGCGCAGAACTTCTTGAATCTTAGCGGACGATCCGATGATGCCATGAACGGCAGTTTCCGAATCCATGCGCTGGCGCAGGAATTCATTCTCTTCTACCAGCCGCACTTTCTCGGCCATGCGCCGCAAAAAGAGGCGCAGCTCTTCGAGCGGCGAGAACGGTTTGGTGATGTAGTCGTAAGCCCCAAGTTTCATCGCCTGCACGGCCGTTTCAATCGAGCCGTGCCCGGTCATGAGCGCTACTTCAGTGCGTGGCAGGAGTTTCTTTGCTTTCTCCAAAAATTCCAGGCCCGACATATTCGGCATCACCATGTCGCTCAGGATCATGTGAACCGGCTGTTCTTCGAGCAGGGTGAGCGCGGATTCGCCGCTGTCGGCTTCCAGACAGATGAAGCCGAGCGCTTCTCCGACGGTGATGCAAAGTTTGCGGATGGTCTGTTCGTCATCGACGATAAGCAGCCGGACTCGCAGCTCTTCTGTATTCAACGATTTGTTCAGTGTGGCGGTCACCGGGCTTTCCCCATGGTTTTTTCGATAGCGGCAATAAGATCCTGCACGCGGAAAGGTTTTTCCAGATAAAGCGCGCCGATCTTTCGGAGCGTGGTGACAGTTTCTTCGTTGGCGTAATCGCCGGTGATGATAACCACTTTATCGGCAAGATCCGGGCGGTTTTGAGAAATCCAGCTGTGGACCTGGGCGCCGTCGACGCCGCCGGGTGTACGCATATCGGAGATGACGCCAAGAAATCGTCCCTTCTCGAGCAGGCCCAGGGCTTCTGCGCCTGACTCAATGCACACGACTGGATAGCCGTTGCGCTCCAGCGTGGCGCTAACTAGAGCCATGATCGAAGGTTCGTCCTCGATCAGAAGAACCGGCAATAAATCGGGTTGCGCCTCTTGGCGTGTGATTGCGGATGAGCTCATGGCTGATTGACTCCTGCGGCCACACCCAAAGACGCAGTGTGCGGCGCGGCGGGAAAGCGAACAATAAACGTGGCCCCAACTCCATCCGGGTTGTTATGGCAAAGAATCTCGCCCCCATGCTCCTTCACGATCCCGTAGCAGATGCTCAGGCCGAGACCGGTTCCCTTGCCGACTTCTTTCGTGGTGAAGAAGGGATCGAAGATTCGGTCGGGATGAGAAATGCCGTTACCGTTATCGCGAAATGAAACCTCAACAGCTTTTTCCGTCCGGGCAGTCGTGATTCCGATATGGGCAGGCCGGCCGGTTTCGTGCACAGCATCGTACGCATTATTGAGAATATTCAAAAAGACCTGCTGCAGCTGGTGCGCGTCCCCCATGACCTCGGGCAGACTCTCGTCCAGGTGTTCGATGACTTCGACGCCGTGGCTCGAGAAATCGTAGGAACGCAGCTGGATTGTGCGGCGGAGGATCAAATTGAGCTGCACCGGATTACGTTGTGGCGGCATTTGCCGGGCGAAGCTGAGCAGGTTCTGCACTATCTGCTTGGTACGTTGCGCTTCCTGCAAGATCACGCGCAGGTCTTTCCGTGCGTTGTCGGGAAGTTCGGGATTCTCAAGAAGTAGATCGGCAAAACCCAAGATCGCGGTAAGTGGGTTATTTACCTCGTGAGCCACACCGGAGACAAGTTGCCCCACAGCAGCCATTTTTTCGGTGTGGACCAGCTTGTCGCGCAGCTCGGCCGAATCGGTGATATCGGTCATGACAACGACGATGCTGTTGATGTTGTTTTGCTCGTCGCGCATGGGGCTGAGATTCACCGAGAACTGGCCGGCATTGCCGTTGCCGCGCAGGATTTTTAGTTCCAGATTGTCGACCTGCCCGCCTCGAAGCGTGGCCTGCAGCGCATCGGATAGCACGCGCACATAGCCGGGAGCCGCAAGCTCGAGCAAAGGCCGTCCGATCAGGTCGCTCTGCTCGAATCCAGCTTCGTACCAGCGGCGATTCGCATAGCTGATCAGGCCGGCCGTGTCGGACACGAGAATGAAGCTCTGCGTGTTGCTGAGAATTTTGCCGGAAAAATCGCGCTCCCGCTGCAGTTCAGATTGATAGGTGTGCAGCCCGGTGACATCGAGCATCAAGCCTCGAATCTGCACAAGCTTTCCGGAAGCATCGTGCATCCCGAAGGCATTGATCAGCACATAGATCGGCGATCCGTTCTTGCGGCGCAGCGTCGCCTCGAAGTTACGCAGCAGGCCGTCTTTTTCCATCTCTGCCGCGTGCAGCAGACGCTGCTCGGGAGTGAAATAGATCTGCGTCGGGATGTCGACCTGCAACAGTTCCTCTCTGCTGTCATATCCGAGCATGGTAACCAGCGCGTCATTGACTTCGACAAAGCGGCCCTCGGGAGTGCTGAAGAACAGCCCCTCCTGAATATTGTCGAATAGCTCGCGGTAGCGGCGCTCGGCTTCGCGGCGGTCTGTGATGTCTTTCAGTACGTGAATGGTCTGAAGACTCTCGCCCGAAGCTCCGTGCACCCGCGATGTGGAAACCAGATAAGTACGGTCGAGTGCGGGATGAACGAATTCGTCTTTGCTCTCTGTACCCGAGCGGCAAAACGGGCAAGAATAAAGTGTGGGCTCATTAGTGAGTGCGAGCAGGGCACGCATGTTGACGCCGATTAGTTCGCTGGGCGCAACCCCAATCATGGCAGCCAGCGAGCGGTTGACCCGCAGGACCTTATCGCTTTCGTCGTGCACCACGATGTAGTCGGTGATGGCGTCGAAGATTTCGAGCCAGTGGCGGCTCGCTCTCTCCATCCTGTTGAATAAGCGGGCATTCTCGAGGACCATCGCCGCGTGGCTGGCGATGGCTTGCAGAAGTTCTCGATCCTCCGCGTCGAGTGTGCCAGGGCGCCCGGAGATGCAGAGCAGTCCCGCCAGTTCACCGTCCGAGGCGCCAATACGCACTGCGACGCAGTCATCCCAACCAAGAGCCGAAGACAGTTCCGGCGTGAGAAGCTCTGAAGCCGGACCGGCGATAATCGATTCACTCCGTTTCGCGGCTAATTTTGAAAGCGCTTGCGCAACCTGTTCCTGCAGCGCTCGATCTTCTGCTGGAGGGATCGTGACTGCTTGGCTTGCCCCGGACCTGTGTTCCGGTTCGGGAAAATTGGCAGATTCTTTGCCCGGAGAATTTTTTGTGGCTCGTTGGCGCAACACCACGATGTCGGCTTTTCCTTCGCGAAAAAGAACCACCGCGCCGCTGAGAGCGTCCGATAGTTCGATGGCACAATCGACGAATTTGCGCGCAAATTCGGGCGGGCGCATCGCCCCGTCGAGCTCGCGGGTGAGCCTGCTTAAAGTTTCGGCGCGCCGCCGGTGCTGTTCCGCTCGATGCAGGTTGTGTGCAGCCTCAAGCACCACCGAAACATGCGTCGCCAGAGCCCGGGCGCGACGAATATCCTCCTGCGAGATTCCGCTTTGGTCCAGCCGATCGAGCACTCCGAACATTCCAAGCAACGATCCCGCGGTGCCTGCCAGGGGCACAGTAAGCAACTGCCGAGCCCGGTATTCCGAGACGACTCTGATATTCACCCCGGGAACTTTTGTAAGATCGTCGGACCAGAAAACCTCTTTGGCGCGCAACGCCCGTGTTGCAACGCCTTCGGGAAAGATGTCATCCACCCGGCGCGGTTCGCCACGATCGGCCGCATAACGCACGCGGAATTCTCCGTGCTCCTGCAGAGCCACAAAGCACCGCCCAAACCCCAGGAAATCCGCGGCGCGCACAACGAACGCCTGCAGCGAATGCTCGAGGTCGCGGCTGGAGCTTAGTTCGGAAGAAATCTCCAGTAACTGATGAAGTTCCCGCGCCTGCCCCTGAGCCGTCGAGCATAGTTCGGCATGGGCAACCGCGACCGCCCCGAAGCCGGCGATCGCCATAACCAGCGACTTTTCTTCCGTCGTAAAGGCGCCGGTCTGTCGCGGATAAACCAGAATCGCTCCCTGCGTCTGCGAAGTGCGAAAGGGCGCGGCAACCAGGGTTCCGGCAGAAATTAGAGTTCCGAGGGAAGGCTGCTCAGTGCTGATGCTGATCGAGATCGCCTCTCCCGCAGAAACGGCTCGCTGCGCGAGGTCGGCCGCGAAGCGGATCGTCTGACGGTCGTGCGCGGCGCGGAACGCAACCGCCAGTTGGGGAGTCTCGGCTGAAACCGCTTTTAGTTCGAACGGACCATCTCGTCGAAGCAAAACCGACACGAGTCGGGCCCGCAGCAACACCCGCACTCGATCCGCGAGCGACTCAATGACGGAAACAACATCGGGAGTTCCATGCAGGACATTGGCCACCTGGGCCAGAATCTCGGCCCGGCGATGCTCCTCGCGCGAGGCTTCGCCCAGGCGCGTCGCTTCCAAAAGACTGCCCAACTGTCCCGCCAGAATCGTGGCCTTGGCCGCAAGGTCCTCGGTGAAAAACCGCTTATCGGAATCATGCAGGAAGGTGGCTGCGCCGATAGCTTCGCCAAAGACCACCAATGGAGCCGCCATCAGCGATTGCGCTTCGAACTGATGCGCTGCCGGAAAAGACGGGTTCGGTTCCCAGTCGTTGACGAAAATAGTGCGCCGTTTGCGGACGGCCTCGGAAGTAACGGCGCTTTGCTGCGGCAGCAGGCGCAATCCGATGAACCGCTCAGCCATTTTGCCATCAGCCTGTTCCCCGACAAGTTCACCACTTGCATGAAGACGCCAGAAATAAACGCCGCTTACCTGGAAGAACTCGCGACACGCGCGACAGAAAAACTGGATTAGCGAAGCTGCATCAGCCCGGCCGGCTGCCTGGTTCGCGATTTGTAAGAGCAGGTTCTGAAAAGCTTCCTCAAAGCCGGCCGCCACTGTGGCCGTCGAACCCTTCGACTCCTGGCTTAAGTCTTTCAGGGCCGCACCGCTTCCTTCCACTCACTGGGACTAATTCTCATAAGTGATTGAAACTATTGGAAAAATACGTCCGAATCTCATTTTGAGTCAAGCAAAATGGCGGAACGGGTGCCAAACTGTGAAATCCCGAGAAAAAACGCCATGTTTCGATCTCAACTTGAGAACTCTTTATAACTCAAGAAAACAATGAGACGGGCCTAATTCCGAAACGAGTCTGCCCAACACTCTTCAGGATTGATTTAAGTCTATACTTTTCAATCACATCCTCTGCGTTACTTTGGTTTTCCAAAAACCTGTTCCGTGGCCTCGGCTTTGCTCCTATGGGATCACCACGATTGTGCCGGAGGAACTGTGTCTTTGCGTAAGGGAGGAGTCGCTGTACTGATCGCCGCGGTGGCAATTATCACAAGCGCAGTCGGAGTAGCTGCCCAAAACCAAAACCAAAGCCAGACCCAGGATTCGCAAAACGAGATTGTTCGCCGGGCAAAAGTGAAGGTGCAGCCGATCTATCCAGATTTGGCCAGGAAGATGAACCTTACGGGAACGGTGAAAGTTGCGGTGGTGGTTGCTCCTAACGGCTCGGTCAAAGAGGCCAAGGTCGTTGGCGGACATCCTGTACTGGCCGGCGCTGCACTCGATGCGGCGAAGAAGTGGCATTTTGAACCGGCGTCGGTAGAGACCTCAGGGGTGGTCGATTTCAAGTTCGAAGCTCAGTGATCGCGGCAAGCGCTTCAGCCGGAGGAACGGCATGACGATTGGGAAAAAGTTATACAAGAATTTCGGAATCATCCTCAGCATGGTGGTCGTGCTGTTCATAGTGAACCTGGTGGCGGTGCACAGGGAACACGCCGCGAAAGATACCGCAAAGGTGTCGTTGGAATTGGCCGATGCAACCAACGATGTGCGCTTTCAGATGATGCAAAACCGTCTATACCTGAGTAATTACTTGCTTAGCGGCGACACCCGCGAAGTCGACCGTATGAATGACGGGATGCGCGTTCTCGGAGAAAAGCTGCAGCAGGCAAAAAACCTTTCGAACTCCGATCAGGAAAGAACCGCGCTCAGCAAAGTGGACCAGTTGGAGCAGGCATGGGCTAAAGAGTTCGCCCAGCCCCTGATCGACAAACGCAAGGATGTCGACTCTGGAAACGCTACGGTGGCTGAACTCCAGATTTATTACCTGCAGAAAGACGCATCTTCCTGGGTGAAAAATTCGACCGAAGCGCTCGATGTAGCCGATGGCGAGAACCGCAAGCTCGTCGAGGAAGGCCGCAAATCGGACGAGACCGCCAGCACCCTCACGATTCTTGCCGCGATCATCAGCACCATGGTTGCTCTGGGCCTGGGCATCATCGTCGCATTCAAAACCGCACAGTCCATTACCGACCCATTGACCAATCTCATGAAGGTCTCGCGTCAGATCGGCGACACCGGCGACCTCGAACACACGATCGACGTCAACCGCCAGGATGAGATCGGAGAACTCGCTCGCACCTTCGCCAAGATGGTGAATTACCTCAAAGAAATGGCGGGTGTTTCCGAAGCCATCGCCGGCGGAGATTTGACGGTTGAGGTCAAACCACGATCGACTCACGACACTCTGGGCAACGCCTTCGCAAAAATGGTGGAAAGTCTTGGGCGGCTCGTGCGCAGCGTGCGTGACGCCTCCGCGCAAGTCGCCAGCGCTTCCGGCCAGGTAGCAAACGCGTCGGACGACTCAGCCAAGATCGGCCTGCAGGCTTCTTCCGCCATCGACGAAGTCACCAGCACCATGCACGAGATGAGCGTCAACGTGCAGAACATGGTGAAGAGCACGCAAGTTCAGGCTTCGAGCGTAAGCGAGACTTCCGCCTCGATCGATCAGATGGTGGCCTCGATCCAGCGCGTCGCCGACACTGCCAAAGTGCTCCTCGATATTTCCAACCGCTCGCGCGAAGAAGTTCACAGCGGCATCACCACGATGGAAAAGGCCACCGACGGCCTCAACCGCATTAACGCCACCATCACTTCTTCCGGTGAGATCATCGGAGCGCTCGGTGCTCGAGCAGACGATATCGGTAAGATCATCGAGGTCATCGACGATCTGGCCGAGCAAACCAACCTTCTGGCTCTCAACGCCGCCATCGAGGCTGCACGCGCAGGCGAGCATGGACTTGGTTTCGCCGTGGTCGCCGACGAGGTCCGCAAACTGGCAGAGAAATCGGCGCAATCCACCAAAGAAATCTCCGAGCTGATCCAGAGCATTCAGAAAGAAGCTCGCAAAGCGGTCGAAAACATGGACCGATCCACAGGCATTGTGAACGAAGGCCTCGATCTAGGCGGCGAACTGAACGCAGCGCTGCGCAAGATTTCGAATGTGGTCACCGAAGTCTACAAGTTCGCCCAGGAAATCGGCGCAGCTACCAACGAACAGTCTCACGGTTCGTCTCAAATTGCGCGCGCCACCACTCGGCTGAACGAAATCACCCACGAAATCAACTCCGCCGTGGAAGAACAGGCATCGGGCGCACAGGCTGTTGTAAAGGCGATGGAGCGAATGCGCGAACTGGTGCAGCAATCGACTTCCGGTTCCACCGAGTTGGCCGCCTCTGCCGAGCAGATGTCGAAGATGTCGCGCGGCCTGCTCGATTTCATGGATCGCTTCACGCTGGATGAGACTGCGCAGGAAGAAGCCTCGGAAGAGAACGCCTCGAAAAATCGAAAGGCGGCTGCGGCGCGCGCCTAGGGCAGGCTATCGATGAACCGCGAACTGCACATCGTCGGCTTTCAGGTGGGGCGCGAGACTTATGGCGTTCCTATCACCTCCCTGCACGAGATCGTGCGCGTGCCCGAGATCACTGCCGTTCCCGACGCTCCGGACTATCTCGAAGGTGTCATCAATCTTCGCGGAAAGATTGTTTCCGTTATGGACCTGCGCAAGCGCTTCGGCGACAAGCAGGCAAAACTGAAAAAGCAAAACCGCATTCTCGTGGTCGAGCACTCGGGCAAGCTGGCGGGGCTGATCGTCGATTCTGCTTCGGAGGTTCTCAAGATTGCCGGCGAAGACATCGAGGCTCCTCCTGCAGTATTTCAGGAGGGCGGTCTCAACTGTGTCACCGGCCTCGGCAAGGTGAAAGAACGGTTAATCGTGCTGTTGGATATGACCAAGCTGCTGGCGCCGGCGAATCTGATCCAGGAGAAAGCAGCGGAAGATAAGGCTGGCAAGGCAGAAGCAAAGGCAGCGGGGAGCACTCGATAAGTGGAAATTCGCCAGGCGATCGGTCGCTGAATTGGTCATGTCGATCGGCTTTCGAAACAGGTCGGAATAAAGAATTGGAATTTAAAAGTCGCGTGTCATAAGCGAGAACAAGCATGGGGACATCAGGAGCAGCACCTGCTCCAATTTTGACGGAAGCGGAACTGCGGTTGTTGCAGGCGCTGGTCTACCAGGAGTGCGGCATGCACTTCGACGAGCGCCGCACGCACTTTTTGCAGGATCGTTTGCTGCGGCGGCTCAAGGAGTGCCGTGCCGATTCCTTCTACGCCTACTATCGCCTTCTGATCAGCGCGGAAGGCAAACAGGAACTCGCCCAGCTGGTCGAGAACCTGACGGTCAACGAAACCAGCTTCTTCCGTCATAAAGCGCAGCTGGATCTGTTCCAGAAGCACGTGCTCGAAGAAATGTTGAAGCGCAAACAGGCACACCGCGAGTATTCGGTCAGGGTATGGAGCGCCGGCTGTTCGACCGGGCAGGAAGCCTACACGCTCGCGATGCTCTCGGCGGATGCGCTCGCCTATTACTATTTGCGCAATCCACTGCCGGTAGAGATCTCGCTGCCCAAGCCATTGGTGCCTCCGCCATGGCGCGTGGAAATCCTGGCCAGCGATATCAGCTACTCCGTCCTGCGCACAGGACAAGAGGGCGCTTACAACGATCACCAGATGTCGAGCGTCGACTACAGCTTCCGCCTGCGTTATTTCGACAAAGTTGGCGACCGTTATGCCATCAAGAAGGCTCTGAAGGAAATGGTTCACTTCGATTTTCACAATTTGAAAACCGAATATCTGCCGCAGCGCAACGACGTGATCTTCTGCCGCAACGTGATGATGTACTTCGACGAGGCGGAGCAGAAGCGCTTGATCGAAAAGTTTTATCGCTGCCTGAACCCGGGCGGCTACCTGTTCGTAGGACATGCGGAAAGCCTGTTGGGGCTGACCGACAAGTTTCAGATGGTGCACCGCGACAGCGGCACGGCTTATCAGCGGATTGAGGTAAAAGAGTGACCAACACACCCGACGAGCGCGGAGCAGAACTGCGGGAGCTGTTTTTCGAGACCTCGCAGGAGCTGCTGCAAGCGCTGAACGAAGAATCTCTCAAGCTGGAGAAGACGCCCGGCGACGAGGAGATCGTGCGTTCCATCCGGCGGATTGTCCACACGCTGAAGGGTGACTCGGCCGCTTGCGGGTTGCGCGAGTTGAGCGAGCTGGCCCATCAGTTCGAGGATGCCCTATCGCTCGAGGGCGCAGCCGCCCATGCCGCGCTGGCCGAGATTTCTTTTGCCTCCGCCGACGTGTTTACTGCCATGATCAAGGCATACCACGCCGGTGGCGTACTGCCAGCGACGGATGCATTGCGCAAAAGAATTCAGGAGCTCACCGCCACGCCCGCGGCCGCGGCCGGCAAGTCCCGCCGCAAGAAGAAGCGAGTCGATCCCGCAAAGCATGTCGCGAAGGATTGGACCGAAGTAGAAAAGTTAGCTGTCGCGCAGGCGCAAGCATCCGGCCTAGGATTATATGAAGTGGTGGTGAAGATTGATCCCCACTGCGCGATGCCGATTGCGGCGCGGCAACTGATCCAGAATGCCATCAGCCAAACTGGTAGGGTTCTGGTGCTGCGGCCCGATTCGAAGTCAACCGCCGCCTCCAAGCAGGTCGAGTTTGTCCTCTCAAGCTCCGAGTCGCCGGACGTGATCACCGGCAAGTGCAGGATCCCGACGATTGCAGGGGACGTGGCGATCAGCTGCATTCAGTCCCCGCACCGCGCAAAAGCCCCTGCGAAAAACGCGAAAGCTCCGGAATCGCTTGCGCCACAAAATACGACTTCTGCCGATCCGGAAGTCTCATCTCCTGTAGAACCGGGTCCAGCTCCGGCCGTTGAGACTCGTGCCTCGCAACCGGAGCCGTCTGCACCTCAGACGGCTGCCGAAAACATCCTGCGGGTAGAAGCCGGACGAATCGACAACGTGCTCAATCTCGTCGGCGAACTGATCATCGGCAAGTCCATGCTGCAGCAGGCGCTGAACGAATTTGGCAAGCGTTATCCGAAAGAACTGCTACGCGGAAAGTTCGCTGATGCCATGGCATTCCAATCGCGGGTATTGAACGACCTGCAGCGCTCAGTGATGAAGATCCGCATGGTGCCTGTAGATCAGCTGTTCCGGCGTTTCCCTCGCATTGTGCGCGATGTGGCCCGGCAGCTTGGACGCGAAGTCGATCTCGAAGTCAGCGGCCAGGACACCGATCTCGACAAAGGCATTCTCGACGCCATCGCCGAGCCTCTGACGCACTTGGTGCGCAACGCCGTCAGCCACGGCATTGAGACTGCCGACGAGCGCCGCAGCCATGGCAAACCGCCGCGGGGAACCATCCGGCTGCACGCTTATCACCAGGGAAATCAGGTAGTCGTCGAGATCAGCGATGACGGCCGCGGTATCGACGCAGCAAAGATTCGCAATAAAGCTCTTGAACTCGGCATGACCACGCCGGAGGAAGCTGCACGTCTGACTGAGGCCGAAACCCTGGAATTTATTTTCCGTCCGGGATTCAGCACCGCCGAACAAATCACGGAGATTTCCGGACGTGGCGTGGGCATGGACGTGGTACAGAGCGTATTGCAGCGCCTGAAGGCCACGATCCAGGTTGAGACCCGTGCTGGTCGAGGAACTACGTTCCGGCTCAAGCTGCCTCTGACTCTGGCCATCATCAAGGCCCTTATGTTCTGGGTGGAGAAACGGCTTTATGCCATTCCGCTCAACGCCGTCAGCCAGATTGCTCGAACCCGCGAGTCCGACGTTCATCAGGTTGACAACTACGAAGTCTTGCAATTGCGGAATCAGGTTCTTCCATTGCTCAGGCTGGGAAGGCCTTGTATGCCCGACGCCGATCGCCACGCGAGCAAGTTATTCGTGCTGGTCATTACTGTGGGCGAGAAAAAATATGGGCTGATCGTCGATGCCTTGGAGGGAGAAGAAGAATTGGTGATCAAAGCTTTGGACGATCAGACCTTCTCAACCGATCTTGTCAACGGTGCTTCCATCCTGGGAGACGGAAAGGTAGTTCTCATATTGAACCTGCCGGCGGTGGTTGAGCATGTGGCCAGGACTCGCCCGCGCGAGCAGGGCACCTCGAATTTTGGATTGCTGCTGAACCATGACGATCGCGCGCGACTGGCGATGAGCGCGACTGGAGGCCAGGCATGAACCAGCCGGCCAAAAAAGTACGCGTCCTGGTGGTCGACGATTCCGCGCTCATGCGCAAACTGATTCCGCAGATGCTGGAGGCCAGTCCGTCGATTGAAGTGGTTGGAACCGCGATGGACGGAAGTTTCTGCCTGAAGAAGATCGAAGAGCTGCATCCGGATGTGATCACGCTCGATCTGCAGATGCCCGGGATGAATGGCATCGACACGCTGAAAGAGATTATGCGGCGCAATCCCCTGCCGGTAATCGTCGTCAGTTCGCACAGCACCGAAGGCGCGTCGGTAACGTTCAAGGCGTTGGGGCTGGGCGCTTTCGATTTCGTCACCAAGCCGCAGGACGCCACGACGCACATGGGCGAAACGGAAAGCGAACTGATCGCCAAGATCAAGGCTGCTGCCGAGTGCAAAGTCGTGCGGCCCGGACGTCTGATGGGCATGCCGAGTCGCCCGGAAAAAATATCTGCCCAGAAATCCCCGCGGCCGACCAAGCTGGTTGCGATTGGAATTTCCACCGGCGGTCCGCAGGCGCTCGAATTTCTTCTGGCGCAGCTTCCGCCCGATTTTCCTGGAGCAATCGTAATCGTGCAGCACATGCCGGAGGGCTTTACCGATATGTTCGCCCGCCGGCTGGATGAAATCTGTTCGTTGCGCGTGAAAGAAGCGCAATCGGGAGACATCCTGCAAGCGGGACGTGTCCTGGTCTGTCCCGGAAGCCGCCATATGCGCGTGAAGCGGCTCACGATGGGAGACGTGGTTGTGCTGAGCGACGAACCGCGCGTCAACGGTCACCGGCCGAGCGTCGATGTCCTGTTCGGCAGCGCGGCAGAGGAGTTTGGAAAAGACGCAATCGCCGTCCTGATGACCGGAATGGGCGATGACGGTGCAGAAGGTTTGGGCGCGGTAAAGAAAGCCGGCGGCATAACCATTGCGCAAAGCGAAGAATCTTGCGTGGTTTTCGGAATGCCGAAAGCCGCGATCGAACGGGGATACGCGACCCGAGTGGTGGCTCTGGATGTGCTTGGCTCTACCCTGCAAGCCCTCTGCAGCCGCGACGAAACTGATCGGCCTCGTGCGGGAAAGGCAGTTCGAGCCGGGTCGTAGCCACAGTGCCACGACCTGAGTCATCTGTGCGGCGGGAAACCGCCGTGTTGGAATGTTACAGGAGGTTGTTATGGAGCAGTTTGCAGCCGTAAAACGCAGCAAGGACGGACAACCAGTCCGGTACTTGATTGTGGACGATTCGGTCTTCGCGCGCAAAAACCTTGCCCGCATGATCGAGAGCTTCGGCGGGCAGCTGGCGGCGGAAGCCGGTGACGGGCTGACGGCCATCAGCGAGTTCGAGCGCACCCATCCCGACATCGTGCTCATGGATATCACGATGCCGCAGATGGAAGGCATCGAGGCCGCCGAAAAGATCGTGCAGGCGCATCCGGACGCGCGCGTGGTCATGGTGTCTTCCGTGGGGTACCAGGAGAACATCGTGGCGGCGTTGCAGCGCGGCGCGCGGCATTTCGTGCAAAAGCCGGTGAAGCCGGAAGTGCTGTACGAAGTCATCAAGTACGTTCTCGGAGAAGACGGCGCGGTCGCGGCCGGCGCGGGGGCTTAGTCTCATGAAGATGGAGCTGATTCAGCCTTTCATCAACGCGGCTGATGCCGTGCTGTCGCAGGGGCTTCAGGGCACGACGAAGGTCGGCAACCTCTCGATGGAAGAGGCCGCCTATCGCCGTAAAGGCGTGGCCGGAATGGTGGCGCTCACCGGCGACATCGAGGGCCGCATCCTGCTCGATCTCGAGCCGCAAACCGCCGTGCGCGTAGCCAGCCACTATGCGGGCGCACAGCTGCCCGAATCCGATGGACTGATCAAAGAAACCATTTTCGAGCTTGCCAACCAGGTCGTAGGCAACGCCATCTGCGCGCTCAACGACCAGGGCTTTCATTTCCGCGTCCACCCGCCCGCGCTGGTCACGTCGGACGAAGCTGACAAGAGCAGCGAAGATGTGGAAGCACTGATGATCTGCTTTGAAACTCCTATGGGAAATGTTTTCATGAACGTCGCCCTTCGCTACAACCAGCGCCGTATGAGCGACCACGCCGCCGCAGGAAGATAAGCTTTCGGCTTTCGGCTCGTGGCTTTTGGCTATTAGCTTCTGGGTTGCATCCCCATTTCTTACAGCTGGTGTTCACCCACAACAGCCGCCCCTGAACCTCTTTTCGACCAAAATCAACCCGATGTCATTCCGAACACGCGCGAAGCGTGGGTGAGGAACCTGCTTAACCAGCTTTCGACTCAGCCTGTCCATCGCAGGCTGATCGATCTCTCGTCCTCCGACAGCACACCAAGCTCCCGCAAGAAAGCTTTTGTGGGAGAATCCGGTTCGCCGTCGCATAGGAAAGCAGATTCCTCCTGGCTCGCTATCGCTTGCGGGCGTCGGAATGACAAGGATGGCGGATGGTGCAGGGGCAACGTGGGGCAAACAATTTACAAACCCCTGACATCCTCGAACACGCGAAGCGGTAGGCTGGCGCTTCCCGGTCGAAGTTTCGAAGGCCGGAATTGACTACCGTTACGAGGAGACCGGATCGATGAAGCGCACACATATCCAGCCGCGCGGGTTCAGAGCGTTTAGCCTGGCCGCGCTTTGCATGTTGTTTTCACTCGCGTTTTCGCTTTCGGCCGCGGCACAGTCTGAAGCGAAAGCGCGTCCGATCGGCCCGACCGGAGTGCTGGTTCACAGCAAGTTCGGCGGACAGATTTTCGGCCACGATCTTGACCAGAACGGCACGGAGGGACTGCTCAGCGAGGACGCGATCTTGCCGAGTGGAAATGTTTTGGCTACGGTCGAAACTTTCGATCAGGCGACGGGAAAAATTCTGGATTTAGAACAGGCAATCGAGGGAGCCGACAACCTTGTGACCATGGGAGTCGTGGGCACGAGCACGGGACTGGTGGAGCACGAGCACGTCACCGGAATCTACGTGACCAAGCGGATTTATGAGGAGCTGAATCCGCTCAGCGCAAACAAACTCACCAGTGTCTGGAAAGCGCCGCTGGTTGCGGATCAGATCATCATCGGGGTGAGCCGCACGCAGAGTACGCCGACGACTGCGGTAATGGCCTTCGATAACAATAATACGTTTACAACCTTTGTCTTCGGCAGCAACGTAGTGGCGAATACGTTTGGCCCGATGGTTACGCTGACCGATCCAACGTTTCAGTTCGAGAATACGCCGCAAGTCGGATATGACAGCACGACAAATCAGGCTGTGATCGCGGCTTCGGAAGGAACGGTGGGCGGTCCGGCGCCGCAGATCGCGCTGGTGGATCTGACGACCGGGGTGGTGACACAGTTCACGGGAATTCTCGGCCCGCCGCCGTTTCATCAGGGATTCATCAATGGGTTGGCTGTGGATTCGGAGGACGGAATCGCGGTAACCACAACCGAACTCGACTTCCGCGTCGAGTTCTACAATTTGGCGACGCAAACCGGCTTTGCGGTGGTCCTGCCGAACGCGAATGGCCAGATCGAGAGCGGGACGGACGTGGAATACGATCCGGTGAACAAGCTGTTTTTTGTGGCGCAGGAGGTTTCGAGCACTGCGCCGGGAAGCAGCATTCAGGTGTATGACATCAACGGAAATCTGGTCGAGTCGCTGAACGGATTTAGTTTTTCGGATGCATTCAATGTGATCGGCACGCACATCACGCTGAACCCGAAAACTCGCACGGGATACGTCGACGGACCGAATTCGGGCGTGACCGAACTGCAACAATTCACGTACTAGGGCTGCCTTGGACAAGGTAGAAGAGCATTTGCGGTCGTCCGCGGGCGGAAGCAGATTCCTCCTGGCTCGCTATCGCTCGCTGGCGTCGGAATGAGATCATCCAGGCAGCGGCCCGCAGCACGGCCGAAGCGGCAGCTTTTCAAAACAGCTTGCTCGTCTCGCCGTCTTCTGCCGGGTCGGCGATTCTTCTCAGCTCCGGATATTTTTGAATCAGCGTTTCTGGCGCCTTTACGCGGCGGCCGCTGATCATGGCTTTCAATTCGAGCGCGTTCACCCCGGCTTTGCTTTCGAAGTGGTTGTTGGTAATGACATAAGTTGCCTGGGCCTTTTCCGCAACGTTCACGATACGGTCTTTCCAGCCGGCGAGCTCGCGCCCGCTGTAGAGATAGTTGTAGCGGTCATTGCGGTTATCGGAGTCGAACCACTGCTCGTAATTCCGTCCGTGCAGACGGATGTAGCCGATCGCGCCGGTGACGTGTTCGGTGGGGAGAAGCGAGCGGCCGAGCAGCGGCTGGTCGATGTTGCAGAAGCCGACATTCGCCTGCGCAAAGGCGGCCAGAGTTGTGGGATCGTTCCAGCTCGAGTGGCGCACCTCAACCACGCGGGGATATTCGATGAACTGGCGAAGCAGGCGCTCGACATATTCGCGATTTAAAGACGTGTTTTTAAACGAGACGGGGAACTGGATGAGGAGAGCGCCGAGGAGTCCCTGATTCGCAATTGCATCGAGCCCTTCGCGCGTGAGGCGTTCGTCTTCGTCGGTCGGGCGGATGGTTGCGGCGGAGGTTGGCTCCATCACAGCGATCGGAGAATGCGTGAATGCGCGATAGAGCTTGGCGGTGAAGAGGAAGTTGGAGTTGACCGAAGAGACCTTCCGGCACCAAAGCTTAGCGAGTTCCGGCTTGAGCGGTCCGTAGAATGAAGTGTTGATTTCAGTAGTGTCGAAAAAGCGAGCCAGATATTCGAGGGGATGGATTTTTCGCCGCGACATCCCGGGAGGATAAAAAATTCCTTCCCAGTCTTTATACGACCATCCGGCGGTGCCGATGCGCAATCGAGAAGAGGATGTTGGCGTTGCCTCGGGTTGCTCGGTGCGTTCTGGCTGCGAAGCTTCCATGGCGATCCGCAGACGGTGGGCAAGGGAAGGTTAGCACAGCGGTGCAAACGCAAAAGCGAATTCCTCCTGGCTCGCTGGCGTCGGAATGACAAGGGGGATGGTGAACGCGAAGCCAACGGGCGACGCTTCGATTGCGGTTTACTGCAGCGCCAGTACCACCCAATAGGCGCCGGTCGGGTAAGTATCCGTGCGGGCGTAGCACGCGCCTACGGAGAAGCTGCGCCAATCCTGCATGGAGAAAGCCTGGCTGGCGTTGGAAGGCAGCACTTCCGGCCGCAAAGTGGTGTACGTCAGCACAGTGTAGCGTTGCGCGAGTTGGTGAATCGAGAAGGTTTGAAGTTTGTCGGCTTTTGCCATGGTGCAGGCGGCGTCGTCGGCTGCAGGCAAATCCTGGCGAGCGAGGGCAGGTTGTCTGGCTCGCCGCCGCGATAGAGATACGGCTGCCGCAACCTGATCTTTGAATTCTGCAGCCGAGTATGCAGGGAGGGCGTGGGCGAAATCCTGCACGATGTAAAGCTGATTTCCAGAATGAACCACGCCGATGCCGATTACGTTATACGCCGCATTGAGCAGATTGGCGCGATGCGGCGCAGAAAGCATCAGGTGGTGATGACCGTCAGCGGCGTCAACGTCGAAAGCTACGTTTTCCGCCTCCTGATCAAGCTGTGTGCGAGTTGCGGTGGCGAGGCGTTCCGGCAGAGAAAGCTCGTTGGCAAGCTGGTGCGAGAGTTGACCGGCTGCCAGCATCGCTTCAGCGTGCGCGCGGGCTGCCTGGGTAAGTCCTGTGTCGAACTTCAACGGCGGTGCGCCCACCTTGGATCTTTCCTGATTCGCGAGATCCAGAAGCATCGCTTCTGCGGAGGAATCGTAAGGTGAGCTAAACGGAATATCCGCGTCGGCCGCAGCACGTAAGGTAGGTTCGTGACTTCCTTGAGTTCCGCTGGGTTGTTCCGGCCCCGCCACCAGGCCGGACGAAGGCTGCATTCCGGCAGCACCCAGAATCAGCAGAAATGCCCATGCCCCGCGTCGGGCGGCCACTTTGAGGTGAATGGCTTCGCGGCTCGCCCGGTTGGCAAAACTTACGCCGGCAGATTGAGTCTTCCCTCGCATGCCTTATGTGGGGCTTCCCTCTCGAACGAACGCGAGCCTGACAAGGCTCCTCTTAGTTGCCAAACTTGCCTCTAGTGCTAGGCTAGGAGCTGAAATTTCCCCGGAGAAGTTACCTTCGCTATGGAACCAGCTGTCGCAGGGTTCATCGGCCTGTTGTTTGGAGGCTTGATTGCTTGGCTCGCGCTGCGCTCGCGCCACGCTGGGGTAAGCGCGCGTTTGTCTTTGGTGGAAAAGGAGTTAGCAGCTGAAAAGGCAAGCCTGGAGCGGCTTCAGCAGGCTCACAACGATCTGATTGCGGCAAGGGCACGGCTGGAATCGACCCTTGAATCGGAACGGAAGACCAGCAACGAAAAGGTCGAGTTGGTCACTCGCGCGAGCGATGATTTGCAAAATGCCTTCAAGGCGCTCGCTGCGGAAGCTTTAAGAAGCAATAACTCGTCATTTCTCTTGATCGCGGAAGAGAAACTCAAGCATTTTCAAGCCCAAGCTCGCGGCGACCTGGAAGCGCGGGAGAAGGCGGTTGCCGATCTGGTTGCGCCGGTTCGCGAGTCGCTGAACAAAGTGGATGCGCAAATTCAGCAGATGGAAGTCGCACGCGGCGATGCTTACGGCGAACTGCGAGCGCAGGTTCAATCGCTGATCTCAACGCAGAAAGAATTGCAATCGCAAACCGGAAATCTGGTCCGGGCCCTGCGCACACCCAACGTGCGTGGACGCTGGGGCGAGATTCAGTTGCGGCGCGTGGTCGAAATTGCCGGCATGCTTTCCTATTGCGATTTCGCCGAGCAGGAAACCATCACAACCGAAAACGGCAGGTTGCGGCCCGACCTGGTGGTCAAGTTGCCCGGAGGCAAGCACGTCGTGGTTGACGCGAAAACTCCCTTGCAGGCGTTTCTCGATGCATTCGAGACAAGCGATGAAGACGCCCGGCGCCTGTGCCTCGCCAACCACGCGCGGCAGGTTCGCGATCACATGAAGGTCCTGAGCGGAAAGAACTATTGGGAGCAATTCGAATCGACACCGGAATTTGTCGTGATGTTTCTTCCCGGCGAAACTTTCTTCAGCGCCGCGCTCGAACAGGATCCCGGTTTGATCGAGCACGGAGTTCTCAACAAAGTCATCCCGGCCTCGCCGACCACGCTCATTGCACTGCTCAAAGCGAT
Source organism: Candidatus Sulfotelmatobacter sp. (assembly GCA_030041415.1). GTDB lineage: Bacteria > Acidobacteriota > Terriglobia > Terriglobales > Acidobacteriaceae > Sulfotelmatobacter. Next base: position 39,305 of record JASHNX010000037.1, read on the forward strand.
TAATTACGGATGGAATCAGGAAAAACTGGCGCGCAACGCGCAGCAAATCAGCGCGCTTGGAAAAGAATTGCACGATCGTCTGCGCTTGCTTGCCGGACACATCGCTTCTGTTGGCTCGGGCCTCGACCGCGCGGTCGAGTCGTATAACAAAGCCGTTGGCTCGCTTGAAAGCCGCGTGCTGGTCTCGGCGCGGAAGTTTGCCGAACTCGGCACAAGTGTCGCCGAAGATATTCCGGAACTCGAGCCGATTGAGACAACTGCGCGGGCGCTTTCGTTCGAGTGGGATGACGAGATCCCGATCTCCGAAGAGCGAGAAAACCAAGAGCCCGAGAAAAAGGCCGGGTAGCGGTCACTATACAGCCCAGTTTCAAAAAGGCTTAATCTTCTGAGAGTTCTTGTTTGATCTTCTCTTGTCGCAAGTCCCTTTCCCGAAAGACGTTCCTGCAGCTTTAAAGCTCGCTGCCCCCATTGCCGATAACCCGCTTGCTGACCGTGCATCGTTACGCGATGCAGCCTGTGTGGTCTCGATTTCCCGCTTAGATAAAGACCAAAGAATATAAGGAGCCGTCGTCGGTACCGTGAAGTCTGCTACCGCTTCTCGTCCAGGCAAAGCTGATGTCCGCGTTGTAGCCACGAGTGCGCCTGCGATGCCCGGCGGCGATAGCAGAACCCAAGAAGAAATCCTAGACAGGCAGGCAGTCCGCGATTTGGCGGACCAGAAATTTGCCCTCGACCAGCACTCGATCGTCGCTACGACCGATGTTCATGGAACAATCACTTACGTCAATGACAAGTTTTGCGAGATCAGCAAATACTCGCGCGAAGAACTGGTCGGACAGAATCATCGAATCGTCAACTCCGGCCACCACCCAACGGCGTTTTTTACGCAGATGTACCGGACGATTTCGAACGGAAACGTCTGGCACGGTGAGATTTGCAACCGGGCGAAAGACGGTTCGCTCTATTGGGTCGAGGCGACAATCGTTCCTTTTCTCCATCCCAATGGCAAACCCAGGCAATACCTCGCCATCCGCACTGATATTACTGAACGCAAACGGGCCGAAGAGGCATTAAAGGACAGTCTTGCCGGCAAGGAAGCTTTGTTGAAAGAACTGGCCGATCAGAAATTTGCGCTCGATCAGCACGCCATCGTCGCTACCACAGACGTCCAGGGAACCATCACCTATGTGAATGACAAATTCTGCGCTATCAGTAAATATTCGCGCGAGGAGTTGGTTGGGAAAAATCATCGCATCTTGAACTCGGGCCACCACCCGAAGGAATTTTTTCAGGAAATGTATCGCACGATCGCGAACGGCAAAGTGTGGCGGAACGAAATCTGCAATCGCGCCAAAGATGGCTCGATTTATTGGGTCGATACGACCATCGTTCCCTTCGCAGGCAACCACGGGAAACCCTACCAGTACATCGCGATTCGCGCCGATATTACCGAGCGCAGGGCCGCGGAACAGCAATTGGAAAAGCAGGCGGAAGAGCTTACCCAGCAAGCGAGGGAGTTGGCCCGCTCGAACGCTGATCTCGAGCAGTTTGCTTACGTTGCTTCTCACGACCTGCAGGAACCGCTGCGCATGGTTACCGCGTACACCGAGCTTCTAGCCGAACGCTACAAAGGCAAGCTGGATGAAAACGCCGACAAGTTCATCGGCTACGCGCAGGACGGAGCGACACGCATGCAGGTGCTGATTCAGGACCTGCTGGCTTTTTCGCGCGTGGGAAGAAAAGAAGATGCAATCGGCACGGTCGATTGTGCTGCGGTGATGCAAGAAGTGAAGCAACTGCTCTCTTCGGCGATCGAGGAAAGCGGTGCGGTGGTCATCTGCCGCGAACTTCCGAAAGTAGACGCCGTTCACACCCAGATGGTGCAGCTGTTTCAGAACCTGATTGGAAACGCGATCAAGTTCCGCGGGAAAGAGGCCCCGCGGATTCTTGTAGAAGCGGCAAGAAAAAATGGACAGTGGCTCTTCGCGGTAAAGGACAACGGGATCGGCATCGCGCCGGAGTACGCGGAGAGCATTTTTGTAATCTTTCAGCGATTGCACGCACGCGCTGAGTATCCCGGGAACGGAATCGGACTGGCGATCTGCAAGAAGATCGTGGAGCGTTACGGGGGAAAGATCTGGGTAGAGTCGCAGCCCGGAGCAGGGTCCACGTTTCTCTTCACCGTGCCGGTTCGCGCTTCCCAGAAAGCCGAGGCTGCGCACGCATGAACATGACATTTCATCTTCTTATCGTGGATGACAACCCGGCCGACGTCTCGCTGGTGCGGGAAGGCATGGCTGCGGCTGCATATTCCGGAAAGATCGAGAGCGTTGGGGATGGCATCGAGGCGCTGGCGTTTCTGCAAAAGAGAGGGGATTTCGCCGATGCAGCCAAACCCGATCTGGTGATTCTGGATTTGAATCTGCCGAAACGAGACGGCCTGGCCGTCCTGGCCGCGATCAAAGCCGGACCGGAATTGCGCAAGATCCCCGTCGTCGTTTTCAGCAGCTCGCAGCTGAGCCGGGACATTTCGCGCAGTTACGAGCTGGGAGCAAATTGCTACGTCAACAAGCCGGGAAACCTGCGCGACTTTTTTTCCACCATGCGAGCCATTGAACAGTTCTGGTTTAGCTCGGCCAGCTTGCCGCCCAGAGGAGACGAAAACCGCAAATGAATCCGCAGACGACGAACGTGTTGCTGATTGAAGATAATCCGGGAGACGCCGATCTGGTTCGCCTTCGCCTGGTCGAAGGGAAGTCGCCGGTGAAGGTGAACTGCGTGAACCGGCTTGCCGACGGCCTGGCATCGCTGGAGACGGAAACTCCGTCGGTGGTTCTGCTCGATTTGAATCTGCCCGACAGCCGTGGTGCTGAAACCTTTCGCCGGGTGATGGAGCACTCGCCTCACGTTCCCGTGGTCGTTCTCTCGGGCCAGGATGACGAGGCGCTGGCGATGAAGGCAGTACATCAGGGCGTTCAGGATTACCTGGTCAAGGGCAATATATCGAGCAAGCATCTGGAGCGAGCCATCCGCTATGCGGTGGAGCGGCAAGCGCTGCTGCGCGCGCTCGAGATCAGCCAGAAGCAGAAGATCGAGTTCAAGAACCAGTTTCTTTCCCACATTTCGCACGAGCTGCGCACACCGCTCACTTGCATTCATCAGTACGTGACCTTGCTGCTTGATGGCATCGCGGGGGCGATTTCACCCGACCAGAGCGACCATCTGAAAACGGTTTTGAAGAGCGTAAACCAGTTGCACGCGATGATTCGCGACCTGCTGGAAGCGGCACGCGCGGAAAGCGGGAAGATGCGGATTGAACCGCGATGCGTTTCTTTGCGTGAGCTCGTTCAGCAGGCGGTGGCCATGCTTCGTCCGTCGGCGGATGAAAAGAACATTGGACTCGAAATCGGGCTTGATCAGCGGCTGCCTTTGCTCCTCGCAGACCCGGATCGCATCTTGGAGGTGCTGATAAACCTGGTTGATAACGCGATCAAGTTCACGCCGAGCGATGGCGCGGTCATGATCCAAGCCAACATGGTCGATGCCGATCCCGGTTCGGTCTACGTTGCGGTCAGCGACACCGGGCGCGGCATCAGCCCGGAAGCGAAAAATCTGATCTTCGAGCGCCTTTACCAGGACCCCGACGCGCCCGATAACAACCGCTCTGGCCTGGGTCTTGGCCTGTTCATCTGCCGGGAGATCGTTCGCCTCCATGAAGGACGCATCTGGGTTTCGAGCGAGCCCGGGCAAGGCAGCACATTCACGTTTACCCTGCCCGTCTATTCGCTCGCCAAGCTGCTGGCACCCGTGGTCGCGTATCAGGGCAGCTTGCGGCCGGCCTTTGTGCTGGTGCGGGTAGAACTGTTGCCGCATGTCAATCCTCCCGGCGGCTCATGGAAAGAAACATGCCAGCAGTGCCTGGACGTAGTGCGTCGATGCGTCTATCTCGATAAGGATCTCGTTCTGCCTCCGATGGGCACGTCGGGAACTTCTGAGACGTTTTTTATTGTGGCCTCGACCGACCTGCAGTGTTCCGGCATTATGACCACCCGCATTCGCGAGCAACTGGAGCGGATCGATCAGCTGAAAGAAAAATGCAGCGTCGCCATTTCAGCGCTTCCTATTGAAGTTCCTGCCAGTTCGGCCGATGAATCGCTGGAGAAGCAAGTGCAAATGCTCGCCGACGGCGTAACCCAGATGATCTTGCGAAGCATGGAACGCAAGCACTTGTCCGACCCAAGAAGCGGAAGGCAGTCCCACTGAAAGTCACCCATTCCACCGTTCACAAGGAGAATTGCGATGCCCAAACCGAAGATTCTGGTCGTGGATGATGATCCCGATCTGGTGCGTGCCATGCGCCTGCGGTTGCGCGCCAACAACTATGAAGTAGCCACAGCGACCGATGGCTATTCCGCGATCGCTTCGGCGCAGAAAGAGCGGCCCAGCCTGATTATTCTCGATCTCGGCCTGCCGGTCGGCGATGGGTTTGTCGTTCTCGAGCGCCTGCAGAACAGCGACGCGCTGGCTGGGATTCCGGTAATTGTTCTCAGCGCGCGCGATCCGCAGACGAACGAGGAACGCGCACTCAAGGCAGGCGCGGCAGCGTTCTTTCAGAAGCCGGCGGACAATGACGAACTGATGAATGTCATCCGGGTCAGTCTCGGCCACACAAAAAATCAACCTGCGCCGTGGCCCTCATAGTCTCCCAAAGGCAGTTCGGACGGAACGAGGGCCAG
>JASHNX010000313.1 GCA_030041415.1 Candidatus Sulfotelmatobacter sp.
AATATGCTGCGGATGTAGTAGGCGGCGGAAAGTCCTGTGAGGCCGCCACCGACCACCGCCACGTCAGCAGAAATATCGTTGTTCAAGGGGGCATTCAATGGCGGCTGACTCCGCGCCCAGTAGCTGCGGTTGTTCTCGAATTCCAACGGTTCGCGCCAGATCATGGGCGCAATCTGGTTCAGGCCCGCGGCCCCAGCCAGTGCGCCGCCGCTGGCAACTGCGGCTTTTTTTAAAAAGCTGCGGCGGTTTGCTGGTTCTGCCATTAGATCGTGCATGGAGAGAAAAGCGAGGCCATCAGCGTAAGAGATTACGATTCCCTCGGCAAGCAAAATGAATTCACCTGCGGCAAATGATTACTCGAAATCCACTGTAGCCAATGCGTTCGGATAACATAGACGTGTGCCGACCAAGGGTTCCAGGAAGAGCAAGCTTAATCTTCTTCGTGCTACTCACCTCAGCAGAATTCCCTGGCTTGTCCACGGATTTTCTACCCGCCCCGGCGGTTCGTCACGCACTTATGGCGGGCGAACGCTCAATCTGGGATTCACCAAAGACGATCCCAAAGCCGCGGTCGCACGAAACCGGCAAGCCTTCCTGCGAGCGCTTGGCACCGAGGGCGGTCATAAGAAAATCCGCGGGAAGTCCGCGCAAGCATGGCCTCTAATCACTCTTCGCCAGATTCACTCCGATATCATCCACGCTATCGCCCCCCCAGCTAGCAACTCTCCGTCGGCTGATTCTCTAATAAGAGACCAACTCGCCGGCGATGGCCTCATCACCAACACTCCCGGCTTGCTGCTTGCCATTCAAACCGCTGATTGCCTGCCGATCATTCTTGTCGATCCCAAGCGCCGAGCCGTCGGCGCGTTCCATGCCGGCTGGCGCGGAACGTTGAAGCGCATCGCCGAAAAGGGCGTCGGAGAGATGCGGCGCTGGTTTGGCAGCCATCCTCAAGATCTTAGGGTGGCAATTGGACCGGGAATCCAAGGCTGCTGCTACGAAGTCGGGGAAGAAGTTCGCGGCAGGTTTGAATCGCAATTCGCCTACGCGGAGAAACTGTTTAGAGAAGTCAAAGAATCGGACCCGGTACGCGAAAAATATCCGTTATTGTTTCTTACGGCTCGCGCTCCCGGCCACGGCGAGCTGCCCAAGAAAATCTTTCTCGATCTGGTCGAAGCCAATCGGCAACAGTTGATTGCGGCGGGTGTTGCAGCCAGAAATATCGAAGCTTCGCCGCTCTGCACAAATTGCCGCGCTGACCTACTGTTCTCTTATCGCGCCGACAAAGGAAAGACCGGCCGAATGATGGCCGTGGTGGGAATCCGCAGCTAGGGCCTGCTGGCTGGTCCCGGGAGAGTGGTGTCTGATTACGCGAGACGTCACACAAGCTTTTCGGAGATTCACGGTGCAACGAAGGCTCTTAAGCATTCTTCCCCTGCTTTGCCTGCTCACCTGTGCCGCTCCAGTCCACAGCCAGGTATCGTCCAGCCAGATCGACGCCCTATTCCCCGCCGGCCTAAAGTCCAGCAGGGCACCGGGCGCGGCAGCCCTGGTGGTTTACAACGGCCGCACGGTGTTTCGCCGCGGATATGGAGTCACCGATCTCCGCACTCGGCAGGCGATCGACGAGCACACCAACTTCCGTCTTGCGTCATTCACCAAACAGTTCACGGCAGCCTGCATCATGCTGTTGGTGCACGATGGCAAGCTGCGGTATGACGACCGCCTCACCGACATTTTTCCGGAGTTTCCCGCATACGGACACTCGATCACGGTGCGCAATCTGCTGAATCATACGTCCGGCCTTCAGGACTACGAAGACCTGCTCTTGAAGCAATATCCCAACATGCCTGAGGAGAAAATCCCCCAAATACACGACGCCGGAGTTCTTAAATTGCTCGAGCAGCAAACCACGGCGGAGTTTCTCGCGGGCACTAGGTGGGAGTACAGCAACTCAGGCTATGCCGTGCTGGCCATGATCGTTGAAAAAATTTCGGGCAAGCCCTTCGGCCAATTCCTGCAGGAGAGAATCTTCACGCCGCTGAAGATGAAAAACACGCTGGCCTACGAAGAAGGCAAGAACAAAGTGCCGCACCGCGCCTACGGCCACACCTGGAAGGACAATGCCTGGCACGAGACCGATCAGAGTCCCACTTCTGCGGTCCTGGGCGACGGCGGTATTTATTCATCAATCGACGATCTGGCCAAGTGGGACGGCGCCCTGCGTCTCCATACCCTGCTCACCGAAGCCGAGATGCAGCCGGCGCTTACTCCCGTGCAACCCGCAGACGGTCCGGCAGGATTCCCAGACGGCAAGCCGGTGAAGTATGGTTTTGGCTGGTTTCTCGATCCCTACCAAGGCCATAAGCGGATGTCGCATGATGGCAGCACAATCGGTTTTCTTACTACAATTCAACGCTTTCCGGAGGACGATCTGACAATCATCATCCTTGCCAATCGTACGGATGGTGATCCCGAGGTGCTGGCTCTGAAAATTGCAGATTTGTATTTAGCGAAGGAGAAAGCTCGCTAAGCAGTCGGCGTTGCAGACGGGGCAGGAGGCACGGCCGCTGCCACGATTCCCTCGTTCACCAGGTCCTTTAATTCCTTGCTCGGCTTGAAGAAGGGAATCTTCTTGGCAGGAACCTCGACCTTTTCGCCGGTTTTCGGATTCCTGCCCATGCGGGGTTTGCGCTGCCGGGTGCGAAAGCTTCCAAAGCCGCGAATCTCGATCTTGTCGCCCGCCCGCAAGGAACGCACTACGCTCTCAAAGATTGTCTCTACAATCACTTCGCTGTCTTTGCGCGTGAGTTCGGCTAACCGCGAAACTTCATCGATCAGATCGGCTTTCGTCATAGAGTCTGGCTCCCGGGCAACCATAACCTTCTCAAATTTCAGGAGTTAATGCAAGTCTCGGCTGTGGACGGCAGCCCACCCTCGTGCGCCCGCGCGTCTCGCCTACTTCCACAAATAATAGAACCCGACCTGCCGGCCCAACACTTGCTCCTGATCGGGAATGTATTTGGCGAGGTCTCCCAGCAGTAAATCCAACAACGATCTCCGGTCTCGGTCGGGACGCACCAGCGTCGGCTCGCCGGAAATCCCCACCGCCTTGGCCGTATCGTTTACCGCTGCCTGGAAATCACCGACCTTATCGATCAGCTTCATCGATAATGCTTCCTGGCCCGTCCACACTTTCCCGTCGGCTATGGTTTTTACGTCGTCATATTTCAGTCCGCGTCCATCCGCCACAGCATGGACAAACTGGCCGAACATATTGTCGATCAGGGACTGCATGTACGCTCGTTCTGCCGGAGTCAGTTCTCGCGACGGGTTGCCCGTGTCTTTGAACTCGCCAGTTTTGAGGACCTCGGATTTCAGCTTGGCCCACTTCATCAAATCGCCGTAATTGACCCACTCCGCAATCACGCCGATCGAGCCGACGATGCTGCCGTTGTCGGCATAAATCTTATCGGCCCCCGAAGAAACGTAATAAGCACCGCTCGCGCCCACGGTCTCGATGGAAACAATGACTTTCTTCTTTTTTTCTTCGCGAACCCGTTTCACCTCGCGGTAAATCTCTTCCGATGCGGCCACGCCGCCGCCGGGCGAATTCACGTGCAGAATGATCGCTTTAACTGAAGAGTCGTCGCCGAAATCCTTCAATTCTTCGACGACCGGCTGAGGCGAGAAAATTACCCCATCCAGATCGACTACGCCGATGCGACCGCCAAAACCGAACCCAGCTTCGTTGGTACCCGCGCGCAGCGTGAGGTAAATCAAGGAAAACATCGCCAGCACAAAGAGGAAGAACGCTCCTCCGCCGATCAGAATCCAGAGCAGGGTGCGCGACTGTCGATCCGCCATTCCGAAAGTGTAGCACTGGAAGCTACGGCACGATCACCTTCAAAGCCGCCGGCTGAATGCCGACTTCAACCGGAGTCCGGCACACGTACTCGCCATCGGCGTAAAGATCCACCGGTTGTTCGGCTTCGACCCGTACGCGATGTGCACGGAAGTATTCGACCCCATCGATCTTCAGATGCCGGCCGAAGTAAACCGTAGGAAACATGCAAAACAATTTGAACGGATCGATGCCGCCTATCACGCAAACATCAAGCTGGCCGTCATCCATCTGCGCATCGGGTGCAATTTTCATCCCGTCGCCGTACAAGGGCGTATTCGCGAACGCGGCAAGCATTGTCGGGCGATCACTTCGCACGAACCATTCCTGTCCGTCGCTGGCCAAAATCTTCATCTTGATCGGAACAAACCGAAACACTGTCGACACCACCGATAACGCGTACCCTCCGTGGCCACGCAAAAAACGCGGCAGGGTGTTGGCGCGGCGAGCTACTTCGCAATCGAGTCCTACGCCGGCAACGGTGCAGAAATAATGATCAAGCTCCAGTTCGGGCGCGCGGGAAACTTTATCATCCTGCACGATCGAGGCAGTTTGCGGAGCTTTAATTACTCCCAGATCGATTGCCCGAACGCTGCCATTTCCTGCACAAAACCGCCGCCAAGCCACCAGTGCATCGCGCACGCTGCGTAGTCCAAGCGCGCGGGCAAAATCGTTCCCGCTTCCCGTCGGAACTACCAGCACCGGCAGCCCCACCTTCACCAGTCCGCTCAAATGCCGATGAACGGTCCCGTCGCCGCCGAAAAGAAGAACTGCATCCGCCTCGCCGGCAGATGCCGGCATCCCAATCTGCCAGACGATCTGCCGGATTGAAGATTTTTCCTGAAAAGGCTTCCGCCGCTTTGGAGAGCATCCCAGCCCGAAGATGACGGCGGCGCGCATGCGGCGTCGAGATTAGCAGAAATCGCGCAACGCACAACAGAGGGCGGGCAATTACTCGTTACCCGACCAGCACCGCTCCGCCATTCACATTGAAGATTTCGCCAGTGATAAAGCCGGCATGTTCCGTACACAAAAAAAGAACCGGGCCGGCAATTTCCTCCGGCTTCCCCACTCGCCCGAGAGGAATCGTCTGCCGAATCTCTTCGCCGGATCTCGGATCATCGATCGCCGGTTTCGACATGTCGGTATCGACCCAGCCCGGCGCTACCGCATTGACATAAATTCCTGTCGTCGCAAGCTCCGCCGCCAGACTTTTCGTCAGGCTGATAATCGCGCCCTTCGTCGCCGAGTAATCCGCGTGAAACGCCTCTC
>JASHNX010000314.1 GCA_030041415.1 Candidatus Sulfotelmatobacter sp.
GAATAATACGGCTACGGCTTCGTTCGTCGCCTCGTCGTTCACGCTTGCGATTGCGCCGTCGTCGCAGACGGTCAACGCTGGCCAGTCGGCTCAGTACAATGTAGTGGTGGCGCCGACACAAGGTGTGTTTGGTGCAAATGTGTCGCTCACTTGCAGTTCGCTGCCCACGGGAGCCACCTGCAACTTTGCAACCAGCACGATTAATCTAAGCAGCGGAGCCGCCAGCTCTTCGACGATTCTGAACCTCGCGACGACGTCTCAGCCGGTGACCACGGCATCCGTGGAATGGCATCATCCGCTGTACGCATTCTGGCTAGCTGTTCCTGGGATGGCGCTCTTAGGATTAGGCGGAGGCGGCAAGAAGCGCTGGCGCAGTATGTTGCTCGGGTTGATTGCGTTGATGGCGTTCTTTACGATGACGCTGCTGCAGCCCGCTTGCAGCAGTCCGAAAACTCTACCTACAGTGAGCGGCACTCCTTCAGGAACTTACCCGCTTACGGTCAACGCAGCCTCCGGATCACTTACCAAGACGGCCAGTTTCAGTCTGACCGTGGTACCTTAAGCACGGACAGAGTAAAAACCGAAGACTTACTGGCAGTTCTGTGGTTTATGCGCCGGCGGAAAGTTTGTGATGGCTTTTTGCCTCGGCAATGCCGTATTGCCGAATCTTATAGAGCAACGCTTTGTAGCTGATCTGCAAGAGGGCAGCAGCCTGTTTTCGGTTCCAGTTCGTTTGCTCGAGGGCCTGACGGATGGCTTCTCCTTCGGCTTCATCTTTTGCGGAGCGGGCCAGCGATTTCAACCCGCCTCCGGAATCGGTTTTCGCTCCCGCCTCGGCATGCGCTGCGACCGCGTGTCCGCCATTTCCGTCGTGCCGAGGCTGAAGCTCCGCTGCGGCCAGATGTTCATCTCCCAGAATCAGATAGCGCTTCAAGAAGTTATTTAATTCGCGCAGATTGCCCGGCCAGCCATACGCCTGGCAGGCTTCGAGCAGTGGTGGCGTCAGAGGAAGCGGAGGACGCGCATAGCTTTCGGCCATTCGCGTCATCGACTGTTTCAGGAGAATCGGGATCTCTTCCTTGCGTTCGCGCAACGGGGGTAACTGCAGAGTGAAAGCATTCAGGCGATAGTAGAGATCCTCGCGCAGGCGCTTGGTGGCTATGGCCTGCGGGATGTCGATATTTGTAGCCGCAAGGATTCGCACATCAACCTTGATCACGCTCCGGCTGCCCAGACGCGAGAAATGCTGGTCCTGCAAGACATGCAACAGTTTGGCCTGCAGCATGGGCGGCATCTCGCCGATTTCATCAAGAAGAATGGTTCCTTTGTTGCACAACTCAAACTTGCCCGGCTTTGCGTGGGTGGCTCCGGTAAATGCGCCCGGTTCATAGCCGAAAAGTTCGCTCTCCAACAAGTCGGCGGGAACAGCTGCACAATTTACTTTCAGGAAAGTACGATGCGCGCGCGGGGAGAGCTTGTGGATCAGCCGCGCTAGGACTTCCTTGCCCGTTCCGCTCTCGCCCAGTAGCAAGACCGGAATATCTACATTCGCGACCAGCGCGGCCTGCGAGCGAATCTTACGCATGACCGGACTGGCGGCGATGAAAAAGATATCGTCGCCAACGTCCTCAACTTCGCCCCCGACTGGCACTTTTCCTTGCCCGAGGCACTGATCGATGACGGTGTCGAGTTCCGCCTTCTGAAACGGCTTCGTCAGATAATCCTGCGCGCCAAGCCTCATTGCCTGGACTACTTTTTTCGTATCGTTGACACAGGAGAGCATCACAACTTTGGTCGCCGGCCGCTTCTGGCGAAGCTGTTCCAGGGTTTCGAGTCCGTCGATCCCGGGCATTAGAACGTCGAGCAAAACAAGATCGGGCTCCATGCCTTTGTCGATCCGCTGCAAAGCTTCTTCTCCGGTGGACGCGGTCTCGACTTTGTAGTCGTCGACCTCCAGCAGCGTCTTGATATACCGGAGCATCGCCGGCTCATCATCCACCAGAAGAATCCTGGCACTCTCGCTCATCGATTGTTTCCTTTGGCCGCAGAAGTTGAAGAAGGCTTAAAGGGGATCAGGAAGGAAAACTTGCATCCCGCTCCGGGATCGCTTTCTACCCAGACTTTTCCGCCCATTCCCTGTACCAGCCGGCGGACGATTGCCAGTCCCAGCCCCATGCCATCCTGGCTTTCGTTGCCCGGCAGGCGGAAGAAATCATCGAAAACCTCTTGTTGAAACTCTGCTGGAATCCCTGGTCCTGTGTCTGCCACGCTGACCTTCACGGTGTTGGGCTGCGAAACATCCTGCCGCCGTCGCTCGCCCGAGGAGGCAGGTTGCGCCCCTGTGCGCCGTTCCCACATGTATGGTTCGGCGTGCAACCACACCGTTCCGCCTTGCGGAACAAACTTAAAGGAATTCTCCAACAGATTCGAGATCACGCGTTCCAATTTGGGAGCATCGAAGGGGAACACGGGCAGCTTCTCGTTCGGCAGAAAATAAAGCGCCAGGCCTTTTTCCTGAAAGCGGGTCGACCACAAACGGCAAACTTCGGAAAGGCATTCGTTGATGTTCCCTTTTTCGAACCGCATCTGCAGCCCGCCGGTTTCGAGGGCGCTATAGGTCAGAAAATCCTGAATGAACTGCTGCAAACGCTCCCCGCTCGCCCGCATGTCTCCGAGCACTTCCCGCTGCCGCGCATTGAGCGGGCCTAGTTTTCCACTTTGCAACAATTCCACGTATCCGTTTAGAATCGCCAGCGGCGTTTTCAGATCGTGCGCGGCCGATCCCAGGGCGTTTGTTGTTCGCTGAAATCGCTCTTGCAATTCAGAATAAGCTTGTGGCAAGTCAGCGGCATTCGGCACACCCGTGCCCGCCAGCATATCGGCCGTGGGGGTTGCCTTTTCTTCGACAGGTTCGGAAAGGCGCACATTCTTTTGCACGGTGGCCATATGTGGAAGCGAATATTTAGGGGGGACGCACTCAACTGATTAGGAAGAATGCCGTTAAAAGAATCGTAGAATGCGATTCTTTTCGCTGTCAACGAAAAATGACAGCTGATTACCCAAGTGTGGCAAAAGCTTGCACTTATCACCCATGTAGAGCAAACAGAATCATTCCGGGACTTAACCGGCCATTTGTGGTGAAAGAGCCCGATATCGCCCCGATTGACCGGTTTTAAGATGACGAATATGCCGGGTTTGTCCGCGAGTTCCAGCGATTCGTGGCGGTTCTGCGGGTATTCGGCCACTTCGCTCAGGTTTTGGCCCGTGGGATGCTCCGTTTAGTTGAAAATGACGATAAGGAAAGGGTTGGGCGTGACCGGTAAGACTTCAGTGGCGGAACGTAGGCGCTGGTCGCGCTTGCCCTTAGCCATCCCGGTTTTTGTGAGAACCCGCGGCGAGGCAGATAGGGAGCTTTTGGAGTTCGCTACAGCTCTCAATGTTTCTGCTGGTGGCATGCTGGTTGCCGTGCGTCGTCCCATTCTTGGCGCGACACAGCAGGTTTCGCTCGAGATCCCCAGCGCGCCCTTGGCCGCAATGGCGGCGCTGCCGAAAGTGGCCAGGACTTTGCGTGCCAGGATTTTACGCATGCAGCATCGCGAGGGATATAACCTGGTTGCGTTGAAATTTGCCCGTCCTTTGCTCCGTCCGCACATTTCCGGCACACTACGGCGGCGGAAACTTGGTTCTTCGCTGTGAAAATGTTTTCCTAGCCGTTTGGCCCTCCCGCGTGCGAGTGCGCTCGTCGCAGATTACCTTGCATTCCTCAGAATAATCTTTCGTAAGTTGTCTTTGTTCAATGACATACGTTAATTTCGGAGGGTTGTTTCGCTCCCCCAGTGGTTTTGGCTTTAAGGATGCAGATCAAGCAGCATTCCCCCACGCACAACGGGAACGCCTATGAGCAACTCGAATTCTGTCAGTGCCTTAATCCAGCCGCTTGGGGAAATGCCGCCGGAGGTGGTCGTGTTCGGCGCAACCGACGCCATGCATTCTTTGCGGGAGCGGTTGGCGAAGATTGCTGGTGCCAACGTTCCTGTCCTGATTCACGGCGAAAGCGGTACGGGAAAAGACATCATCGCGCGCATGATTCACGCCAATTCGCCCTGGAAGACCGGGCCTTGGGTCAAGGTGAATTGTCCGGCGATTCCCGGGACACTTCTCGAAAGCGAGTTATTCGGTTACGAAAAGGGGGCTTTCACCGGCGCCTACGGCGCGAAGCCCGGCCGCGTGGAAATGGCTCATCGCGGCACGCTCTTTCTCGATGAAATCTCCGAACTCGATATGGGTCTGCAGTCGAAGCTGCTGCAACTTCTGCAGGATGGGCAATTCTGCCGCATCGGCGCACAGGAAGATAAGAAAGTCGAAGTTCGCGTGGTTTGCGCGACGAACCGAAAACTGGAAGAAGAGATCCTCAACGGCGCCTTCCGCTCCGATCTGTTTTATCGCATCAATGTCGTCAATCTGCACATTCCAGCTCTGCGCGATCGCGCTTCCGACATTCCGCAACTGGTTGGGTATTTCATCGATTATTACAATCGCAAGTTCAACGCCCGCGCCGCGCTGCCTTCTGCGGAGTTGATGAAGGCGCTGAAGAAACACCACTGGCCGGGAAATATCCGCGAGCTGGAAAATCTGATGAAACGCTATGTGATTCTGGGCAGCGAAGAATCGATCATCGGCGACCTGCGCCCGCGCGAGCCGGATTTTTTCAGTGCCGACATTTCCGTGGAAGGTCCAGTCTCGTTGAAGAAGATCACGCGGCAGGCAGTGCACGAACTCGAGCGCAAGATCATCCTCAAAGTTCTGCAGCATCACCACTGGAACCGCAAGCGCGCCGCAAAAGCGTTGAGCATCAGCTACCGCGCGCTGCTCTACAAGATTCGCGACGCCGGACTGCCATCCACGCGAACCCCGAAGCACTCACCGCAAGCCGAAGCAAAAGAAACCGCCGCTGCCGACTAGGAAGGCCCCGATCCGAATCGGGCCCCGCTTGTTCGGTTTTCGTAACAAAGCAAGCATTTCCCTATAACCCTCGCGAGTTAGAATGGTCCCGATTATGTGGGCCACCCGCCAGATGCAGCGATGCAACCGCAATCATATCGTGGTTGTTCACTGCCCTTCATCCGAAATCATTCTTAACTGTTTCGGAAACTGGGATCGCGTCACCCGCTGAAACCGTGATGGAACGGAACGAGTTTGTCGTATTCTTACGTGAACGAAAGCGCGGGGCAGATCAGTGCCGAGCGGACCTGATTTCTGGATTCTCCTGCCGAAGGGATCGTAGCGGAAAGTGGTGGTTCCGCCGTTTGTGCCGGGGACGACAGGGCGGGTGGCCCATCCTTTCGCGCAGTTTGCGAAAGGATGGGAATTCCAATCGCGAAACCGAGGCTCAAATCAAGAGGGCCGCAATCGTTCCGCCCGCGTTTATCCCCGCAACTCCGACAGCGCCTTCTTCGCATCGCCGTTGTTGGGGTTGATTTTCAGAGCGCGCTCCAGTTGCTGGCGCGCCAGCGTGGGCTGATTGGCCTTCTCATACGCCATCGCGAGATGATAGTGTACCGTCGCATCTTCTGCGCCGCCCTTTTTCTCGTTTAGACGCAGCGATTCCTGGAACATGTCGATCGCCGATTGATACACGCCCTTCTGGTAATAAGCCCAGCCCAGCGTATCCGCGGCATTGGGAGAATCGGGCATCCCGCGCCGCGCCGTCTGCGCCATGGCAAGCGCCACATCGACATTGCCGCCCTGTTGCAGGATCACATAGGCAAGATTGTTTGAGGCCAGCGGATTATTCGGCTGAACGTTCAGCGCTTGCTGATACAAATTTTTTGCCTGGTCATAATTGTGCTGCGATTCATACATCATGCCCGCGAGAAGGTAGAACGAAATTTCCTTTGGATGATCTTTGATCGATTGTTGATAGGTAGCCAATGCCTGGCTTGCATTGCCCTCGGCAGCCTGCGTCTGAGCCAGTTTGATGAGCGCGTCCGAATTGTTGTTATCTAATTCAACCGCCTTACGGAAGGCCACGTCTGCTTCAGCAAAATTTTTCTTCTCGAACAGCGCGGAGCCGAGCAGATCATAGAACCCGCTGCTGTTCGGCGACTTTGCAATCTGCGCTTTCGCGGCGGCAATCGCCTGATCCACCTGCTTCTGCTCCAAGTAGGTGTTCATCAAACCCTGCAGGCCTTCTGTCGACGCCGAATCGTGATCGAGCGCCTGCCGGTAGAACTTGATTGCAGTCGCATATTGTTTTTGCAATCGATGCAGGTTACCCATTGCCACATAAGGCGCAGGACTTGCCGGAGCGATTTCGGCCGCTTTGCGCATATCGTCCTCGGCAGCCGAGTACTTCTTCGTATTTACTTCGGCAGTAGCCCGCGTCAGATAGCCATCCGGCAAAGTAGGAGCGTTACGGATGATTTCTTCGGCGGTTTGCGCGAGTCCATCGAAGTCTCCTTGTTGCAACTCCATGGCCGCCAGCGATCGATCCGCGTCGGTGATGTCAGGACGCAGGGTTACAGCCTGACGGAACTCTGATTCCGCTTGCGCCTGATTGTTCTGCGCAGCATAAGCCAGGCCCAACTGATAATGAGCGACCCCATTACTGGGATCGTTCTTGATCGCTTGCTGCAACGAGTCGACCGCTGCGTTGACGTCGCCGCGCCGCAATTGAATTTCTCCCCGAAACACCAACGCATCGGCTTCATGCGAATTGGTCTTCAGTATTTCGTCGTTTAGCTTGCTGGCCTCGTCCAGACGGTTTTTCAGGATCAGGAGTTGAACATAATTCTTGGTGACCTGCAGATCTTTCGGATGGTCTTTGTGCAGGGAACTGTATTCATCCGTGGCTTTATCGAGGTCACCCTCTGCAAAATAAAAATCGCCAAGGAGGCGGTAGCCTTCAGAATTATCCTGGAAATTGCCTTTGGCTTGCTTGAGAAAAGCCTCAGCGTCCGATTTTTTGTTCTCCTGCACCAACAACCGAACGTACGCGGCATACGGAGCCGGATCCTTCGGATCGACCTCGAGAGCGTGTTTGAACTGCTGTTCCGCTTCGGGGAATTGGTTTCGACCCTGATAGAAACCACCCAGGGCAAGTTGAGCTGCCAGAAGCTTTGGAGCCAGATCGACCGCTTTCTTTAAGCTCGTCTCGGTTTGGTCGGGCTGATTCGCGCGCAGCTGTAACATGGCGAGATTCAAATAAGACTCGGCACGGTTTGGTTCGGCTGCGACCGCTTTCTGTGTTTCCTGCAGGGCGAGATCCAGATCGCCCTGCGCGGCATAAAGATTCGCCCACGCCAGATGCGTATCGGCGCGGTCAGGCTGTTTTTCGTGCAGAACATCCAGGTGCGGCTGTGCCTCCTTCAACTGGCGGGCAGAGATCAGCAGGTTCGCAAGGTCGGCTTGCGCGGTGTAGTTGTCTGGGGCGAGATCGACCGCCCGCGAAAGCTCTGCGTACGCCCGGTTGTAAT
Organism: Candidatus Sulfotelmatobacter sp.; assembly: GCA_030041415.1. Lineage (GTDB taxonomy): Bacteria > Acidobacteriota > Terriglobia > Terriglobales > Acidobacteriaceae > Sulfotelmatobacter. Next base: position 7,476 of record JASHNX010000314.1, read on the forward strand.
CTTTCAGCTTTAGATAAGTTTCTCCCAGTTGATAATGAGCTTCGGCAAATCTTGGATCGATCTGCACTGCATTTGCGTATTGAATCGCAGCTTCACGCAGTTTGCCTTGCTCCCGGTAACGATTCCCGCTCTCGAGAAACCTCTGCTTGCGCACGTTGGGATCGCGAGTGCAACCGGTGAATATGGCAAAAATCAGGAGAGCGACGGCCACCAGGCGCGGGGAAACAAAACGGCTCATGGATTCTCCGGGAACAAGCGCGAATGAGCAGACCACAGCGAATTCGAGGTCAACAAATCAAAATACTGCAATTCGTGCCTAGAAATAAAGTTACTGCCGTCATTCTGTTCGGGCAATTCAAAATCGTCTGCTCGCACTCCCCAGTTCGGGTGGCTGGTTTACAATTAAGTGTTTTTACGTTTATTTTTCTTACTGCTGGAGGATGCCATGAAACTTACTCCCGGAAAACTGGCCGGTCTCAAGAAGGTTTCGAACGAGCGAGGCGTAATCGCCGCTGCCGCCATGGATCAGAGGGGTTCTCTGCAGAAATCGCTGGGAAAAGAAAAGGGTGGAGAAATCAGCGACGCCATGATGGAAGAATTCAAGACTCTGGTCACCGAAGTCTTGACGCCTTATGCCAGCGCGATTTTGCTCGATCCTGAGTGGGGTTTGCCGGCCTCGAAACGCCGGGCGAAGAACGCCGGGCTTCTGCTGGCTTATGAAAAAACTGGATATGACAAAACTGGTCCCGGACGTCTTCCCGACCTTCTCGATCACTGGTCGGCACGGCGGTTGAAGGAAGCGGGCGCAGATTGCGTCAAGATTCTGCTCTATTACACACCATATGATCCCAAGGACGTAAATGACAAGAAGCACGCCTGGGTTGAGCGCATCGGAGACGAGTGCCGCGCAAACGACATCCCGTTCTTTTTGGAGTTCGTCGGCTATGAAGAAGGTGCCGACGAAAAAGGATTGGAATACGCCCGAAAAAAGCCGCACATCGTCACCGAGAGCATGCGGGAGTTCAGTAAAGAGCGCTATGGCGTGGACGTGCTGAAGGTCGAGGTTCCAGTGAACATGAAATTTGTGGAAGGCGTGAAATGCTTCGCGGGGCAAAAGGCGTACACGAAAAAAGAAGCGATCGATCTCTTTCACACAGCCGCGAATGTGGCCACGAAGCCTTTCATCTATCTTTCTGCCGGCGTCAGCAACGCGGAATTCAGCGAAACGCTGGAATTGGCTGGAGAATCCAGAGTGAAATTCAATGGCGTTCTGTGTGGCCGCGCAACATGGAAAGACGGCATTCCGATTTATGCGAAACAGGGTGCCGCGGCATTCCGCAAATGGCTGGAAACCGAAGGCGTGAAGAACATCAACAACGTAAACGATAAATTGAAGGCGGCTACTTCGTGGTATTCCATCTATGGAGTCGAGCCGGTTTTGGTCGGCGCCTAGTTTAGGATCAAATCTAATTTTCGAATGCGGGCGAGAATTCGCCTGCATTTTTTTGCTGAAACCCGACCCTTCATTTACTCATCCAAATTTGTGTATATAAGTCCGCCAACCGTGCGGACGCGAATGTTGTCAGACACACCGGAAGCGGTGACCGTGTGGGTGTGTGAGGCCTGCCAAAACGACCTTAGCAACCACCTGATCCGTTAGTGCTTCCAAGAGGGATACAAATTTGCCGCAAATAACCAAATCTTCAATATGCGCTGTGGAGGAAGATCAGCATGGCTACCGCGCCAAAGTTTCGCATCGATGTAGATATTCACAATCTCTTGATGAACGGTCCGGCGGAAGTTATTCAACTGCCTGTGCCGAAGGGCAAGACGCTGCCTCAGCCCGTTTTTCCGCGATACCCTGAGAAGCTGTCCGATCCCGGTCCCGAAACAATCCCCGACACACGCGATTGGACCTTGCCACAGGTTTACCGCACCATGCGGGGGTGGCTTTTTCCCTACATACGCTCGCGCGTTCTTCCTGGCGATTTCCATCCCATAACGGCCTACCTGTTTGTCGAGTACAAGTGCAATCTGGATTGCTGGTACTGCTGGGCGTTTGACAACAAAGTGAAAGGTATGACAGAAGATGTTGCGCGCCGCTCGATTGACTGGCTGCACGATCACGGATGCCGCGTGCTGGCGCTAATGGGTGGAGAGCCGTTATTACGACCAGAGTTCGCGCATAAAGTGGTTTATTATGCGGCGAAAAAAGGCTTCTGGATCTACGTCGGAACTAACGGCCGATTGCTGCGCCCCGAGGTGGCCGATCGCCTCGGAGATGCGGGCGTTGGTGTAATTAATTTTGCGGTTGATGCCTGGGACGAAAAACCAAGCCTGCCGAAGGCCGTCGTGCCCGTACGCAAGCACCTCGAATACCTGCTGAAGAAGCAATACGTCTACGGGTACATGGTTTTCTTCAACATGAATATCTGTCGAAATAATACCGACGATATCAGGCAGCTTACCGAGTACGCGCACGATCACCACATCGCGACCGACTATCACATCAATGAAACCCCCATGTTGGAGCAGGA
>JASHNX010000315.1 GCA_030041415.1 Candidatus Sulfotelmatobacter sp.
GCTGAATCATCCGCAACTAAATCACCGAGTCGCAGTTCGCAGTGGAGTTCTGGCCGGTCGCTGCGCGGAACTGCTGCAGGAGTTTTTCAGGAATCGCAGGTAGCCGGCGCGTGGTTGGCCAAAAAGCAGGTTCCTCACGCGCCCCCAGCGCGTGTTCGGAATGACATCAGTTGCGGTTGATTGCCGGCAACTGACGCGAAAAGCACGGGCACTTGTACGGCGTGGAGAGGTGCGTGAGCGGTTGAAACGATCCGCCTCGAAAGCGGACATACCTTAACGGGTATCGGGGGTTCGAATCCCTCCCTCTCCGCCATTCCTTCCAATAACAAACCCCTCTATCTTCGCCGGGCTCTCATTCCGTGCGCCTCACACGCTCCGATCAGGAACACGGCTCCCGGAATTGCTAGGAATCATCGTGGGATATAACATGAGCGCGCGTCCAAACTCTGCCTAACCCAGCGATGCCATGAGCCCCCAAAAAACTTTTCAGAAAGGCCAAATCGTTAAACCGCCCATTTCAAACAAGGTGCTGGGGGCGAAGCGGTCTGTTCACACTGGGACCAAGAAACAATCCAGTGTGAACTTGCGATTCGTCGTTTGGGCTTTGTACGGCGCAGCCTTGACGTACGCATTTCTTTCCGGCTTCCGGACGATTCACGACTACGACCTTGGCTGGCAGTTGGCCACTGCGCGCTGGATTGTGCATCATCATCAGATTCCGAGCACGGATGTTCTCTCGTACACGGCGAGGGGGAAACCGTGGATCTATCCGGTTTTCTCTGGATTGTTGTTCTATGCGCTGTATTGCATTGGCGGATATGCAGCGCTCACGTGGCTCACCGCCATCGCATCGCTCACGACGGCATGGCTGCTGATGCGGCAGCGCACGCCGACGGCCGGAATTCTCGCCATTATTTCCGTGCCGGTGATCATGACGCGGCTCGATCCACGCGCGGATCTATTCAGCACGGTGTTCTTTGCGGCGCTCCTGAGCCTCTTGTGGAGGTATCACCGGACCGGGAAAGCAAAACTATGGATATTGCCGATTCTCTTTCTTCTTTGGGTGAATTTGCATTGGGGATTCGTCGCCGGGCTCGGGTTGTGCGCCGCCTACGCGTTGCTGGAAGGATGCGAGATGCTTTTCGCGGCAAGGCGGAAAGCGGCGAGGTTACGTTTGCAAAGGGCTTGGCCGTGGCTCGCGGGATGCGCACTGACGACATTTGCCAATCCGTGGGGAGTTTCGTTCTACAAAAATGTATTTACCTGGATCGATGATTTGATCACGGGAGCGTCGGGAAAAACGGCGGCCACGATCACGCTGGAGTACGCTCCTCTCAAGTTCACTCTCACCTCACTCGAAGGCGCGCTGGCGTGGCGCGACCCCGGGGTAAGCGCGATCTGGTGGCTGCTTGCTATCGCGGCCACAGCGATTGCGATATCGGTGGCGCGCAAGAGCTATGGCGCGGGCATTCTGCTTGCAGCATCCGCGGCGGCAGCAATTCATGCCTATCGTTTTCAGGCGATGTTTGCCTGTGTCGTTTCGATCGTGGGCGGCGCCGTTCTGTACGATTCCTTGCAAACGCAGCTCACGCCGCCAACAGAGAGTTCCGGTGCTCGCTCACCGTTTTTGATGCGCACAGTGGCGATCGTCTGCTTGTGCTTTACAGCGCTTGCCGTAGTGCGCAGTTTCGATCTTGTCGACAATCGCTATTACATGAATAACTTGCCATCCGAGTTCGGAACTGGCCTTTCATGGTGGTATCCGCAGCGGGCACTGACATTCGTTGAGAGCGAGCATCTGCCAGGAAACCTTTTCAATCCCTTCGTTGTGGGAGGGTATCTGGCCTGGAGGCTTCCGCAATATCCCGACTTCATCGATGGCCGCGGCAGGCCGTTCGAGGGCGAAGTGTTCGATGCTGCCCAGTGGCTGCCTCTGCAAGGGCCGGAGTCGCGCGCCTGGCAGGACGCTGCCGTAAAATACGGATTTAATACGATCATCGTCTCCATCTCGCGCATCTCCGGCCTGGAGTACTTTCCGCACTTCCAGGAATTTTGCGCGGGCCAGGCATGGCGGCCGGTCTATCTTGACGAAGTCTCCGCCGTTTTTGTGCGGCGCACACCGGAAACACAGTCACTGGTCGATCGGCTGCAGGTGAATTGCGGGACGATCCGATTTTCGCCTCCAACATCAAACAAGCCCTCGCTTCGAAAGCGCGCGGACCTGTTTAACTTCTGGACCAACTCGGCCGTCGTGTACCTGGCGCTCGGGCGGCCGCAGGATGCTCTTGAAGCAACCGACGCAGCCGAAAGGTTGTTTGAAAGGAGTGCGCATTTGCACCTTGAGCGCGGAGCAGCTTTCAATACTTTGAACAACACGGTGGAGGCCGAGAAGGAGTTTCGCCGATCGGTAGAATTAGAGCCGGCGGAGCACAACTTGTATGAACTGGCGAAACTGCTCTGGATCGAAGGACGCGCTGAGGAGGCAACCGCTACCTTGCGGAAAGCGGCCGAACTGTCGTGGCAGCCTGAGGGATTGTATCTCGATCTCGCATATGCCGAGATCAAGCAGCGACATGCAAACCAGGCTCTAGCGGCACTCGATAAAGCCGTGCAGTTCGATACGCAGCGAGATGACAACATCCCGGAGGTCGCCGAGCTTCATGCCCACATTGCAGAAGGCCGCGCCAGCGCATGGGCGCTTCTGGGAGACACGCGCCGCGCTGCAGAGTTCGAACTCGAGGCTGTGAAGTTGACGCCGGAAAACGCAAGTCGCTGGCGGGAACTTGGAAGCCTCTATCAATCGCTGGGACGCTCCTCCGACGCAGAAAGAGCGATGCAGAAGGCGCAAGATCTGAGCACGCAACCTCAGGAGAATCAGTGAGAATCTGGAACTGCTCGCGTGATCGGCGCTGATTTCTCGTATCGTTTGCCTATGGCATTTCTCGGGTGCTTTCGCCGATTTGCTCAGCGTGGAGAATCCGTGGCGTGTGCGTTTATTCCGCGACCGCATTAAAAAAATGTGTGCCGTGATGGAATAAAACCCGGCTGGGCTGGTTTACTCTTGTGTGCGTGCCGGCAGAGAAATTGCCATCCGAATCGTTCGAACAGTTGGCCATGCCGCTTTTCGAGCGGCTTTACAATTTCGCCTGCTGGTTGACCCAGGATCGAAATGAGGCTGAAGATCTGGTTCAGGAAACCTACGCGAAGGCGCTGAAGGGGTTCTCTTCGTTTCAGCCAGGGACAAATTTTCGCGCCTGGATTTACAGGATTCTGCGCAATGCATTCCTGAATTCACGCACCGGATTGAAATCGGCGAGCGTGGCACTCGACGTCGAAGACAATGACGCAGCGATGCCCGCTGTAAACGAAACACCCGAAAGTATTCTTTTGCAGCGCGCCGATTGGCAGCTGGTGCAACAAGCGCTCGAAAAACTGCCGATCGCGCACCGCGAAGTCCTATTGCTCTGCGAAGTTGAAGAGATGTCGTATCAGGAAATTGCGGCGGCGCTGGGCGTCCCGGTGGGCACGGTGATGTCGCGGCTGTCGCGCGCGCGGCAAGCGTTGAGAGCGGCTGTGAATACGATGCACCAGCCCAGAACAACGAAAAAGAGTTGATATGCCTTGCGTAGAGTGGCACGGGAAAATTGACGCATACCTCGACGGCGAACTCTCCGATGCCGAAGCGCGTGCGCTAACGGAACACCTGCACTCGTGCTCTGCTTGTGCTATCGAGAGTGTCAGCCGGGCGCAACTGAAGCATGCGGTCCGATCAGCAGGAGAGCGCTACAAACCCGACGCGGCCTTTCGCGCACGAATTGAAAAGCAATTTGCTT
>JASHNX010000316.1 GCA_030041415.1 Candidatus Sulfotelmatobacter sp.
GTGAGGAATTGGATGGAATTGGCGTCGTCGGGTTCTCCTTCTTTGAGTTCATCAGCGCCACGGGTGATGCCGAGATGTTCGACATCTGCGCCGGGAAGGGATTTCGTTTTTTGCCACCATGCGCCGGGCTCGACGTAGAGATCTTCGGGACGAACGAGATTGCCGACACCGCTGCGCTCGTGAGCTTCGGAGACGCGAGTCCAGAATTTGTCGAACTCCTGCGTTAGCTGATCGGGCTCGTCGAGAAGGATTGCCGCGTTGGGCAGAAAATCGAAAATCGTGCTGGTCGCGCCGGCGACGGGAGAGTAGAACTCCCAGCCGGGGAACACGTTGACGCCGGTGGAACGAACGGCGGCCTCGATGATTTCTTCGCTGTCCGGCCCGCTGGAGCCGACGATGCGCTTGCCGCTGAGGTGGGCGTGGATTGCGCCGAGAAGATCTTCGCTGACGGGAGTTTCGGTGAGCGGAAGTAAGAGCGCTTCGTCGACTGGGTTTGAGGAACGCTGAGAAGTGGGATCGAATTTGCGGATCGACTCGGCTTCGTCGCCGAAGAACTCGATGCGAAGCGGCCGTTCGGCTTCGGGAGAGTAGACGTCGAGGATGCCACCGCGAACGGCATACTGGCCGGGCATTTCGACGACATCGGACGAGGCATAGCCGACGGTGTTGAGGTGTGCGAGAAGGGATTCGAGGTCGAAAGACTCGCCACGGCGGATGGCGCGAGCGAGGCCGGAGTAGTAATCGGGAGATTGAAGCCTGATGGCTGTGGCGGCGATCGGCGAGACAACGATATTGGCGGAACCGGTCGAGATTTTCCAGAGAGCGGTCGCGCGTTCTTCCTGAAGTTCGGGATGGGGCGAAAGATTCTGGAACGGGAGAACGTCGCGGGCAGGCAGAGAAATGATTGAGTCGGGATTACAGGCAGAAGTGAGCTCGGCGAAACCGCGGAGGACGGGAATGAGATCTTCGACAGCCCGATTGTCGTTGACGATGAAGAGGATGGGCCGCTGCGCAGCGCGCTGAAAGAGGACGAGCAGCAAGGCTTTGGCCGTGGGTGTGAGTCCGGATACACGAATACGCCCCGTGCCCTCTTTCAGGTGGGAGGCAACACGTGAAAAGGCTGGAAGATGCTCGACGTCCGCGAAAAGTTCCCGGACGAAGGGAAGAAGCATGCTGAGTTATTTTAGCAGCGGGTCGCGCCCTGCGCGACCCTGCGGATCACATGGTGGCGCGGTTCGACTCAGGTGGTGTGCTGACGGGAGATCCCTCGTCCCGCTGGTAAAAGCGTGGGACTTCGGGATGACGCCAAGTCGTGGGTGCTTATTGATTCCTAAAATCCCACTTCTCGCAAAAAACGCGAGAAATGGGGCACCCGCGCTGAATGAGAACCACCACGTCCGATTCCTAAAATCCCCACGTCTCGCAAAAGCAGCGAGACATGGGGCACCCGGCACCCAAACAGGGGCTGAAGCCCGGGTCAATTCTGGAGACTTTGCGCGGGCGCTGAAGCGCCGCTCTTCCACTATCACTCTCCAGTCGCCTAGTTATGGCGCGGCGTGAGTTTTGTCGGATCGCGCACGGTTGAAGAGGTTAGGGGAATCGAGGCGGCGGCAGAGTGCTTCAAATTCTGGTTGTGGACCTTGCCAATGCAGGTCATCCACAGTATCGAAGACAGGAACATCCCGACGCAGGGTTGCAAGAGTGCGAAAGAGCAAGGCGTCGTCCCATGTGCTGAACAGCGATTCGGCGAGCGGGCGGGCGCGGCGGATGGAGGAGTTCCAACGTTGCCATTCTTTCGGAATTTCTTCGAGGTGGGCGTATTGCGAGAGGACGGAAGATGCAGCTTTTGCGCCCCATCCTGCGATGCCGGGATAGCCGTCGGCGCTGTCGCCGACGAGTCCCAGGTAATCGGGGATTGATTCGGGACGCACCCCGAATTTTTCGATCACTCCGGCTTCGTCGCGGAGGATGTTTTTTCTGCGATCGAGCTGGACGACACGCGAGCCGGCGACGCACTGGCTGAGATCTTTGTCGGGGGTGCAGATGAATATTTTTTCTACGCGCTGATCCTGCGCGGCTTTTGCAGCGGCGGACGCAAGGGCATCGTCAGCTTCAAACTCGACCATGGGCCAGACGAGGATTCCCATTGCTTGCAGAGCTTCTTCGAGAATCGGGAATTGCGAGAGCAATTCCGGCGGGACGCCTTCGGCAGTTTTGTAGCCGGGATAGAGATCGTTGCGGAAGGATTCGACTACATGATCGGTTGCGACGCCGAGATGAGTTGCACCGGCCTCGATCATCGACAGCACGGAAAACAAAACACCGCGAACCGCGGCGATTTCCTGGCCACCGGCATCTTTTGAAGATGGCAATGCGAAGAAGTGGCGGAAGAGTTCGTAGGTGCCGTCGATGAGGTAGAGGTTCAATTTCAGCTCTCTTCTGTTTGTACTAAACGCGAGCAAAAAGTAGGTTCCTCATGGTCGCTTCGCGACCGCTCGGAATGACATCTCTATTGGCGCAACAATGGTCGCGTGAGGCAGGTGGGGCCGCCGCTGCCGTTGATACAGAGTTCGGAGCCGGGGAAAGTGCCGAGATCGAATCCGGCGTGGCGGAGCCGCGTGTTGGTTTTTTCGTTTTCGGCGATGGCGAGCAAGCGATTATTACCGAGCGCGAGCACGTTGCAGGCGAGCGTGTCGCGCTCGGAGGAATCGATTTCGATGAAGTTGAAGTTGCGCGATTTGAGAAGTTCGACGGTTTCGACAGCAAGCCAGGGAAGATCGACCAGGGCAGTGTGATCATCGAGCAAGCTGATGAGCGACATTAAATGAAGACAGGCGGTTGGGCCGGGGCCGTAGGGCAATGGCGCGGAAAGAACATCGATGCCTTGGGGCGCGAGCAGGGCGCGGATGTACTGAATGGCGAAATTGTTGGTGCGGTAGCCGTGGCCGATGAGGAGAGTTTTGGAATCGAGCCAGAGCATGTCGCCGGCTTCGGCCGTTCCTGGAGCGGGGATTGTCGCTCTAGTCCCAATGTTGAGACGCTGACAGACTCCGGAGTGGTGGGAGGATTCGGAAATGCGATTGGGCTTGCCGGGACGGAGCGCGATGAGGCCTTGATCGGTCGGCAGGGATGCATCGTGAGTATAGACGGCATCGAGTGTGAGACCGGGGTCAGGAGGCAATTCGATCACTTCGGCGCCGGCGGCTTCGAGTTCATGGCAAAAGGCATCGTGCTGGGCCTGCGCAGTTGCGAAGTTGGGAGGATGGAGGAATCCAAGTTTTTGCCAGCGGGCTGCGTGCTCGGGCTGGCCCCACCCGGCGGTGCGGGGCGAGCAGACGAGAACGCGCTGGAGCGGAGCGACCATGGAGTGGCCGTTGAAATGAGTCGCGGTAAGAGTTTCAGGCATGGCGGTGGTTTCGTTGATCGATTCAAATGATGACGGGTTGGGCGGTTGAATGCAAGACCCCGGTTCGCCGGCAAGCTACGCTTGGCCGGATAGCGAGGTGGCTGTCTTACACCATGTTCTCTTGAGGTCCCGCGCTTGGCTTAGAACTCGAGATGGACGCGGAAGCCGGGGACGAGCACGGGACCGCGGGCGCGATTGTAGCCGGGATTGTTGATGTGCTGAAGATCGGGGCCGAGGTAAAGGCCGCGCCAGAAATGGGCGGTGTAGTAGGACTCAACGATGTATTCGCGGCCGTAGCTGAGGCCGCCGTCACCAAGAAGGAAGCCCAAGCCACCGTCGGCGAGATATTGCTGATGATATTTGCAGATGCCGTTGGTGACGAAGGCGAAGCCGGCGCGATCCTGATTGCGATGCCACCATGAGCCATAGGTAGCAATGCCCGTGTCGACGGTCGAATCAACTTCAGTGTAGGCGAAGGATTCGGTCTTGCCGTTGTCCCAGCCGAAACGAGCGAAGGCAGCGAGATAGCGAGTGAGATTCTGCTGCAGATTGACGCCGAATCCGTACTTGCGAGTGATGTGCCAAGGATGGGCGGTGATTTCCGGGATGGGCGTGAGGCCGTCTTCGAAGTTGGCAATGGCGTCGCGATAGATCCCCATGTTGGCATAGTTGGTGTAGGCGAGGAGGTGAATTACGCCGTCTTTCTTGGGGATGAAACCGCGGCGTAGTTCGAACTCATAATTTTCGGCGTGGGCTTCCCAAGGCTTGTAGACCAAATCGATTCCATTCGCGACTTTGGGCATGAGGCCCTCGCCGAAGCGCAGACCCCAGTTGCGTTCTTCGTAATCGGCGGTGAAACCGACGGTGTAGCCGCGAGTGTCGGCGGCGTAATCCCAGGCGCCGTTATTGTCGATCGTCCAGTTCATGAACTGATACTTCGTATCGGTACCGACGGAGTTGATGTCGAAGAAATCGGGCATGCTGAATTTGCCAAAGCGGAGCTCGAGGCGGCGGCGGGGGAGCTCGTCGAAAAGAGAAAGATAGCTACGATCATTTTCGACTTTATCTTTGCTGAGAGCGATGACTTTGTGAACCATGCCGCGAGCGAGATAAGGCGCCTTGCTGAGCAACGGGTTGCGAACGATATCGAGATCAGTATTGCCGGCGAGACCGAAGCCGGAACTGAGTGCGAGGCCTCCGGCCTCTTCGACATCGGCGAGAAACTCGAGAGAGTTGTTGACACGGAGTCCGGTGTAGATGGTGACAACACGAGAGGTAGCCGATTCGAAGATGGGGCGCAAGCTGTGGACGCCGCTGTAAGGCGCGGGAAACGAGGGATGAAGCTGGAAAATGAAGTTAGCCTGACCAGAAAGCCAGAACTGGGTGCTCTTAAAGTGAGGGAAAAGCGTTTCGACATCTGGAGGAACTGGGTAGGCGGGGGGATCGTTTGAAGTGGCGGTGGAACCGGCAGTAGCTGGGGCAGATTGGTTTGAAAGGTTGGAGGTGGGAATGGGGGCGTTGGGCAGTTGCTGATCGGGAGATTGCCCGGCGTTCGATTGTTGGGCCAAAGCAGGAAGCACTGTGCTCAGGGATGCTGCAGCCACAGCGATACAGAGGGCTGGGATAAAGCGGCGGAGGCCTTTCGCCGATTGTAAAGACCGAGATCGCCTATTCAGGTTGAAGTCGAAGTCCAATTTTTACATTCCAAGGCTAACGCAAACGCAGGCGGTTCTTCGGCTGTTTTTCATTTGAGCCAGATGCTTTTTCGTGATGGCCAGCCAAATCTTACGCGAGCGAAAACGAGGTAGTTAACTGTGGTTAACTTAACACATCCGTATAGTGTCGACACGACGCCCGGAAGAACGGCAATCCGGATCGATTTTGGGCTCTTCGCCGCGGTACTAGCGAAACTCGGCTAGCTACGAGCCTACGGGCGGCGGGTTAAAGGAGCGTTACAGCGGGAGGGCAGTTCATCGTGAGATCGAAAAACTGACCCTCCCCCTTGTGTTTATGACTGGTCAGCCGCCCAGTTCATGCGAAGACGGCGGCGGCCGTTCTTATCGGTGACCACGACCCAGTTCATGCGCGGAGCATCCGCTGCGCGGCTGCCTTCGAAGCGGACCCGAGCGACGACTGCGCGCGCCGCTTCCCGTGTGAGCTGTGTCGTCGCCATCGTCATCGGCGGCGCAAACATTGTGATAAAAGCCATTAGCCTACCCTCCTTTCTGTGGAATGTCGGCCACGGGGTTCGATTTCAATATTCGCCCCGAGGCGCTCTCCTGCCGCTTCCTTTATAGCATACCCACGTAGGGTATATGCAAGGGAAATTGATTACGAGGGCATAAGAAGCTCAGGATAAGATTCCGGTGATCTCGCGGAAGAGACGGAGACTGCACGGCAAAAACTGAGAGGAACACTTGAGTGAGATGGCGTGGACGTATTCGAAAATGAGGGTGCAGTTTGCGAAAGAAAATTAAAAAGGACAGCCCGGAGCCCCCGAAGCCGTCCCTCGACCCTCCCGGTTAGAAGGGCAACTTGTATGACCAAAAGTTACCGCGGCGATGTTGCACGATGATGGATAAAGCGTGAATATCTGGTTAATTTGGGGAGAGCGACGCTGGTATATTGATCGGTTGATTTTTTGCGGGGAAGCCACCGATGCACTCTTCGTCACAAAAACAGGTTCCTCGACTCGCTTTGAATTTGCGAAGTCAAATTCGAATGCTCGTTCGGAATGACATCACGCGATTTGCAATGAGCTGAGATGCCAGGAGATTCAATGCCATTGACCACCACTAGAAAAGTTGAAGAGTCGCGGAGGTTGCAAAAGCGCGCGGAGTCGATGATTCCGGGCGGGGTGAACTCGCCGGTGCGGGCGTTCGGGTCGGTGGGCGGAGAGCCGCCGTTCATCGTGCGGGGCAAAGGATCACGCACATGGGATGCGGATGGAAATGAGTACATCGACTATGTGGGATCGTGGGGCCCGATGATCCTGGGACATGCCGCGCCGGATGTGCTGGATGCGATTGTGAGCGCGGCGTGCAACGGGACGAGCTTTGGAGCCTCGACACCGTCGGAGGCAGATCTGGCGGAGTTGGTGCTGGCGGCGCTTCCATCGATGCAGAAAGTGCGGTTTGTGAGTTCGGGGACGGAAGCGACGATGTCGGCGATTCGACTGGCGCGCGCGTATACGAAACGAAAATACATTGTGAAGTTCGAAGGGTGCTATCACGGGCACTCCGATTCGTTGCTGGTGAAGGCGGGATCGGGAGTGGCAACGTTGGGAATTCCGGGATCGGCGGGTGTTCCGGAGGAGTTCACACAGTTCACGCTGGCGCTGCCATTCAATGACGCGAAAACGGTTGAGTTCGCGTTTCAAAAATACAAGCATCAGATTGCGTGCGTGATTGTGGAACCGGTGGTGGGCAACATGGGATGCGTCCCGGGAGCGGACGATTTTCTGGTGGCACTGCGGCTGATGACGGAGCGGGAAAGATCGGTGCTGATTTTTGACGAAGTGATGACGGGCTTTCGCGTTGCCTATGGCGGAGCGCAGGAGATTTATAACATCCGCCCCGATCTGACGACGCTGGGGAAGATCATTGGCGGAGGGTTGCCGGTTGGGGCGTACGGAGGGTCGAACGAGATTATGAATCTGGTTGCGCCGGTGGGGCCAATGTATCAGGCGGGAACATTGTCGGGGAATCCACTGGCGATGGCGGCAGGATGCGCGATGCTAAAGCATCTGCGCAATGAGAAGAAGGAAGTTTATCCGCGGATCGACAAGCTGAGCGGAGAGCTGGTCGAAGGAGTGGGAGCGGCGGCAAAAGAAGCGGGCGTGCCGATATGCTGGAACCGCGTGGGGTCGATGTTTACCTGGTTCTTTACAGCGGGGCCGGTGACCGACTGGGAATCAGCTTCGAAGGCGAATACTGCGGCTTTCGGGAAATTTTTCAGAGCGATGCTGGATGCGGGCGTTTATTTGCCGCCATCGCAGTTTGAGGCGGCATTTTTGGGCGCGGCACATACGGCGGAAGATGTCCAGCAGACGATCGCTGCGGCGAAGCAGGCGATGGCGGCCGTGAAGGGGGTAGGCTAGTGCTTCTCCCTCGATCCACCGAAAGCGTATTCCGAGCCGGAATCGACCATAGGGATCCTTCGACTACGGTTTTGCTTCGCTTACGCAAAGCAAAATCCTCGCTCAGGATGACAGTGTCATCTAGCTAACGGCGGAGCCTGGAAACTGGTGTCTGGCTTCTGCATCATTTCCGGGATAGTCACGAATTCAAACCCTTTATTCTGGCATTGGGAGAGTAGGCGATCGGTGGCGATGACGGTTTGGGAGCGGTCGACGCCGAGTTGCTTGTGACCTCCATCGTGAAGAAGGATGACATCCCCTCCGCGAATTCTTCGGGAGATTTTCTTTTCGATTCCGGCAGCGGCAGGGGCATTCCAGTCGTAGCCCGTGATATTCCACATAATTGGTTGCAGGCCGAGTTCGCGAGCAACGCGAAGAACGGCCGGGCGGCGACCTCCGAAAGGAGGGCGGAAGAGGTGAGAATGCGCGCCGATTGCGTCCTCAATTGCCGCCCGACATTCGTTGAGTTCGCGGCGGATTTCTTTTTCGCTTTTGAAAATCAATAGAGGATGGGTGAAGCTGTGGTTGCCGATCACGTGGCCAGCCTGGGAGATTTCGCGGACGACGTGGGGAAGCTGACGAACGTAGCGGCCAATGAGGAAAAAAGTGGCGTGGACGTTGTGCTTGGCGAGAAGATCAAGAAGGCGCTGCGTGTGCGGGTCGTTGGGGCCGTCATCGTAGGTGAGGGCAAGTTGACGTGCAAGACGCGGGTTTCCGATGAATGTTCGGCCGTACCACTGGCGGGTGGGAGACATGGACTGGTAGCCGGCGGCGACTGCGGCAGTCGCGGAAGCGGCGGTGACGGCGAGGGCGAGCATGAGGGAATTGTAAATTGCCGGGTGGCGATTTCCGATTGACAAGTGGCTGCGGACGGGGAAAAGAGCTTGCCCGGGGACGTTAAGGGATCGTGCGCGCGCGAGATCCCTCGGCCCGCTGGTGAAAGCGCGGGCCTTCGGGATGACGTCGCACAACGTGCGAGTGCGAGGTTCGGCCGGTGTTAACTCTTCGCGCAATTGTCACTCGGCGGCATACGAGATATCCTGCCAATTCCGAAGTCGTTCCAAGCATTTAGCGAGAACATGGCGAATCTTTTTGAGCTGCCGCGTTACATTGCAGTGGAAGGACCGATAAGAGTCGGGAAAAGCACGTTGGCGCGGATTCTAGCGGAGCGATTAAAGGCGCAGCGCGTAATGGAGCCGGAGTCGAATCCGTTTTTGAGCGCTTTTTACGAAGGCGAGCGAGGAGCGGCGTTTCAGGCGCAATGTACGTTTCTGGTGCAGCGGTTCGAGCAACTGCAGGCGCTTGATCTCGGGCCAACGTCGCAGAAGACGGTAGTTGCGGATTACATCATTGAAAAAGATAAATTGTTTGCCTGCCTGAACCTGACCGATCAGGAGTTAGAGACTTATAACCGGTATTACAACTATTTCCGGGAGCAATTGCCGACACCCGATCTAGTGATTTATCTGCAGGCGACGCCGGAGGTGCTGAAGAAACGCTTGCGGAAGAAAAATGCGCCGAGCGAGCGGGCGGTGAACGACGAGTATCTGGAAGAAGTGGTGAAGGCGTACGAGCACTTCTTCTTTCATTACACGTCGTCAGATCTGCTGATTGTGAATACGTCGGATATTGATTTTGTGGAGCGGAACGACGATCTGCAGGAATTGCTGCGCAAGGTCAGCGAACCGATCAAGGGAACGCAATATTTCCTGCCGCTGGGCGGACAGGAAGCGGTGGGAGCGTGAAGGGTCGGCTTAGTTGACTGAACAAAGTCCCTACTTGTCGCAATAGAAACGAGAAATCGGGCAGTCGCCATAAGTCATTCAGGACAGGCGTTATAGATGAGTCGACGATTGAGTGGCTTGGGATTAGAATAATTTGAGCGTTCCGTTGGGATGCGTACAGGCTCTATCCGGCTGAGCTGGAGGGGCACTGGAGGGACAATGAGTATCACCTCGATGGGCGGGCGTCTGCCTGACGATCCGCGTTCCGAACGAGCTTATTCCGGAAGCTCCTCTGCAAACCAAGTTATTCCAAAAATCACGACAGCGTCGCTTCGGCAACTGAAGCAACGCCGCGAGCCGATCACGTGCCTGACAGCGTACGACTATGCGACCGCACGGTTGGTGGATGAAGCCGGGATCGAGATGATCCTAGTGGGCGATTCGCTGGCGCAGACCATGTTGGGTTATGAGAACACGCTTTCGATAACGATGGACGAGATGCTGCACCATGTGAAAGCGGTGCGGCGAGGCGTGAAACGGGCGCTGTTGCTGGCGGATATGCCGTACGGGTCCTATCAACTAAACGACGGAGAAGCGCTGCAGAATGCGACCCGGTTTGTGAAAGAAGGCGGCGCGGAGGTGGTGAAGGTTGAGGGCGGAGAAAAGCGCGCGGACCTGATTCGAAGGATTATCGATGCGGAGATTCCGGTATGCGGGCACATTGGGTTGACGCCGCAATCGGTGAATGTGATGGGCGGTTACAAGGTGCAGGGGAAAGAGTTGAACGGAATCGAGCAACTGATGCGGGACGCAGTGGCGCTGGACCGGGCGGGAGTGGCATGCATGGTGCTGGAGGGAATTCCGCGGGAAGTAGCGGCGATGATCACGGCGGAGGTGAATGCGCCGACGATCGGGATTGGAGCCGGTCCGGAGTGCGACGGGCAGGTGCTGGTGTTTCATGACCTGGTGAATCTTACTTTTGCGCCGCCGGCAAAATTTGTGCGGCGGTACGGAGATGCGGCAGGGGTGATCAGCCGGGCGGCGCGCGAGTTTCGGGCCGATGTGAAATCGGCGCAGTATCCGGCGGATGAAGAGTCGTATCATCTGCCGAAAGAGACGAAAGCAGCGCTGGATGGAGTGCTGGCGCGGAAACGGGCGATGGGGCGGTAGGGGCGGATTGAGCGGAGTTTTCGAAAGAAGGAGAAGCAGATTCCCATTCGACTTCCTCGCTACGCTCAGGGCAGGCTCTCGCCAGGCTGAATCCCGGTTCGGAATGACATCCTTAATTTAGTGGACTTTTCGTCTGTGCCTCGGCGAGTGTTCGGAATGACATCTTAATTTGGGTAGGTCGCTGGTCGTAGCTGAGGGCTGCAGTTGGTGCTAGGCTAAGCACAGGAGGCAATGGCGATGCCTATCATTGCAGCGTTGTTCTTCCCCATCTTTGGATTTGGATTCGTGATGTATTTTCTCCCGTCGATTATTGCGCTGGCGCGGAGCAAGCGGGATATTGCCGGGATCATTCTGCTGAATTTCTTTTTGGGATGGACGATGATCGGCTGGGTGGTTGCCCTGGTATGGGCGGTGAAGACGGATGTCCCAGTGGTGGTGCGTTGAGACTGGAGCTGTGGCGCGATTGAGCGGAATATGGGTTTCGGGCCGAATCGTTTTTTGACCGCTTTTTGGATTGGGCTTTTTGTGGCGGGACTTGTTAGCTGCACGCATCAGAGTGATGCGGCACAACCGGACCCCGCGACGCGGCTGCAAGCGATTCCTGCGGCAGATGCGACGAAATATCCGCTAATGCAGGAGGGGAAACATTGGAGCAATCCGTATCTTGTGATTCGCTGGGATAATGTTGGGTTACTTAGCGATGTGGCGGCGAATGAAGAACAATTGCTGAAGCCGGAAGAAGTTCTGAAAACGTTGGCGCAGTTGCCTATGCAGGCGTGGCCGTACGGGCGGGCGGTTGCGATTTTAGTAGACGAGAAAAACGCGAGGTCGGAACAGGATAAAGCAGGCCTCCGCCGAAACCGAGGAATTGTAGAAGGCGATCTGGAAATGGCGAACGTCGCGATTCGATGGATTTCCAACTTCTAAGTGGGATTTCTGGCAATTCTCCAAACCCAAACAATTTCCGAGATGAAAATCTGCAAGACGATTAGAGAGATGCGGGAGCAGTGTGAGGCGGCGCGGCGCGATGGCAAGCGACTGGGATTGGTGCCGACAATGGGAGCGCTGCATGAGGGGCATTTGTCGCTGGTGAGGACCGCGAAAAAATCTTACGGGGTGGTTGCGGTTTCGATTTTTGTGAATCCGACGCAGTTCGGACCGAACGAGGATCTGGCGAAGTATCCGCGGAACTTTGAGCAGGATTGCGAGCTGCTGGAAAAAGAAAGAGTGGAATTGCTGTTCGCGCCGACAGTCGAGGAGATGTATCCGCAGGGCGTTGTGACGTGGGTAACGGTGGAAGGGTTGAGCGAAAAACTGGATGGGAGTTCACGGCCAGGACATTTTCGCGGAGTGACGACCGTTGTAGCCAAGCTATTTCATATCGTTCAGCCGGATGCAGCGATCTTTGGACAGAAGGATGCGGCACAGGTGGCAATCATTCGACGGATGGTGCGGGATTTGAAGTTTGCGGTGGAAATTGTCGCCTGTCCGATTGTCCGGGAGCGGGACGGGCTCGCGTTGAGCTCCAGGAATGCATATCTTGATTTGACGCAGAGAAGGCAGGCACAGGTGCTGTACCGGTCGCTGATGCGGGTCGAGGAGATGTGGGAAGCAGGTGAGAAAAACGTGACGAAGCTGATCGAAGCGGGGCGCGGAGAGATTGGGCGAGAGCGATCGGTGCGGTTGGATTATTTTGAAATTGTGGATGCAGAGAATCTTGATACGGTAACGAATGCGGAACGAGGAGCGCTGGTGGCGGTAGCGGCCTTCGTGGGAACGACGCGGCTGATCGACAACGTTGTGCTCGGCGAATAGAAAGATTCGGGGACGCGGTGGTCAAGGCTCGGTGACCGCGACGGCGGATGGAGCGGAAGCAGTCTGGTTGGCGGCATCCTGCGGCGCCAAGTGCTGACGAACTATGTTTCCAATTTGCGACCAGAGGTGTGGGTCACATTCGGTTTGCATGTGGCCGGGGGTGAGGAAGCGGTCGGCCCAGGAAGCTTGGGGACAGACGACGGGATACTTGCGATAGTCCAGACGGTAGTTGCCGAGGATCTCGGTTCTAGTGGGATCGGCAGCGGAGATGTGACGACGACCGTGAACCAGGCCGTGGGGTTGATAGAAATTGATCGCCTCTACAACGTTGGCCGGGATTATTGAGTCATTCTGCCAGGGCTTGGCAACACTATCGACCTGTACGGTGAGCAGCACGGGCACGCCTTCGCGCCGCAGATCGCGAGCAAGCAAAATGGCCGCGGAAGCTCCCCAGCTTTGTCCAAATAAAACAATATGCGCGTGGGACCTTTCTTCCGGCGAAAGGATGCCGTCGTGGTTCGTGTCGAGCAGATGGAGGACCACCGAGCGGGCTTTTTTGCGGTGACGGTTCTCGAAAACCCGGATGTAAGTGCTGGGCGGTAGGCTTTCGCGCATGCGACGAGCGAGTTGCACCACGCCATGGTGGGGATTATCGCGGTTGACGAACCCGCCGACGAATCCGATGACGATGCTTTCGGCAGGGGAAGCGGATTCGAACGTACGGGAGGCACCATCGAATGCGCGAACGGACGGCAATAGCGCTCCGGCGACGATGAGCGATGCGAGTGCGATGCGAACTGCCGCCGAGGAACTCATGAACGATCTCGAGTAGTGAGATGAAGCGCTTCGTTCGGGGGATGCAGCAAAAAGCTGAGGCGCGTCATGCTCTTATTCGGTCTTATCGGCGCTTGAGCCAAATGCCTTGAGGGACGCGACATTCCGCGTATTGCTCCGCGGGACAGTGTACACCCGGGGCCTGAAATGGGGGATAGGACAAAGGTCTCTAGAAAGGGGTATTGCCGGACGGGGATGGGATGGGGTTCGCGGAGTCAGCCGTCGAGGAGATCTATTTCGACGAGGGACGAACGTGAGAGACAAAACGGTTGTTTGCCAGCAGGTAGCGGAGGGGGCGAGCGACGGCTTTGGTGATCCCGATGCGGGGGGTGATTTGGATTGCAGGGGCGCGGAAACCGTCGTCGGCGATCCAGAGGCCGGAAGCAGGAGAAGTGAGGTCGCGGCCGTTGTCGCGGGAACGCGTGATGCCGAAAGCTTGAGCAAGGCGCCCGGGGCCGGTGGTGAGCTTCAGAACATCGCGCGAGTTGTGCAGGGCTGTACCGCGAGCGCGGGCCATCTCCTCCAGGCCCGTGAGGGGTTCGAGAGCGCGAAAGAGAACACCGCCGGCTTTGCCTTCCGGCTCACAGGAAACGTTGAGGCAATAGTGGTTACCGTAGATGAAATAGATGTAAGCGAAACCAGGAGGGCCGAAAAGAACGGAATTCCGAGGGGTGCGACCTGCTGAGGAGTGGGCGGCAGGATCATTCTGTCCGAGATAGGCTTCGACTTCGACGATGCGGGCTGAAAGATAAGTGCTTTCGGAGGAACGGATCAAGAGTTTGCCGATAAGATCGCGGGCGACGCGACGAGGAGAGCGGGCAAAGAAGGCGCGCGGGAGGGGATGAGGATTGGCAGGCACGGAAAGAGTGTAGCCGAAGCCAGGCGCAGTGGAGATAGAGATCAGCGAGGGGAAGATGCACGCGAGATCCCCCGCTTCGCTGGTGAAGCGAGGGGCTTCAGAATGACGCCGTTATGGGCGGGACATTTTTTTCGATTTCGTATGCGGTTTTGCTGCGCGAAGCAAAACCCTCGCTCAGGATGACATCAAGGCTAGGCAGCGCCTTTTTGAGATTCTTTCAGATAGGCGAGGACTTCTTCGGCGTGGCCTTCGGGCTTGACCTTGGGGAAGACGTGCTGAATCTTGCCGTCGGGGCCGATGATAAAAGTGGTGCGGACGATGCCCATGATTTTCTTGCCGTACATGTTTTTTTCCTGCAGGACGCCGAAGGCGTCGGCGACTTTTTTATCGGCATCGGCAAGGAGGGAAAAGGGAAGCTTGAATTTTTCCTGAAACTTCTTCTGCGCCTTGGGTGTGTCGGGGGATATGCCGAGTAACACGGCCCCGGTTTTCTGCATCTGTTTGAAGGTATCGCGAAAACTGCAGGCCTCGACGGTGCATCCGGGAGTATCGGCGCGGGGGTAGAAATAGAGCACGACGGTCTTGCCTTTGAGGTCTTTGAGCGAGATTTCCTTTCCGTTTTCGTCCTGCAGGGTGAAGGCAGGAGCCTTATCATTGATATTCATGAGAGCCTCTCTTTCTAGAAGAGCCGGGTTGGATAGCGCAACGATCCATGAGATGACGCCGCGTGGGCGCGGACGCATGGGTGCCAGCAGCTTTTTATACCGCAGATGGGGCTGCGCCGTCATGGGGATTCTAATGCTCGGCGGGTTGGGGATTGCGCGGAGCGTGGCCCAGATGCCGCAGTTGAAGCGGCCAGAAGAACCTCCAGAGGAAAAGCCAGCGCCGGCTCCGCCGAAAAAACTGGTGAATGAGCCGCGGGCGGTAGGGTTGTTGCAGCTTAATAAGAGCGGGAAGGGGACGCTGATTCCGATCGCGATCCGGATCGATGGCAAGTTCTATGACGCGAGCGCATATAAAGCGAATCCGGTGCCGATGGCGCTGGACGGCGGAACGGTCTATGAAGTGGAGAAAACCGGGCGATCCGAAGGCCTGTTTACGGTGAGCGGAGCGCTGCACAATCAGAATCCGAATAGCGCGACTCCGTGGCTGGGAGCGGGACAGTACGTTCTGAATGGCACGGTTGCGGCGACTAAGATCCACCGAGCGGAAGACAAGCCGAGAGGGATCGAGGGCGTCGACGGCGGACCTCCGCGACTGACGCGAGGAGCGGACGCGAAGCAGGGGTCGGGAGCGGAAAGCGGAGCCTCGCAGAAGACAAGCACAGCGGGATCGGCTCCGGGATCATCGGCTGGCGGAGGGGCTTCGACCGGTGCGAGTTCTTCGGACTCGGGAGCCGGTTCAAGTACAGGGTCATCGGCAGATGACGACTCGGGGCGGCCGCGGCTGAAACGGGCGGGGGATTCAGAGGGAGGAACAGAACAGAATTCCGGGCCGCAGACCACAAGTACGACTGGACAAGGGACGAGTGCGACAAAACCTGCAAGTTCTGGAGGACAGAGCACATCAACACCGAGCGCCGGAGAGTCTGGGACCCAGGGGCAGGGTCAGGCTTCGCAAAGTCAAACAGGCACAACTCAGGCCGGCCAGAATCAGCCAAACCAGAATCAGCCAAAGCAGGCTGAGTCGGGTCAGGATCAATCAGGGCAGAGTCAGCCGGGACAGAATTACTATCGGCCGGTACTTCGCCGGGGCAAGCCGACGCAGAGCGCTCCGGATGACACTCCGGAAGAGCTGACGCGGACGACAGAAACGGCAAGTCTTGGCCGAGCGCCTGCAAGCGGCGACCATGCGGCTGAAGTTAAGCCAGCGGTGCAGCTGGTGCCGGCAATTTCGGATGCGGGAGGACCGCTGCCCGAGTCATTTCAGTTTTTCTGGAAGGAAAGCGAAGAAGCAGACCACCAGAAACAGATGGAGGGGCTGGCAGCGGATGCGGTGCGGACCTATCTGACAAAGCTAGCGAAAGATACGATTCCCGCGAAGCCGTCAGAGACAAAAAGCGCGCCAAGCAAGCGCGGGTCGAGCGCGCATAAACCGGGTCAGAAGATCGAGCCGGAGTTTGAGAACGTTGAGTTTCGCGCCTTCGACGTCTGGAGGAACGATCAACCGGTCATGGTTTTGACGGCTGAGGCACATTTGCCGCAAAAGGCGGGAGAAAGCGCGGCTCCGACGACGTACTATGTGACGCTGGCGGCGAGAACCGATATTTATGGGGACCTGCGAAAGCTGTATGCTGGGGTGACGGATAAATTCCATCTGGATGTAACGCCAAAGCTGGAGTTGATTGACGCGGTTGACGCGGATGGAGATGGGCGGGGGGAGTTGCTGTTTCGCGAGACTACGGATGCCGGGAACGGATACTTAATATATCGTCCGACCGGCGACACGCTGTGGAAGATGTTTGACAGTTTGAATCAGGAATAGGGATGCGGGGAGCGGCCTTTAAGTCTCTATTCCAATATGACAGACGCGGCCGACGAGGTAATCGGCTGGTTTCCTACCTTCCTCCATGGCCAAGACTTCGATGGGATAAGCCTGGTTGTGCGGACGGAGAATGAGCTGACGGCCGGCAGTTTCCACGTACTTAATGGTGCAGGTTTCGTTCTTGAGGACAGCATACATATTGTTCTCACCCTTGCGGTAGGGCTTGAGCGAGTTGTAGTGGCGATCGATGAGAAGCATGGCACCGGGCAGAAGACGGGGATACATGCTCATACCTTCGCGGCCATCGGCTTTAATGAGCACGAACCGTTCCCAGCGAGCACGGTCGCCTTCGATTTCGGGCTTGAGCTTCTTGAGAAAACTTTTCTTGAATTTCAGGATCTCCTTGACATGCATGCTGGTGAGGAGGGGATGGCTGGCGGCGATGGCGCCATCGACGACGACGATGTTCTGAAATTCATCATTGCTGGGAGGGAGGATGGAAGCGCGCTTGTTGACTTCAGAGGGGTCGAGCAGATCGAGCACCGAGAGATGCTGGACGGACAAGACACGATCCATGCCTTCAAGGCTGAGACCGCGCTTGCGGTTCAAAAAATTGGAGATGTGAGCCTGCTTGAAGCCGGTCTGCTTGGCCAAGCGAAGTCCGGTGAGATCGCCTTCCTCGATGCGTTCCCAGAGAGCATTGCGAAGATTTTCCTGCAGGACACGGAACTTCATGGCTGGGAGTATAGCACGGTATAGCCAATGGCTAACGAGAGCAAGTTTTCCACAGCTCGAATGGCAGAGGCAACCTTGACAGGATTGTGCATTTGACGCAGCACAAGAAAAGAGGTCAAGATGACTTTCAGCCGTGACAGGGAAAAGGAAAACAGGGCCGGGGAGATTGTCCGGCCCGGAGAGGATGCTAGCGATTCCGAAGTTCGAGAATATGTTCTCGAATCGTGTCGCCAGATGCATCGAGAGTCGGAACAGATCGGCGCACGCCTTCGGCAAATGACGCAATCACTTCTGGCGAAACTCCCGACTGGGCGAACGCAATGAGAAACACCAGATACAACTCGCAAATTCGACTGTGGTGGTCTTGGATCGATTCGCAGATGTGGAGTAGGATTTGGTTATCGTTTGTCATAGGATTTGTCCTTGCGTGAAAAGCGCGGAGGCGATGGGAGTTGAACCCACAAAACCACGGGAGTGGTTTAACGGATTTTAAGTCCGTTGAGCCTAGCGGTTTGCTCATCGCCTCCATGAGTGGGAGGCGTCACTTGCTGCGCTGGCCGAGATCTCAAAATGCCGACGGGAAGCCTATCAGACGGACGCTCTGTGCAGTGCTGTGATTGAGTGTTGAAAATGCCGAAAAAAAGCCTAAAAGTAGATCGCAAGAAGTTCGAGGGAATCGTCCAGGGCCTTCTAAACGCAAAGCCCATCAAGCGCGAGAAGGTCAAGGTATCGAAGCGCAAACCCGATACAATCATCCCGCCGGAGAAGTGACATTCAGGAGGGGCGCAAATGGTTGATCTGATTCTGACCTTTCTATTGCTAGTGATTATTTACTTCCTGTGGACTATCCGAAGAGGTTTGGTGCATATGTGCGTGCAATTAGGACTTCTCTGCAAGTTCACTGAAGCAATGAAGTGTCACCTGACGGCGACGGAACCCGATCCAGATGACGACATAACCAAAATCTTGAGCGGCCACTTCTGGATAAATTCAAAGTAGCCCACTACCTAAAATCTGAGAAGTTAATCCTGCCGGATAAGTAAAAAAGTATCTAGCGAGTCACTTCCTATCTGATGTGAATTTGTTACAAACTCACAGGACAACCCGAAGCGGCTCAGAGACGCCAAAAGCCGCCCTGCAAGGCGGCTCTCTGACGGAACTTGAAGCTTGAAAGTTCGGAACTCGGTAACCGCACAGTAGTTCTCCTGTCTCCCTACAGTCAAGTCAAAAGTTCTGGGAGTTCCCTGTTTCTAACGAGGAACAGGCGAAGCCCCTCTCGGCAAAGGTGTGGATAACCGATGCCGAGAGGAACCGTTAACCATTAGCCAATCTCAGAAAGGAGGGCCAATGGCAACACCGAAAACACCACCGCGAAAGATCGTGTATCGTGACTCGGTGAGCGGCCAGTTCACAACGCAACGCTACGCGAACAACAATCCGCGTACAACGGAACGGCAACATGTGGATGTCCGCAACCCGAAGAAGTAAACCCTTTCCATTCCTACCACGGAGCCCGCCAGAATATCGGCGGGCCTTTTCGTAACAAACCAAATTTAATTGACTTTGGGTGGCTGTATTCTCGGCGCATTTGTCGCAAGAGCTTTAATGATTAATGGGGCCGAAGCTCCAATATTGACAACCAAGAGAGCGTTGACATCTTTAAAGCCGTAAAGCAGTGCGAGCCCACCGCCGAGCGATGCCATTAGGATATTCATACCCCAATAGAATTTGGATCTTATGTATTTAGGCAAGTTCGCGGGATCAGTCTGGCGCAGCTCGTAAAGGCCTAGGATGTCACCTAGAAAACCGCCGCAAAAGCCGACAATAAACACAGTCCAAGCACTGTGCAGAGATGTCATTTGCAGATCATGACCTGTAGTGGAAGAGAATTGTATTACGACTCGACCCTTTTAGGCAGACTTGCGCCTTTTGCCCATTGAGATAAAGTCTAGGGCTCGGTCAATGAGGGGCTCGTCAGTTTGCGTGGTACGGTTCTTGAGCTGATATAAAACGCCGTATTTAGAAGACTGAGTGGTACGTATAAGAACGGCGTATTTCCCAAGAATATGCCTGATGATGTCAGGTTTTAGCTCCGTATCGCGTGCTATTCCCTCCAACGTTCGCCAATCCCACTCAGGATCGTCGAGGGCGGAGAAAACAGCAACTTCATCAGGCTCCGTTATGACTTGTCTCCAGTTCTCCAACGCTCTGTTCCAGTAGTCAGTCACAATTGTCGCATCCACACCATTAGATGCAACTGTGGCTCCAGAGGAAGTCGTCATATTTGTATTACTTTGCGGACGCCAGCGTTTGAGGGAGGTGCAAACTTTTCACCCAACATTCTCCAAGGGTCGCAACTTCGAGGGGAAGATTACGGGAGTGTTGTACCATTCCTGTGGTAACCAGTCAAGGATTACCGTCTACCGTTGATTAATATTATTAAATCCGAGGTTGCAAAGAATTGCAATCGCAACTACGGCCTTACAAACGGCGTGAACGCATTTTCCTCTACCAGTTTAGCGTAGGGCATATTCCCTGCCAGTGCCAATCGCTTCACAGCCAGCCCGAACAAATCGGGACTCTTGCGATTATTGAATCTCCACGAAAACTCATTCAAGTAGCGTTGCAGATGCTTTAACGAGACCTTGTGGAAGGCTCCCGTTAGGCCGCGCTTGAATAGCGAGAATGCGGATTCGACCGTGTTGGTGTGAACGTTGCCGCGAACGTAGACTTTGTCCCTGTGCTTGATGCGCTCGTGCGGAACTTTGTGAAATTGCGTGGTCTCGAAATTGTAGATGTGGCTCTCGTCCGTCATGATTCCCTGCGCATCTTTCGCCACGTTGTCCGCGATGACTTGGTAAACCGTGTCTGCCTTGTTGTCCGGTGTCTGCACCAAGCGTAGATCGCCGCCGCGCTCACGCACTCCGATGACAACATCCTTATTGCGGAGCTTCCGGTAATTGCCTCTCTGCTTTCCGCCGATGTAGGTCTCGTCAATCTCGACGATACCTTTGAGTTTTGGGCGGTCTGCTTCGACCATCGCTTTCCGGATGCGGTGCGCCAGATACCATGCGGTCCGATATTGAACTCCCAAAGCGCGAGAGAGTTGATTGGCGCTCATGCCCTTTTTCGATTCGGTAATGAGCGCAATGGCGAGGAACCACTTGTGTAGCGGAAGGTGCGTGTCGTGGTAGACCGTGCCTGTCGTGGCCGTGAATTGAAAGCGGCATTCGTTGCACTGGTAGAGTTCGCGGTCCGGCGAACGCTTGCCTGTTTTCTTATTGAGCTTCCCTTTGGCAACGATGCCCGTTATCCTCTGTGATTCACAGGATAGACACTTGACTCCGTTTGGCCAGCGCATATGCTCTAGGAATGCGAGGCACTTCGCTTCGGTGTTGAGTTCCTTGTAAACATCTAACAGGTTCATGGCGCAATCTCCGAACTGAGAACATTGTGCCAGAAATAGCCTGATGTGTCAAGTGCATAATCATCCAACCTTGACTGAGAAAATTAAGAGCTATACGATTGCGGCATCGTATAACCCAAGTCCTTTCCGGGGTACTCGCTCATGGATAACTGCGACGAAGAAAAGAACTTTGTCGAATTCCGCCGCAAGGTGCGGGCTGCCGAAGTGCTTTCGGCGGCGATGGAACATTTGTTGAAAGCGCTGCAGTTCAGCGGCCGGGTAAGCGTGATTTTGCAGAACGGGCGGGTGCTGAAATCGGGATATGAAGAAGGATTTTTCCGCCAGTGCTCATCGGGGTCGCGACGGGAGCCTGAGTTACCGATGGAGAGATAGCGGAGGCGGATTTGCAGGGCGAGAAGGATTGAAATAAAGACGATCCACTGGTGTAACAACTAAATAACGAAAGCAGGCCATCGTAAAAAGAAACGAGCCCTGCGTTCGGTTGCCGCGGAGAGTGGCAACTGGCGCAGGGCTTTTTGCATTGAGCGGCAAAGGAGCGGATTGCATGAAGAAGCGCACAGGCGCCAAAGCGGAAGAGGGCTCGCTGGAATTGAAGTACTGCGAGCGTTGCGGCGGATTGTGGCTGCGTCCGGTAGGAGGTCAACAGATTTATTGCACGGTCTGTGCGCAAGCGATGGCGGAGTTGCCACCGCCCTCGACGGAAGTGAAAAGAAAAGCGACGCGGAGAAACGACTGGGAATTCGAAGAGGAATTTGCAGGGTATGCGTCGAGTGAAAGCGAGCTCGATGAGGCCGGAGGGTTGATATGAGCGGATTCACCAGCGGTTTTTCGGGGCAAGGGGAGGAAGCAGCGTTCAGTTTTGCAGGACAAGGGAAAGGAGAAAATGAAGCTTTCGAGAAGGACGAGTGGGATCGCGATCCGGACCTGTGGCTCTACCGGAAGAAGACGACGACGCTTTTGCGGAGGTACATGCGATGGTCGCTGGAAGCCGGACGAGTGCCGTCGCTGCTGGGACGGGAGTTATTTCGCAGCCGGATTACAGCCTACAGTGCGATTACCTTTGAGGAGCGGGTAATTTTCTTGCACGACGTGGAGGGGTGCCTGGAAAGGCTGCAAGAATTTGACCGACAAATCATTGCCCGCGTGGTGTTACAGGAACACGATCACGACGCGGCGGCGAGAATTCTGCAATGCGACCGAAAGACCATTGAACGGAGGCTTCCCGAGTTGATTGACGAATTGACGGACGATTTTCTTCAAGCCGAGTTGCTGGAGAGACTGCCCGAGACGAAGGAGGATGCGCTGTGAGATCGGCGGCGAAACGAACAGGCTCGGGTTGTGGAAAAAGCTGTCAAGAGGGTAAGGAGTTACGGATTTCATCAAGTGATTGAAAATGTGAGGAAAATAATTTCTGAAAAATGTCCCAAAGGTAGTTTGCAGTATGATATAATGTATTTATAAGAATAAGAAAAAAGCAATAGTAGATTCAAGGCGCACTGCTACGTGCGCCTTTTGTTTTTGGAGGAGTCATTGGTTGAAAGGCGAGGGAAGGCAAAGAATAAAGGCGAACGCGCGACAATAATGCTCAAGAGAAGCACCTACGAGCGAAGGACTCCTCGATTGGTAGGGGAGAAGCGGAGCGCGGCGGAAGCGCTGCAAATAGTGGCAGATCTTGTGCGGGCTCGAGCCGGAGAGATTGCGAAGGGGCTAATTGAAGCGGCGCAGCAGGGAGAACTGGGTCATGCGAAGTATTTGTACGAACTAGCAGGGATTCATCCGCCGGGCCTTGAGACGGTGGAATCGAAGCCAGAGGATTCACCGACGTATATCTGGTTGAAGGAGTTGGCGTCTTCGGTGAAGGGTAGCGATAAGGACGCAACAAGCAATCATGTGAGCGGCTAGGGATACTTTAGAATGAAACCCAGCGAAGCGCTTGACGGTAATCCGATCGGCTGGGCCGGCATCGCTTTGGTGGAGGGGCGATTAAGGAGAATTGGCGGAAGAATTGAAAGGCGACACAGAAATGTTGGGTTCGGCGATGAAGTTCGCGCGAGCGAAAGTGTCGACGTTTATGTCGCGCCGCGAAAGGTCGGGATGGATATTACGTGGGTGACCGACCGGATCGCGGTCGGAGGCGGAATCTGGAACGCGGAGAACATGGCGGCGGTGTCGCGGGCGGGGGTTACGCACATCATCGACATGCAGATTGAATTTGACGACACGCCGCTGGCGAGGCCGTCTGGGATCGAGGTTTGCTGGAATCCCGTCGATGACGATTTCGAGCCGAAGCCGGCGGAAGTATTTGCGCGAGGAGTGGAGTTTGCGTTGGCAGCATTGGAGGACGATCGCGCGAAATTGTTTGTGCACTGCGCGGCGGGAGTGCACCGCGCTCCGATGATGACGCTAGCGTTGCTTGCGGTGCTGGGTTGGGATCTTGAGGACGCGATGGGACTGATTGAGGGACGAAGACCATCAGCGGACTTTGCGGATGTTTATGTGCGGAGCGTGGAGAACTTCTTGAAGGGGCGAGAATCAAGATTGGCGAGGTAAGGCTTCGCGCGAAATCTTGAAAACGGATAGTTCGTAGGAACAGGTTTGAAGGCCGATTACCAGCGGAGTTTTAATCCGCGCGAGATCCCTCGCACCGCTGGTGAAAGCGCGGGGCTTCGGGATGACGCCTCGATTTTAGTCAGGCGGGCAGGCAGCTCGCTTGAAAGGAATTTTGTCAGGAGGAAGTATGTTGCAGAGATGCCGCCCGGCAGGGCGGCTTTTTTGTTTTGCGCTGACGATTTCAACCGGTGCTTGTGTCGTCGTGGGCGCAGGGGCGAAAGCTTTGGCAGCGAGGCCAGGAGGCTCGAAGAGCTTAGCCGCAGCGAAGCCGGTTGCGGAACCCGCGCCGCGCGCGGCTTCGCCGGTCCCGCAGAGTGGGCCGACGCTGACGAGTGTGATCGACACCGTGTATTCAGCGAGTGGGACTCCGGCAGCGGGAACGCTGGTGATCACGTGGCCAGCTTTTACGACGGCGAGCGGAACGGCGGTAGCCCCGGGCGAACTGGATGTCACGCTGGGAACGAATGGCGCGCTAAATGTGCAGTTGATGCCGAATGTGGGTGCGACACCGGCGAATGTGTATTACTCGGTTGTGTACCAGCTTCAACCGAATGAAGTAAGAACAGAATTCTGGGTCGTGCCTACAACCTCTCCAGTGACGCTAGCGCAGGTGAGAACGACGCCGGGATCGGGTACGGCGGCGCAGCCGGTATCGATGCAGTATGTGAACACGCAACTGGCGCTGAAGGCGAACGACAATGCGGTGGTGCATTTAGCAAATGCGGAGACGATCACGGGAACGAAGAGCTTTACGACACCGCCAAATGTGCCGACTCCGGTGGGTGAGGGTGACGTTGCTAATAAAGGTTATGTTGACAATGCCATCGGGAATGTAGGCGCTGGGAATTTTTACCCAGCTCCAATGGCCGCTGTTTATTGAAGAGTGCGGTCGACAGAATCAGCGCGCAGGTCCAGGTTTAGCAGTCTTTAACTCACGAAAATTCAGAGAAAAATCGCGATGGCTGCAGAGCGTAACTGCGGCAAAGAGAAAGTGTGCGAGCGGGAGCTAACGCAGGCGAACTATGGAGCTGACCATCGACAATCTGCAAGCGGGGCAAGGCCCACAGGACTACACGCAAGCGATGGACGGGACCAAACCTCCGAAGGTGCAGAGAAAGCTGAATCAACCGGCGGAATTGCAGGTGAGCCTGCTGGGAAATTCGCCGGGATTTGTGGTTCCGGCGACAGGTGCGCGATTGATTCTAGTTAAAGCAAATGGGACCTTTGTGTTTACCGGGTATGTGACGGCTGCTGCGCAGTATGAATACCTGGGCTGGGGCGAGCAGGGGCCCGTCTACCGGTACAACCTGGTTGCGCAGAGCGATGAGATCCTGCTCGATCAGAAAGCATTACC
>JASHNX010000317.1 GCA_030041415.1 Candidatus Sulfotelmatobacter sp.
GGTCTCCGACTACGCTGATGCCCGATCTTCGCATCTCACTGGCCGATGTCATACGGAACCCCCCACGTTTCGACGAGTATACTCCCTTCCTTCGCATGCAAACATCGAGCCTTACACTTAAACAGAATCTTTGCGACCATCCGTGTGTCCTCGTGTTTCAGCAGATGACAATGGATACAGCCGGGCACTCCTGGTATACCAAATCGCCGACCAGTGCTCGATCCAGGTCGTTGAGCGCCATCCGACCGGATAAACGCCGCATACGAATCTTCCATTAAGGTTTTGGGCCTCGCCTGATCGACACCAGGACGGATTTGCACTTGTGGGCCTCAAGTGACTGATGCGTGTGAAGCAGGTTTTTTAAGCACACTGCAACCTTCTGCCGTTGAGTTTACTCACTTCAGCAGAGGGCCCGGGTTTAGAAGTCAAGCCTGAGTCACAACGTGCGTCGTAGGCCTGGGCAATTGAGGGGTTTTTTTTCAAGAGCGATCGACGGAATGTGTTCTAGCGCCCTAGTTGTGATTTTGCTAGGCCTGATTGTCTCTGGGACGGAGGGTCAAGCGCAGAGCAACAGCGACTCCAACAGCTCTAACAATCCAATCTACCCGAAGCTTACTTTGGAATATTGGAATTACTACGCAGCATCCTTGAATCGGGTGAACGGCGGTGCCGAGGACGCGCTCGTTCGAGTGTTAATCCCCTTCAAAATTAACGGCGTCCAACAACTCTTTCACATCATCCCGCCGATCAATACAGACCCGGCTGCGACGAGCGGGCCTCGTACCGGCCTCGGTGACACACAAATCTATAATCTCGTCATAACCCCTGTGAACCTCGGCTTCCGGGAGAAAGCCAGCTTCGGTATCGGACCTCTGTTTGCGGTTCCGACCAACACAAGCGCCAATTTCGGTCCCAGCAGTCTACAGGGCGGTATCGCAGCCGGCACCATCGCGCCCCAGAGTTGGGGTCTTCTCGGCGTGCTGGCGACCTATCAGCACACGCTGTGGGGACGGGGATCGCAACTGGCCACCGTGCAGCCGAACGTCTTCTTCAATCTCCGTAAGGGATTCTATTTGCGCTCATCGGGCATCATGCAGTTCAACACTTACAGCCACACCGATTTCGTCCCTGTTGGAGCCGGCGTCGGCAAGGTGATGAAGCTGCGCGGCGGGCACGTGCTGAATATCTATGTCGAAGCCCAGCCTTCCGTCTATCGTTCCGGGTTGGGCGCGCCGAAATTGCAGATCTTCACCGGCGTTAAATTGCAATTTCCCTCAAGCCTTACGAGCCACTGGAATATCAATTTTTGAGCGGAAATGGCTATCGCTAAAGGGTGCAAGTCTGTGCCGGAGACTTCGAGCCGCCCTGCGCCAAGTCGAGCTCTTACGCTACTTTTCGAGAGTGCTTCCGTGCGGGCGTTTTCTGCGGATAAGTGATTGATTTGATTTGGCTGCCCCCCAGGGATTCGAACCCCGATATGCTGATCCAGAGTCAGCTGTCCTGCCGTTGAACGAGGGGGCAGTGTGTGGTTGACCAACAGCCAAGTTGGTTGTGGGTCATGTTGATTTTATGGGCGTGGGTAAGGCGCGTCAACTAAAGCGGAGTTGGGATTCGCTCCGACTGCGATCAGGGCACACTTTCGACGCGCGTCCGCAGCTCGGCGTGCTAAGAACGACCGACGGACCAGCCGTCTGCAACGCACGGGATAAAATCGATCGAGCCAGCTGGAGGAGATATGTCGAGAGTGCCTGAGAATGATTCGCTGTCCCCAAGCGATTATGCAGAAGTGGCGCGACAGGCGTTGGACGAGGAGCGATGTGCGCTGCTGGTGGTGGATATTCAGGAGAAATTGCTCCCTCCGATTTTTCGAAAAGAGCAACTGGTGCGCAATGCCCAGCTGCTGATTCGGGCGGCGGAGATATTGAAGATTCCCGCGCTGGTCACCACGCAGTACTCGCGGAGGCTCGGAAATACCGTAGCAGAGATCGCTTCCCTTCTTCCCCAGGCTAACGCGATCGATAAAGATAAGTTCTCGTGTTTTGGCGGCGATATGTTTTGTGCGGCGCTCAAACGCGTGCCGGGCAACCGCAACACGCTTCTGCTGTGCGGCATAGAGAGCCACATCTGCGTAATGCAGACGGCGCTGGCGGCTTTGCGCGAGGGCTATATCGTGCATGTCGCTTCCGATGCGGTGAGCTCGCGAACGGAGTGGAATTGGAAAATTGGACTGGAAAGGATGCGAGCTTCCGGGGCGGTGATTTCTTCGACCGAAATGATGATTTACGAACTCATGCGCTCTTCCGCTTCACCAGCATTCAAGCACATGCTGCCGTTTCTAAAAACTTAGCTAGCCCGCACTTTCCACGCCGGCGGCCTCTTCCGGCTTCTTCTTCACCCGTACGACGGTGATTTTCGCGAAACCTTCCTCGAAGGTCGGCGGCTTCAGCTTTGCAGCCATGCGGCGCATGACGTCATCGGGAACTACGCGATCGCGACGATGGTGACGCTCGATGCAGACTTCAAGAGGCACGTCGAAGAAGACGGCGTGGACTTCATAGTTGTAATCTCTCGCCAGCTTGATCCAGTGCTCCCGTTCCTTGGGAGTGAGATTTGTGGCGTCGACGTAGTTCATGGGCCGACGGGCGACCAGCCTTGCCTTCAGCATCGAACGGAGATTGGAGAAGACCAGATCCTGATAGCGCTGTTCGCGAACATCATCGAAGAGTAAAGTGCGCACCATGTCGCTCGAAAGCGGAACAACATTGTGGCGCTTGAACCACGAACTCTTGCCTGATCCCGGAAGACCTATGGCGAGCACGACGATGCCTTTCGGTGGGCGCGGAGCCGATGCTGGTTGAGCCGAACGAGAATGGGCAGGAGTCACGGCTGCGCTTTCGGCGTCGGCGGCGGGAGACTCTTCATCGGGGGATTCTGCCGGCGTTGATGAAATGGATCCTTTGAGACCGGCCGGAGTGAAGGCATTAGCTACAGCTTGCTCGCGGCCAGGGGCACCGCGGCCGCGGCCTCCACGGCGACGGCGGCTGCGATTGGCTGATGCAGCGCGGCCCGAGGATGGTACGGAAGGCGTTGGGGCTGATTGCGGCCGCTCTTCGCCAACGGCTGGTTGCGCCAAGCCGGCTTCTGCTTGGTGAGATGGAGTTTCAAAAGACGGTGCTTCGACCCCCTGTGGCTCGGGTACTTGCGATTCAGCAGTTTCCGTTTGATCCGCCGAAGAGTCGACCGATTCTGCGTCAAAATATGCGGGCTGCAAGGGAGCTGGGGCGGGTTTATCGGAGGGCTCGACGGCTTTCTTTTTGCGACGCTGTAAGCGCTCGCGCATCCATTTGCGCATACCCACGCTTGTAACACAGATCGAAGCGTGGGGGCAATTGGCTTCCTTTCGTGCGGGGGTAAACATGATTCCGGCGCCAGTACACGGCCAGAAATATATCTCCTTGACCACTTTCCGCAAGAATGGCACGGGCGTCGCAACGCCGGTCTGGTTCGGAGAAGATGGCGACAAGCTGTATGTGATGACGCGCAGCGATATGGGAAAAACGAAACGGGTTCGCAATAATCCGCAGGTGAAGGTCGCTCCTTGCACCATTCGCGGCAAAGTAACCGGTCCAGAGTTTATGGCGCAGGCACGAATCTTGCCGCCCGAGGAGCATGCGCATGCGCGGCAAACAATCAATCGAAAATACTGGATGGCGCGGGTACCGCTGATCTGGAGCCGCACGGATACGTATCTGGAATTGAGTTTTGTGTGACGGCGACTGTGAAGGCGGTTTGTGGCGAACCGACGCTCGCCGAGCGAAAGACCATCAGGCTCCGCGTGAGATGTTAGGACAATAGGGATTCCCTTCCGCTCAGGGCAGTCTTTCGACTTGCGCTCGCGGTGCTCGCGTGGCGCTCAGAATGACAAGCGCGGCGGGTCGACAGGCGATTTCGTCTAACGATGATCTGTCCTTAGGTTGAGCTAGCCGTCATTTACGCCGCTCCGCTGTCCTGCTACCATCGTCTGTTCCCTAAGGCTTCGGGATGGTTTCTGTGAGCATTCATAACTAAGAATGGAGAAACAAGATGGCAATCAAAGTTGGCATTAATGGTTTTGGCCGGATTGGGCGCAATGTCTTGCGGACGGCGCTGAACGATCCCAATCTTGAGTTTGTCGCGGTCAATGACTTGACCGATCCGAAAACACTGGCACACCTTCTGAAATACGACTCGATTCTCGGGAACCTGCCCCAGAAGATTTCGGCCGGCGCGGATAGCATTTCGGTGGATGGTAAAACAATTAAGGTCTTCAAAGAAAAAGATCCGGCGGCATTGCCGTGGGAATCGGTGGGCGCCCAAGTGGTGATCGAATCCACCGGACGCTTCACTGACGCTGATGATGCCAAGAAACATTTGCGCGGACCGGTAAAAAAAGTGATTATTTCGGCTCCGGCGAAGAATGAAGACGTCACGCTGGTGCTGGGCGTAAATCAGGAAAAGTATGACGCGGCGAAGCACCACATTATTTCGAATGCATCCTGCACCACGAATTGCTTGGCGCCCATCGCAAAGGTTGTGAATGATGAATTCAAAATCGTCAGCGGGACGATGACGACCATTCACTCGTACACCAATGATCAAGTGATTCTCGATTTTCCGCACAAGGACTTGCGACGGGCACGAGCGGCGGCGATCAACATGATTCCAACGTCTACCGGCGCGGCGAAAGCCTTGAAGCT
This sequence comes from Candidatus Sulfotelmatobacter sp., assembly GCA_030041415.1. Classification (GTDB taxonomy): domain Bacteria; phylum Acidobacteriota; class Terriglobia; order Terriglobales; family Acidobacteriaceae; genus Sulfotelmatobacter. The sequence goes on from JASHNX010000317.1 coordinate 4,737, forward strand.
CGTGATTCCGGACTTAGCAGGAAAACTCGATGGGTTTGCCATGCGGGTGCCGACGCCGAACGTTTCAGTTGTCGACCTCGTGGCATGGGTGGAAAAGAAAACCACAAAAGAAGAAGTGAATGCGGCTCTGAAAAAGGCCTCAGAGAGCGGTCCGCTGAAGGGCTATCTGGGCTTTGAAGAAAATGAACTTGTCTCATCGGATTTCAAGGGTGACTCGCGGTCTTCGATAGTGGACGCGCCCATGACCCTGGTAGTGGGCGGCAACTGCGTGAAGGTGATCTCCTGGTACGACAATGAGTGGGGATACTCATGCCGAGTACGCGACCTCATCCATTACATAGCCGGCAAGGGCCTGTAAACTGCAGTGCGGCACTTTATCTCTGATATAAATACGGGATTGCAACCCGGGGCGATTCTGTACGTCTTGCTTTAACATTCCTGCATAAAAGGACGACCAGCCAATGTCCAAGCTTTCCATCCGTGATTTGCCGTTGAACGGCAATCGCATATTCATGCGAGTCGACTTTAATGTGCCGCTCGATGACGGGCGGGTGATGGATGACACGCGGATCCGTGAAACTCTGCCGTCGATCGAATACGCGCTACGACACGGCGCACGGTTGATTCTGGCTTCGCACCTGGGAAGACCGAAGGGTAAACCGAATCCGAAGATGAGCCTGAAGCCGGTAGCCGAACGGTTGCGCATGGTCCTGGATAAAGAATTGGCGCGCGGAGAAAACGTGGGCTTCTGCCCGGATTGCGTCGGCCCGGAAGCGGAAGAAGTCGCCACTCAACTGGAAAAGGGCCAGACGCTGTTGCTCGAGAATCTGCGATTCCATGCCGAAGAAGAAGCAAATGACGAAGCTTTCGCGAAGCAACTGGGAGCACTGGCGGATTTTTATGTCAACGATGCGTTCGGAAGCGCACACCGGGCGCATGCGTCGACCGCCGGAATTACCAAGTTCGTGCCGAAATCCGCGGCTGGGCTGTTGATGGAAAAAGAGTTGCAATATCTCGGGAAGGCGCTGCAGAATCCCGAACCTCCGTTTGTAGCGATTCTGGGAGGGGCAAAGGTCAGCGATAAGATTGGTGTGATCCGGAATCTGATGGGGAAAGTGGATTCGCTGATCATTGGCGGCGGAATGGCCTACACATTCCTCAAGGCGCAAGGGCAGGAGATCGGCAAGTCGTTGCTCGAGGCTGACAAGGTCGGACTGGCAAAAGAGTTGATGACGGAAGCCAAGCAGCGAAATGTGAAGCTGCTCTTGCCGAGCGATCACGTCGTAGCGATGAAACCGGATGCGAATGCAGTTACACAGCATATCGGCGAGGGGCAACCGATTCCGGAGGATCGCATGGCGTTGGATATTGGGCCGAAGACAATCGAGTTGTTCTCCGAAGAAATTTCACGGGCGCGAACGATTGTTTGGAATGGGCCGATGGGAGTGTTTGAGGTGCCTGGATTTTCGCGGGGAACGTTCCGCGTGGCGCACGCCGTGGCGGAAAACGCGGGAGCGATTTCGATTGTGGGTGGCGGAGATACAGTGGCAGCAGTGCACGCCGCGGACGTTGCCGACAGGATCACGCACATTTCGACCGGCGGCGGCGCATCATTGGAATTTCTGGAAGGAAAAAAACTGCCCGGCGTAGAAGCGCTGACGGAAAAAAAGTGAGCGGTCTGGGTACGGTTGTGCGCGATTTTGCGATCCGATTGCTGTTGAAAGACGAGAAGGTCATCGAGTTCGCCGGTCCGGCGGACATTACTCAAGAGAAGACAGAAGCGATCGTAAATGCCGCCAACTCATCGCTGCTTGGTGGAGGCGGCGTCGATGGCGCAATTCATGATGCCGGCGGGCCGGCAATTCTCAACGAGTGCCGACAGATCGTAAGCAAGATTGGACGGCTCGCGGCCGGAAATGCCGTCATCACGACTGGCGGAAAGCTTTCTGCCAAATATGTGATCCACACGGTCGGCCCGATTTATCGCGATGGCAATCGGCGGGAGAGCGAAACTCTCGAAAGTTGCCACCGGGAATCGATTCGCATCGCCGACGAGCGGCAACTCAGTTCCCTTTCCTTTCCGGCAATTTCGACCGGAGCATTCGGCTACCCCGTAACGGAAGCTGCGGCGATTGCAGTTTCAGCCACAGTCGAAGCGCTTGCCTCTTCGAAGCATGTCCGAATGATCCGTTTTGTTTTGTTCGATACCGGGACGCTGCGGGAATACACGCGGGCTGCAGAGAAGTTCGCACTGATGAATTCGCATTTGTCTTGCACGATTGAAAAGGGATCAAAATGAGAAAGAAACTGATTGCCGCCAACTGGAAGATGTACAAGACTCCCGATCAAACGCGGGAATTTTTTCGAGAGTTTCTACCGGCAGTTTCTGGGCACGATCGTGACGAGATTGTGGTGTGCACGCCGGATATTGATTTAGCTGCTGGGATTGAAGCGGTGAAAGGAACGCAGGTTGCCGTTGGTGCGCAGAATGTTCACTGGAAGACCGAGGGTGCGTTTACCGGGGAAACTTCGACAACGATGCTGCTTGCTCTCGGTGTGACTCATGTGATCATCGGGCACTCGGAGCGGCGGCAATATTTCTGCGAGACCGACGATACCGTGAACATGCGCTTGAAAGCCGCGCTGGAAGCGGGATTAACGCCGATTTGCTGCGTCGGCGAAGTGCTGGAAGAGCGTGAGGCAGGATCGACTGACGACGTTCTGCGGCGGCAGTGCGTGCGTGCCTTTCATGCGATCTCAGCGAAGAAGGCCGGAAACCTCGTAGTTGCTTACGAACCTGTCTGGGCGATCGGCACAGGAAAGACAGCGACGCCGGAAATTGCTGCCGAGGCACACATGGTGATCCGGCGCGAAGCGGCGGAAATTTTCGGCGAAGACTTCGCGGCGAAGCTGCGGATTCTCTACGGAGGATCGGTAAAGCCGGAAAATGCGTCGGTGCTGATGGCACAAGAAGAAATTGATGGCGCTCTGGTGGGTGGGGCCTCGCTGGATGCGAAATCGTTTGCAGCCATTGTGAAGTACTGAACGGGAGTTCTACTTCGAACCTACCCGGAAAACGCTGTCGGGTGTGAGATTCCTCGTCGCGCTTGTAGAAGCGCTCGACTCCGGAATGACGCCCGGCGCCCTGGCTCAGCAGGCCAGTAGAGGCAATTTCTCGGGCGTGCGAAGTTTTCAATAAATCTGCTACTCTTCTTTGTCTTTCTTGTCTTTCTTGTCTTTCGTGCTGATTGTCGGCGTCTAATCTCGAATCTTGAAGAGCATTCATGACTGAAACTTCCCGTCCTGAGCCAAGCCGTATTTACCGCTGGCTGGTTTTGATTTTTGTCAGCCTGGCGATGTTCGGCAGTTACTACGCCTATGATGCGCTGAGTCCTCTTGCCGATGTGCTCAAACAGCAATTGGGCTTTTCCGATGTAAATATCGGCTTCCTGCAGTTCATGTACAGCTTCCCGAACATTTTTACCGTAGTCATCGGTGGAATGATCATCGACCGACTGGGATTGCGGCGCGCGATCATGATTTTCGCCATCCTCTCGTTTATAGGCCCGGCGATTACGGCTGCAACCGGGCACCTTCCCATCATGGCGACCGGAAGGCTGATTTTCGGAATGGGGGCTGAATCTCTGAACGTGGCTTGCACTACCGCCTTGGCTCGCTGGTTTCGAGGCAAGGAATTGAGTTTTGCCCTGGGCCTGAACTTGACGGCGTCGCGCCTCGGGACGTTTTCTGCGCTTAACTCTCCCACTTGGGCGCGCGCAGCCTACGAGACCTGGCGAGCTCCGCTCTTGATCGCAGCGGGCTTTTCAGCGTTGTGCGTGGTGGCAGCGATCACCTACTGGGTGATGGAGGAAGGTGCCGAAAAACGCTACGACCTGGGTCATGTTTCGACTGACAAAGTAGTTTTCGCCGATTTGTGGAAGTTTGGCGAAAGCTATTGGCTCATCGTGGCGCTGTGCGTTGTCTTCTACTCCGCCATCTTTCCTTTTCAGACCTTTGCCGTGAAATTCTTCATTGAAGCTCACGGAACCTCGCGCGAATTTGGAGGGTTTCTGTCGAGCATGTTGACGCTGTTTGCGATGATCGCGACACCGATCTTCGGCTTGTGGGTCGACCGCATTGGCAAGCGGGCCCTGCTGATGATGTTCGGGTCGATGCTGCTAATTCCGGTCTATTTAATGATGGCGTATACGCAGATCAGCCTCTATGTACCGATGGCGATGATGGGAGTGGCATTTTCCCTGATTCCAGCGGTGATGTGGGCTTCGGTCGCTTACCTGGTCGATCCCGGGAAGCTGGGAACGGCATATGGATTGATGACGATGCTGCAGAACATTGGTTTCGGGGGGTTCAATCTGCTGATCGGATGGGCAAACACGTACAGCCACGCCAGCGCCGACAATCCTGCCGGCTACCGCCTGGGCATGTGGATTTTCTCGATTCTGGGATTACTGGGCGTGCTGCTGGCTTTTCTGCTACGGCAGAGGGAGTTGGGATCGCACGGACATGGGCTGGAAACGATCACAACCGCGAACAAAGCCGCGGTTTAAGTCACGAAAGTCACTTCAGAAGATTCCAATTTTCGAATTTGCGACTCTTGGTTTGCTATGGGGTTTGAGCACTCTGGGCCTATCTGCGCATCCAAACCTCGGAAGGCAAAGGATTTTCGCTCCGGGGAAGGGCTTAGAAAACACCCTCTGGCCGCATCCGAAGATCGGAAGAAATATTCTGATATTGTGTAACCCAGAGGCTGATGCTAATTCCTGGCATGCTGGGCAAACGATACAACATAAACTACTTAAGCCGCATCCCAATGGTTGCGGCCGGAAAAGGCGACTTGACCGAGCCAGTCGATCATCCAAAGAGCACGGAACCTATCGACGCCGAAGTAATCGCAAGGGCGCAGCGCGGGGACGCAGAAGCGTTCCGCTTGCTCTACGAAAAGCACAAGCGGCGTGTGTATTCGCTGTGCCTGCGGATGACCGCAAATACGGCGGAAGCGGAAGATCTGGCACAAGAAGCGTTTTTGCAGCTCTACCGCAAGATCGGCACGTTCCGCGGCGAGTCGGCGTTCTCGACTTGGTTGCATCGGCTTTCGGTGAACGTGGTGCTGATGCATCTAAGAAAGAAGAGCCTTCCGGTTGTTTCGCTGGAAGAGACGACGCAGAGTGGTGAGGATGAATCTGCGAAGCGAGACTTCGGCGCAGATGATGTCGCGTTAGCGGGGTCGGTTGACCGTTTGCAGTTGCAGAGAGCGGTTGACAGCCTACCACCCGGTTATCGCATGATCTTTGTCCTGCATGACGTGGAAGGCTACGAGCACAATGAGATCGCAAAGATTGCGGGATGCTCGGTCGGCAATAGCAAGTCACAGTTACATAAGGCCCGCATGAAACTGCGGGACCTGCTCAAGATGAATAGAGCCGAAAAGGCCGGAAAATCTCGAGCAGGTTAGAAATGACTCTGGAAGATAGGGACCGACAGGGGCAGCAAAGAACTACGGTGACAGCATAGCCGTTGCGGACTTGGGGAGTGTTGAGTATGACTTGCGTTGAGCTGCAGGAGAGCCTGGCGGAAGTGGAAGATGGCACTACGCCGGAGCAGAGAGCTCATTTAAGGACGTGCCCAGCGTGTTCCGCGCTGGTGAACGATCTGAATGTGATTGTCGCGGCAGCGGGCGGTTTGCAGGAAGCTGACGAGCCGAGCCCGCGAGTCTGGAATTCCATTGAAATCGCTTTAAGACGAGAGGGACTCATTCGTCCGCAGAGGACGACTGGGTCCCTCGCGCATACGCTATTCACGGGGTGGACCGGACGCTGGCTGGTGTCGGCCGCAGCAATGCTATTGGTGGCAGCCGGAGTGTTGATTCATGACCGCATGCAGACCAACACTGTTTCCGAGCGAACAGCCTTTTCCACGCCCATTCCGAATCCGTCCGATTTAAACGACAACGACCTGATGCAGGAGATAGCCGTCAATGCTCCAACGATGAGGGCGGCCTATGAGGCGAATCTGCAACAGGTGAACGAATCGATCCGGGATGCTCAGGCAATGGTAAATGAAAGCCCGAACGACGAAGATGCCCGGCGTTCGCTGCTAGACGCCTACCATCAAAAATCTCTTCTTTTCGAATTGGCAATGGACCGTTCTTTGCCATAATGAGATGCTCTACAACGACGAAACTTTACCAGCGGTGCCAAGGCGATGAGAGATCGGGAAGCTTGGGGGATCGGGTCATGGTGAAGGAACGGGCGACGAAGCTGGCCGCGATTGGCGCGATCGTGGCAAGCACCCTGGTGGCACAGAGCCGTGCAGAGTATCACTTTGCGGTGGGGACAAAAGCCGGGGTATCAGTATCGAATCCCTATGGCTCCATTTCTGTTAAACCCTCCTCCGATAACCGCGTGGTGGTGAATGCGGTTTTGCATTCCGACAAAGTCGAAGTGGATCGCCACCAGACCGGCAACCGGGTCGATATTCAATCTCATTTGCTGGAGGGCGCGGACGCGACCTCCGGACGCGTGGACTATGAACTGGAGGTCCCACCCGACGCCAGCGTCACACTGCACTGCAGCGACGGAACATTGCATGCCGAGAGGCTTCACGGAGACGTCAGTCTTGAGGGAGCGGGTGCGGTGGTCGACGTTCGCGATGTCTCGGATGGTCATGTACACGTTAAGACAATGAATGGTACGGTGACCTTGTCGAACATCCAGAATGGCCACGTAGAAGTGGACTCATTGAGCGGCAACGTTACCCTGAACGGCGTAACTGGCCCGTTGGTGCAGGTAGTTTCGACGAGCGGACGAATCAATTATGTCGGCGATTTCGGCAATAGCGGCGAATACCGCCTTACCAGCCATAGCGGAGACATTGATGCCAGCATTCCAGAGTGGACTTCGGCGGATGTAAGCGCACGTTCGGTTCGCGGCGAGGTACACGATGACGTGCCCTTGCAACCGAAAGCTCACACCTGGTTTCCGCTCGATAAGGGGCGTGCCTTTGCAGGTACCGTGGGACGCGTAGCGGTCTCCTCCACGGTAATTCTGCGAACCTTCAGTGGTAAAATCCACCTCAGCAAACGCTCCGAAAAACAATAACTAAAGCCAAGAGAAAAAGAGATTTGGGCAGGCGGGCTGGAAGTCGTGCGGGCAGCGGCGTGCCTCGTGCGCGCAAAAGACGACACGAGCCACGGGCGATCTTTCTCCTGGGCTTCATGGGCGCGGGTAAGAGCAGCGTTGGGCGTTGCCTCGCCGAGCGGCTTGGTTGGGCTTTTGAAGATCTGGACGAGCGAATCGAAAGACGTGAACGGCGCAGGGTCCACGAGATTTTTCGGGAGTCCGGTGAAGCAGCCTTTCGCATCGCCGAACATGCCGCGCTGCAGCAGATGCTGAGCGAGGTGCGGGCCGGGACGCAGAAAGTTGTGGCTCTCGGCGGCGGCGCATTTGTGCAGACAGAGAATGCGCGGTTTATCGAAGAAGCCAGGCTGGCAACGGTTTTTCTTGATGCCAGCGTCGAGGAGTTGTGGAGGCGTTGCCGGGAGCAGGCGGATCGGGAAGGTGCGGAACGTCCTCTGCTTGGCAGTTTTTCGAGCTTTCGCGATCTCTATAGAGATCGGCGGCCGCATTACGCGCGAGCGTTGTTCCATCAGTCAACCGTTGGGAAGACAGTTCAAGAGGTTGCGATGGAGATCTTAAAAGCGATGGGAATATTACGCAGCCGGTCGTCTTCGAACCGGCCATCTTCGACCAGGGAAACGCGGACTGCTGCAAAAGGGAAAATCTTGAAGCCGCGTGAGCGAGGAGGAAAGAATTGATCTCGATTTCGAAGATTGGATGGGGAGCAATTCTGGTTCTGGCTTGTGTCTCGATAGCCGGCGCGGGCGACAAGAAAGACAAATCGAAACCCAAGTCCGATCAGGTCGATTCGGGAGCATTCGGAGTTTTCGTACGGGGCCAGCGGGTGATGACCGAGAAGTTCAGCATCGAGCAGGAAAACGGAATCAGCGTGGTGAAATCGAGGCTAGAAGATACAGCTGGGGCGGTGAGCCAGAAGTCGACCTTGCAGATCACTAGTTCAGGTGA
>JASHNX010000038.1 GCA_030041415.1 Candidatus Sulfotelmatobacter sp.
TCCATATGTTGAGGCAATCTCTTCGAGGATCACCGCAGTCTTGGCTAGATGTTCGCGCAGCGCATTTGCCAGCGTCCGCGCGCTCCATAGAAACATTCCGCTGTTCCAGAAATAATTTCCTGCGGCCACAAAGGTTGCCGCTTTCTCCGCATCCGGCTTTTCCGTGAATCGCCGCACCCGCAGTGCAATCGGCGCCCCTGGTTGCGAATGGCCGGTCGCTGCTCCCGCCTCGATATAACCGTAGCCGGTTTCCGGACGCGTTGGCCGAATGCCGAGCACGACAATATTCTCGCCCGCGGCTGCGACCTCGATTCCTCGCTTGATAGTTGCGGCGAACGCCTTTGGATTGGCAATGACATGATCGGAGGGAAACATTCCGATCACCGCATCCGGATGCTCTCGCAACAGTAGAAACGCTGCCAGCCCAATCGCGGGCGCGCTGTTTCGCCCAACCGGTTCGGCCAGCACTTGCGTCTTCGGCAACGCTGGAAGCTGCTTCAGGATTGCGGGGCGAGAATCTTCGTTCGTGACCACCCAAAACCGCCGCGCCGGAGCCAACGGGAGCAAGCGCGTCACGGTCTGCTGAATCATCGTCTGGTTGCCGTCGAGCGCCAACAATTGCTTCGCACGCTTCCTGCGGCTCAGAGGCCAAAAGCGCGTGCCGCGCCCACCCGCCAGAATCACCGGATAAAAGTTTGCGTTCTTTCCCACGTTCTCAAAATTCCGCCTGCTAAATTCGCGTCTCCGGTTCGGGCAGCTGTGAACCCGGCACCCGCGATCGCAGAAATTCCAATGTCCACTGCGGGGTCACGGTGAATTGTTCCGCGCACGCCGGAACCACCACAGCGTCGCCTTTTGCCATCGCAACCGCCTCGGTTCCTGCCGCCTGTACAATCCCGCAGCCTTCCAGCGCCACCAGAATCTGCGCCGAAGATTTACCCGAATCGTCACATGTGCTCAAGGCCTGGGGCTCCGTCAACTCAAACATGTCGACCACAAAATAAGGAGCTGCCACCAACTCGCCGCGACGACTCTTTCCGCCGCTCATCTGCGTTGGCCCCGGCCTCACCACTTTTCCTGAGCCTGCTTTTAACTTCACCGCCGCCAGTCCATCTTTTAGGTGAAGTTCGCGCGGCCGACCATAATCATACAAACGATACGTCGTGTCCGATTGCTGCTGCGTTTCTACGATCACCGACCCCGGCCCTAGCGTGTGCACCGTTCCGCCTGCCACATAAATCATGTCGCCCGAATAAACATTCAGCCAGTTCAGCAGCTCCTCTGCACGCTGCTGGTGAATCGCTTCTTCCAGTTGCGCAACACTCGCTCCGTTCTTCAATCCTAAAGCGATTTGCGCTCCCGGCTTCGCGTGTGCCACGTACCAGCACTCGGTTTTGCCCCACGGCTCACCCACCTTCAGTGCTTGCGCATCATCAGGATGAACCTGCACCGAAAGCTTTTCGTGCGGAAAAAGAAATTTTGCGAGCAGTGGAAATCGGCCCGGATCGCGGGCCGCATTCCCAACCAGTTCCCGCTCATATTTTGTGCTGACCTCGGCCAGGCTCTGTCCGGCCAGCGGCCCGTTGGCAACTTTGCAATTGTCACCGGTCAGCCATGCCTCGCCAATCTTTTCGCTGAATTTCTGGTTCGGATAAACCGGCGAAAGATCGTACGTGCCCCACGGCCGCGGATCGAACCCGGGAACCATCCGCAATGGATATAACTCGCCCATCGAAATGACTACAAAAAAAGGCCGTTCAAGAAGGACGGCCTTTCAGAAATGAAATGTTGCCGCATTATCCTGCGACGCCTAGAGCGCGGCAAAGAACTTCCTCATTCTTTCGAGACCTCGGTCGAGTTCCGCCTTGGTCGTCGCATACGAAACTCGAATGTGTTCTGCCGTTCCGAATCCTTCGCCCGGAACTGTGGCTACGTGGGCTTCGCGCAACAGCTTTCCCGCAACATCGGAAGCTGACCGCATGCCGCCTCGCCCAAAAAACGCCGAAATATTCGGATACGCATAGAACGCGCCCTCCGGCATCGTGCACGTCACTCCCCGGATCGCGCGCAGTCCTTTTACCACGTGATCGCGCAATTCGATGTATTCGTTGCGCATTTTTCCCACGCATTCCTGCGGCCCTTTCAACGCAGCGATAGCGGCTCTCTGCACAATCGACGTCGGATTCGAAGTCGACTGGCTCTGCAACTTCGCCATCGCGCTGATCACCGCAGCCGGACCCAGTGCGTAACCCAATCGCCATCCGGTCATGGCATAGGTTTTCGAAAGCGACCCCAAAACTACAATCCGGTCTCTCAGTTCGCGCAGCGATCCCACCGAAAAAGTCTTTCCCGTGTAATTCAGATAAACGTAGCATTCATCCGAGAGCACCCAGATTCCGCGCTCGTGTGCGAGCCGCGCAACCTCTGTCAAATCCTGCGCGCTCATCACTGCACCTGACGGATTCGAAGGCGAATTCAAAATGATAGCTCTTGTTCGTGGCGTGATAAGTCTCGCGATCATCTCCGCCGTCACGCGAAACCCCTCGGATTCGTGGGTCTCCAGTAAAACGCATTCCCCGCCCGCATAGCGGACAATATCTTTGAACGAAACCCAGTACGGCACAGGCAGAATCACTTCGTCTCCGTGATCCACCAGCACTTGAATCGCATTGAACAGCGCATTCTTCCCGCCGGTGCAGGCTATCGTTTCCTCGCGCCGGTAATCCGAATCGAAATCGACGGCATGACGGTGCACGATCGCGTCGCGCAGTTCCGGTATTCCCGGCACCGCCGTATATTTCGTGAAGTTTGCGTGAATCGCACCAATCCCCGCATCTTTAATATGCTGCGGTGTCGCGAAATGCGGCTCGCCGGCGCCGAAATCGACCACATCGATTCCCTGAGCACGCAGTTTGTCGGCTTCGGCCACCACCGCCATCGTCGCCGATGGTTGAATCCGGTTGATGCGATCGGTAAGGCGCAGTGCTTCTGTTGTTGCGGTTGTCATGCCTTCTTTTTCCTTTTCCTCTCTCTGCGATCCAGTTCGCTTCCGCCAATTGGCTCGGCGAATTCCACGCTCCGAACGTCGCGCAGCTTGTACGCGGGATCAAGTTTTTCCCGCAGCTTCTCTTCGACGATTTCCGGAACCAACCCCTTCACCGGCCCGCCGGCCTGCGCCACTTCCCGCACCAGCCGCGAACTGACATAAGAATATTTGTCCGCCGGCATCATGAAAACGGTTTCCAGCGTGGGCTCGAGCTTGCGGTTCATCAGAGCCATCTGCAGTTCGTATTCGTAATCGCTAATCGCCCGGATGCCGCGCAGAATGCAGGTTCCCTCGATAGACTTCGCGTACTCGACCGTCAGCCCGTCAAACGTGTCGATGCGCACATTTCTCAAATGCGCTGTGAGTTCGCGCAGCATCTCCAGCCGCTCGGCCACGCTGAACATGGGGCTCTTCTCCGAGTTCCGCAGGATCGCGACGACTAACTCTTCGAAAATCTTTGCCCCCCGCTCGATCAGATCGAGGTGCCCGTTGGTGGGAGGATCAAATGACCCAGGATAGATGGCAAGCCCTTTGTGCAATGGTCCTCAGCGCAGCGAAATGCGGTAGCCACATTCTAAGCGGCGAGAACGGGGATAGCAATTAGTAGAATTGCCGCTTGCGCGTTCCGCTATGCTGGCGTGCACGCACTGGACCGGGCAGGAGGCCTGCGTGGCAGAAACGGCAAGGCCCCAAGAATTAGGGCGAGCCCTGGCACCATCGTCCAGTTGACCATGGCGAGGACGAAGTAAATAGGGTGCTGCCTCACGACAGTATTCTTGTCGATCACGAGGCTGACGGGTAACACAAAGCAGAAAATGCAGAGCATGACAATCGAAGGAAACAGGCTGGCCGCGATGCAAGCGAATCGTGTCCCGCCGGCGCGTCTTGAAAGGTACGCTCCAGCGGCGCCGCACAACGGCAACAGAATCCACCAGCAGAGATAGATGACGTCGACCTGGTCTTTCCACCAGAAAGTTGGCCGGAATCCGGCCATCCGCTCCAGGGTCAACAGCAAGGTCGGGCGCCACACGGTGAGGCGCTGCAAGATCATCAGCAGAATCGAAGCCGTGCTGAAAGCCACCAAACCGGGTAGCCACAGTATCCTTGAACGGCGGTTCATGGGATCCTCCCTGCGCTTGCTGCGCGTTATGTTTCCGACCAGTCTCGGCCAATCCGGCGCTTCATCCAAAGTGAGGCGATGAGCGTCAGCTTCAATCATGCCTTGAGCGAGGAACTGTTCGTACCGATCTTCGAGATGGTCCGCCAGTTCAGCGACCACTTCTTTTTGCGCGGACGCGTCAAGATCGATGCCCTTGAGATGGGAAACGACTACAGCCTTCCAGTCAGGCACGACTCACCCCCGCAAGCTGATCGAGAGCCAGAAAAAAGGCGTGCCATTCGCGCCGCAACGGGGCAAGTTGCTTTTTGCCCTCAGGCGTGAGCCGGTAATAACGGCGGTCGCGACCCTCCTGGTTCGCTTCCCAGCGCGCACTAAGCCAGCCGCGATTCTCCAGTTCGTAGAGCATGGGGTAAAGCGATGCAAGAGTGAAGCGAAGAGCGCCGCCACTGTTTTCCTCAATAAGGCGGCAGATTTCGAAGCCGTAAAGGGGATGTTGGTCAAGCAACGCCAGGATGGCCAACTCGGCGCTGCCACGGGCAATTTTCGATGAAATCGGTTTTCTCATGACGAATGCAGGAATCCTATATAGGAACCCTGCATTGGTCGACAGTACGGAAGTGTAATACCGGAGATGACCGGTGGCTGGTGCTAGCGGCGTGCGGCGACAATCGGCGCCTTCACCGCATCGGTTCCCGTGGGCATAGTGGCGACTTTGCCCTGAGCCGGTGCCTGGACCCCATTCGTCGGTTGTGCCTGCGCCGCAGTCAGTCCCATCGACTTCCGGACTTCGGCATCCATCTTCGCCATGACGTCTTTATTGTCTTTCAGGAATTGCCGCGCGTTCTCGCGCCCCTGCCCGATCCGCTCACCCTTGTAGCTGAACCATGATCCCGATTTCTCAACCACATTATTGTTCACTGCCAGGTCAAGCAGGTCGCCCTCGCGGGAAATGCCTTCTCCATAAAGAATGTCGAACTCTGCCTCGCGGAATGGCGCTGCCACTTTATTCTTCACCACTTTGATCTTCGTCCGCGACCCGATCACCACGTCGCCTTCCTTCACTGCTGCGATTCGCCGGATATCCACCCGCACCGACGAATAAAACTTCAGCGCGCGCCCGCCCGTGGTCGTCTCCGGATTGCCGAACATCACCCCGATCTTTTCGCGAATCTGGTTGATGAATACCAGGCAGGTCCGCGACTTCGAAACCGTTCCCGTCAGCTTGCGCAGCGCCTGCGACATCAACCGCGCCTGCAACCCCATGTGGCTGTCGCCCATCTCGCCATCCAATTCGGCTTTCGGCACCAGCGCTGCCACCGAATCCACCACCAGCACGTCAATCGCATTCGAGCGCACCAGCGCTTCGGTGATCTCGAGCGCCTGCTCGCCGTAATCCGGTTGCGACACCAGCAAATTGTCCACATCGACGCCCAACTTTTTCGCGTAAGAGGGATCGAGTGCGTGCTCGGCATCCACAAACGCCGCCATGCCTCCCGATTTTTGCGCCTCTGCAATCACCTGCAGCGTGATCGTCGTCTTGCCAGACGATTCCGGGCCAAACACTTCGATCACCCGCCCGCGTGGAAACCCGCCCACTCCCAGCGCGGCGTCAAACGAAATCGACCCCGTCGAAATCACCGAGATCGGCACAATCGCTTCCTTCGACCCCAGCCGCATGATCGAGCCTTTGCCGAACTGCTTTTCGATTTGCGAAACTGCCAGGTCGATCGCCTTGCCGCGTTCATCCGCCATGGGAGTGTGGCTCCTTCAGTGTCAAAAAAATTGCTGCTCTGCGCCGGATTATACATAGATACGCGAGCGAATAAAAGGAGAAAGCGGAAATTTCCGTGGAAAAAGTCCCAAAACCGAACCGGACTGCTCAACCTCTTTTATAGTGTTTCCCATGCCCACGCCCGAAAAAGCGCTCATCGCAGAAATTCGCCGCGGCGTTACTCGCGCAAAAAACTCCGCCATCCGCACCGGAATCGGCGACGATTGCGCGATCCTGCGTTTACCCTCCGCTTCGAAAAAGTCCGTCGACACTCTCATCACTACCGACTTCACTCTCGAAAACGTTCACTTCCGTCGCAACTGGCACTCCCCCGAATCGGTCGGTCACCGCTGCCTCACCCGCGGCCTCAGCGATATCGCTGCCATGGGCGGAGATCCTTTCGCCGCTTTTCTCTCGCTTGCCCTGCCGCGCGACGTCTCGCAGAGCTGGGTTCGCCGCTTCATCTCGAGCCTGCTTGCTCTCGCACAGAAATACTCAGTGACCCTTGCTGGCGGTGACACTGCCGAATCACCCTCGGGCATCCTCGCCGATATCGTCGTTCTCGGAACCGTGCCCCGCGGCAAAGCTCTCCTGCGCTCCGGCGCACGGCAGGGAGATCATATCTATGTCAGCGGAAAACTCGGTGGCTCAGCCGCCGCAGTTCTGGCTATGCAGAAAAAACCAGATCGGAAATTGAATCTCCGCGACTATCCGCGCCATTTTTTCCCCGACCCGCGAATCGAACTCGGCCGCACCCTCCGCCAAAGAAATCTCGCCTCCGCCATGATCGATACCAGCGACGGTCTCTCCACCGACTTAGCTCATATTTGCGAGGAAAGCAGCGTGGGAGCCGAGCTCGAATCCGATGCCATTCCCCGAGCGAGCGTCGGCAAGCCTGTGCACGAAGTCGATCTTTCGCTCGCCCTCCACGGTGGCGAAGATTACGAACTGCTCTTCACCGCCCCACGCGGCAAACGGATTCCTTCGCAAATTGCCGGCATACCAATCACGCAGATCGGTCACATCACCCGTCGCCCGGGTATTTTTCTGACGGATCCAGACGGAGTCCGCCTCAAACTCAGGCCTCAAGGCTGGGAGCACTTCCGGAAGGCATAGGTACTTTCGTTACCCGTTTCCAGGAATCGCTCTAGGGTTCCGCCAAAAATCGGGAGTAGATTCGAGGCATGTCGCTCTCCCAAAGCAACTCGCCCCGGTTCGTATCAGTCGCGCTTGTCGCGTTGACGATGACGATCGCTGCCGCATTCCCGGTTTTCGCCGCCGACAAGAAGCCTGCGCCTCCGCCGCCGGCACACGCGCAATCGCCGGTGCCCGCGGTTACGAATGACTACGTACACAAAGAGTTTGGCGACAATTGTGCGCTGCTTCCTGGCATCGGGCAATTCGTCGGCGATCTCGATGGAGACGGTATCGATGACCTTGTTCTCGCGGCCCGCTGCAAGAACCCCATGGCCGACCAGGGCGAATATGGTTTTCGCGTATTGGATCCCTATGACACCTATTTCGGGTACGGCAATGTGAAGGTTACCTCGGGCTTCGTGACCGAACAGCCCGAGCGCAAAGGCATAGTCCTTCTAATCGTCCACGGAGTCGGACCAGAGGCATGGCGCTCCGATAAGGAAAAGCCCAAATTTCTCCTCATCAATCTGTCCTTTACCGCAGTAAGCGTAAAACGCGTGGTCCTCAAGAAAAGAACCCTTCTAGGCATCTACATGGAAGAGGAAGGGGAAGGCGAACAGATGTCCTCGGTCGTCTTCTGGGACGGAAAGAAATACCGCTACGAGTCACTCGGCTCGACGATGGAATAAGTAACCAGCCAGCGACTCCCATTGACTTGCCCGGTGTCACCCACTAACATGGCGCTCGCTGCGGGAATTCAGCGTGAGCTTCAATATCACAGCGCGCGAAGTCAGCCACGTCACGATTCTTGATGTGACCGGCCGTATCACGCTCGGCCATGAAACTGAGCGCCTGCGCGACTCGATTCGCGCTCTGATTGCCGCCGGAAAAAAGAAAATCGTCCTCAACCTCGAGCAGGTTGATTTCATCGACTCTTCCGGAGTCGGAGAGCTGGTCAGCAGCTTCACCGCCGTCCGCAACGCCGGCGGCGACCTCAAGCTCCTCAACCTCACCAAAAAAGTTCACGATATCCTGAACGTCACCAAGCTCTACACCGTCTTCGACATCAAAGATGACGAGTTTACCGCGGTAAAATCCTTCGACTATTTCTTCGCCAAGTAGTTCTGACCAAACCTTGGCAGCCCGGACCCGGCAGAACGCCGCCGACGGCAAAGAGAGGAGTCTGCTTTCCAGGAAGCCCCTGTGTCAGTAGTCTTCGCCTTTGCTCGCATACGCTTTCACTTTTCCATCCACCGAGACAGCGACATACTTGTGCGTCTCGGGATCCATGAACTGCACCACCTGGTGTTTTTCTCGTGCCAGTTGTCCCCAGTGGCTGGGCTTTTCGGGATTCTGCTCGATCGCTTCCAGCAATTGTCCGTTCGCCCGGAACTCTACCATCCGCAATCGCGCGCGGCCAATTCGTTTCACCCGGGCTATCTGCTCGTCCAAAATGACTTCTTCTGCGCCCATCAACTGCTTCGCCACAGAAGCGAAGATTTCTTTTCTTCCAGTCGATGTTTTCCCACTTGTCATCGAAGATCTTGTGCTACCGCTTAATCATAAGGTGCATAACGTCCTCTGCGCTCCACCATTTACTGATTTGAGTCTTATCGATTTCAATTCGGGATTTTCGTAACACAATAAAACCCGGCGCGAGGAGTGCCGCAATTTCTCGGAACGCATAGGCAAATTGAGTGCCCTTGAGCGAAGTTGAGAAGCGCGCGGAAGAAGGAACATGCATCATCGCCGCGCGCCCCATGTTCTACCCGTGGAAGTCAAAGGTCTCGACAGCTACGTAATTCGCCCCTACTCGATTTTCGAGCAGTGGTTCGACAGCCCCTTCCAGCTTGCGCCCGCTTTGACTGCCGTCATGCTGCAGATGATGGTTCGCGCGCGATGCTGGCCCTCAATCACGGCGTCATAGCTTTCTTTGAAACGCGCCAACCCGACGCTTCCGACAACATCGGTCTGCACATCGCTGATGTCACTCTTCGTGAACTTATTGTTTGCCGGATCGTTCGCATCCTTGATCAATTGCGCTTTCGGAATCCACACTCCAAAGCTCGTGCCTTCGACGTAGGCGTCGGACAAATTCGCTTCCATCCACTTGGCGTCATTGTCGGTCTGCGCTTTGTTGGCCTCTGCGACCCATTTTTCGAACGATGCTTTGGAAGCCCCTCCCATACTCTGTTTCTGAGCGGCAGCTCCCGCAACGATGAGACACACTACGCAAACTGCAACTGCGACACGCTTCTTCATAAGCTCTCCTGTTTATTGAATTGTTTCCGAAGCTTGGGCCCAGGGTGAGTAGAACGTTCGGGGCGCGTACTCACAACCAATCGTCCTGCGGCAGAAAGGCTGTCACAGCCTTGATATGAAGTCAAGCACCGACGGAGCGGTCGCCAAAAAGACGTGCCTGGAGAAACTGGGTA
Source organism: Candidatus Sulfotelmatobacter sp. (assembly GCA_030041415.1). Classification (GTDB taxonomy): domain Bacteria; phylum Acidobacteriota; class Terriglobia; order Terriglobales; family Acidobacteriaceae; genus Sulfotelmatobacter. The sequence continues at coordinate 9,510 of JASHNX010000038.1, forward strand.
GGTCGTGCCGCGCCTGGTTGGAATTCTTCAGCAAAGGCGGCCAGCAACAATCGGCCGGAAATTTAGCCGCTCGCTTTTTCCCTTTCCTTAGGCTTCGGCGGAGGTCGAATTCAGCGCGCATCGCGCGCTTCGTAATGGCGGACGAACGGTGTTCGTTGTTCTTCGGCAAAATAACGATCGTCTTCTGGATAGTAAACCGCGCGCTCAGGGTCGGGTCCAGCGAAGCGCCGCACCGCTTCCATACTCTCCCACAGGGTCACGAGCACGTAATCGGTAGCATCTCCAACTTCTCGCGTGAGGACGAGCACATCTTTGAAGCCTTCAGTCCCTCTGTATTCCTTCAACCCGGTTTGTTCCAGATACGACATATATGCCTTGCCCATCCCGGGTCGTGTTTGCCCCTGCCAGATTCTTGCGATCATGATCCCCGTTCCCTACAGCGGCGGCGATGTCGGCGCTCATCCTGCACTTCGTCGAAAAAGATTTCCCAGTTACCCACTATTTCATGCGCCTTTGGCGTGAGTGGGAACGAGTCGTAAGTAGGCTATATCTATTAGCTATTACTTCCTTTTCTCACTATATCCACCACGCGCTCGTAATCGTCGATGCTGCCGTATTCGATTACAATCGAGCCATGGCCTTTCTGGTCCTTGATCCTTACGCGCACGCCCAATAACTTTTGCATCTCTTCCTGTGCAGCCAGCACATTCGGATCAACCCATCGCGCGCCTCCCGATTGCGCAGTCGGCCCGGGGACTACAGGCAATCCGTTCAACTTCGCGATTCGTTCTTTGAGGCCGCCCCAGTTCAATCCGCCGCGCAGAAGATCTTCCGCGACCTGAGAGACATGCGCCGGATTCTCAAGCGACAGCAGTTCTCTTGCTTCGCTGAAGCCGATTCGCCCGAGCGCGACGTATTCGCGCAGCTCCGCCGGCAGCCGCAGCAGCCGCATGTAGTTCGCCACTGACTCACGCGACACGCCAATCCGCTGCGCAATCTGGGCTTGCGTTAGGTTGAACTCCTGGCTCAGCACGCGGTAAGCTTCTGCTTGCTCGATCGGATTCAAATCCTCCCGCACCACATTTTCGAGGACAGTCATCTCCGCCGCCTGCTGTGGCGACAACCGACGTACTATCGCCGGAATCGTTTCCTTGCCCGCCATCCTCGAAGCGCGCAGGCGCCGCTCGCCGAGGACCAGGATGTAACGCCCGTTCTCTGCAGCCGGACGCACCACCACTGGCTGAACGACTCCATGCTCTTGTATCGAGTCCCTTAACTCAATCATTTCTTGCTCGTTGAAGGCCGCACGCGTCTGATAAGGGTTTTTCTCAATGAGGTCGATCGCCAAGTTCAAAATTACGTCGCGAGTTTCTGCATGGGCGACCTTAGTGTCTTCGGCAACCGTCATGATCGTCTCGGCAGTAGTCGCCGGAGCATCAGTGGCAGTCTCTATTGCCGGAACGCCTGCTCGGGCAGCTTGAGTGACGCTGCTGCTCGACGCGACGACCCGCGGACCCGGAAGCAACGAATCGAGCCCGCGGCCTAGAGCTCGCCTTTTTTCTGGCTTTTCTTCTTTCTTCTCTGGTGCTGCTGTCGTCAAGTTCTGCATGGCTGCCGTGGTCATGGGTTTTTCCTCGGTACTGCTTGTTCGATCTAGTTTTGCTCGGCCAATTCTTACATCACGCGCTGATCGCTGAAGTTGCCTGTTCGGCCGCAGCCAAATGTCTGCCGATAATCTCTTTCGCCAGACGGATATAGCTCTCTGCACCCTTCGACCGCGGATCGTAAGCCAGAGCCGGTTTGCCATGGCTTGGCGCTTCGGCGAGTCGTATGTTCCGCGGAATGCTCGCCGCGCAGAGCTTTTCCCCAAAGAATCTCTTCAACTCCGCAATCACCTGCTGCGCTAGGTTGGTACGCTCGTCGAGCATGGTCAGCACGACACCTTCAAGCTCCAACCCTGGATTCAGCGCAGCTCGAATCCGTCCAATCGTGTCGAGCAGTTCGCTGATTCCTTCTAGCGCAAAGTATTCCGCCTGCATGGGTATCAAAACCGAGTCGGAAGCCACCAGCGCATTCAGCGTCAGCAAATCGAGCGCGGGCGGACAATCGAGCACGATGTATTGAAATCGATCGCGCAAACTGGAGAGCGCATCCAAGAGCCGAAACTCGCGGCGGTCGGCGGTGACCAATTCAATGTTGGCCCCGATCAAATTCTTGTGCGAAGGAATGAGCCATAACTGTTCAAGTTCGGTCGCAAGGAGCGATTCCTCCGCTCCGGCAGCTCCCATCAGCAAGTGGTAGATCGAAATCCGCTCTGCATCTTTGGCAACGCCGAGGCCGCTCGAGGCATTCGCCTGAGGATCGACGTCGATGAGCAGAGTGTTGACTTCTGCGGCGGCAAATGAAGCGGCAAGATTGATCGCGGTCGTAGTTTTCCCTACGCCGCCCTTCTGGTTGGCAATAGCAATAACGCGTCCCATAGATTTTTGGGGAATCGAGAGCCTAAGCAGAATAATGCGGTCAAGATTTCGATTGCAATGACGAACCGCTGTGAACATTCGGAATTTGTGTGCAAAACAGGTTCGAATGTTCCAACTGGAACATTGGTTGTGCCTGGAGTCGACGGCCCGGCGTACGTTAAGAACGAATGTTCCAGTTGGAACAATTATCAATTGTAAGAGTTGGCTAATGCTTCAATATAGAAATCCATTCCTGTCATACAGGGATAGAAACCGGCGCACATCTTCCACTTTTACGACGAATGAGTGAACCTTTTGAGTTTGCAGCTGTCGAAAAACTCTAATGAACGAGATCTACTTCCCACTTGTTAACTATCGTGGTTCCTTAGTTCCAATCAGCAGAAGACGCGAGTCAGACATCGGAATCGGACTCGGATCAAGCCAGCGAAAATAGGTAAGCGTCGATTTCGCCAATCCAACCTGGGACGATGAGATCAACAATGCTAGGCGCCCTCGGGGCCGAACCAAGTTTGCCGCTATCAACAGTGTGTCGCTAAATCGTTCGACGGCTCGCAGCGTGGCAATATCGAATGATGCTGCCGTCGCCTTTTCGGCTCGAGCATTCTCGACATTCACATCCGACAATCGCAAAGCTCGGGAGACTTCGCGAAGAAACACCGCTTTCTTCTGGTTCGATTCGAAGAGAGTAAGGGAGATTTCCCGCGCCCACAGTTTGATCGGAGTTCCAGGAAAGCCGGCTCCGGATCCCACGTCGGCCAGGCTGATCTGATGAGCCGAATCCGCCGAGCGCTTGGCTTGAGATCGCTCTGGAAACAAATGCCGTGCCGCGAAGAAAGACTCCCCAAAGTGCCGCGTCACGATTTGCGCGTGATCGCGGACAGCGGTCAAGTTAATGCGCGCGTTCCACCGCAGGAGTAGATCGATGTACGTCGATATATCTGCTAGATCGTTGTCGCCGAGCCTCTGCCCGTCAGGATCTCCGAAGAATGGCGTCAGTAGCTCGGCAATGCGCGCGGTGTTCATCGGCCCCTGGATTTTAGTTGGGACAATTTCGCTTGTCATCCCGGCTTTGCCATCCGAGCTTGACAATATATCTATGCATTCTGTAGATTCTGTCATAACTGAAAGTATCGACATGGCCAGCCTGACCGGAGTGCAGAAGCAGTACATCCTTCACTGGGGCGAGATGGGCACGCGCTGGGGCATCAATCGCACCGTCGCGCAGATTCACGCCTTGCTCTATCTCTCGCCCCGGCCGTTGCCTGCCGAAGAAATTGCCGAGACCTTAAGCGTTGCTCGCTCAAATGTGAGCACCTCGATTCGCGAGCTGGAAACCTGGGGCATTGTGCGGGCCGTGCACGTACTGGGCGACCGGCGCGAGCATTATGAGTCGATGAAAGATGTGTGGGAAATGTTCCGCCTGGTGGTGGAGCAGCGCAAGCGGCGCGAGATCGATCCCACGCGCGAGATGTTGCGGCGAAGCTTGGAGGAACTGGATCCGAAAGAAGCCGGAGCGGAATTTACCCGCGAGCGCATCGCCGCCATGGCCGGTTTTTTCGATGCAGTGACCGAACTGCACGACGAAATGAAGCGCCTCCCGACCGGCACCGTGCGCAAACTGCTGCGCCTGGGCGCCAAGGTGAGCGCGAAGAGAAAGAGCGGACGGTAGCTTCCTCCGCGCTAAAACGCAGGCACCCAAGCGCATATTCCCAGGCTGTAGAATTATCACCTGAGCTGTGGGCCGCATTTCGTTTGTCCGCGTAAGGGCGTGTTTTATGTCTCCTCGCAAGCAGCGCTTTTTCACGACGCTCGCCACGATCATCTTCCTCGCAGTTATCGGAACGGCCAACCCCTTCAGCACCGAGGTTGGGGCAGCCAGCGCCGAGAGCAATGGGCGAACGAAAGTTTTTGTTCCAGTCCAAGCTTTTGATTCCATCCAATCGCGGAATGCCCGGAATCTCGGCCCTGGAAAGTTGCTGGTGGCGAGCCGCGGCCTGGCCGATCCGCTTTTCGCTAGAACCGTGATCCTTCTGCTTCGCTATGACGAGCAGGGAGTTCTCGGGTTGGTCCTCAACCGGCGCACGGATGTCCCACTCTCACGAGTACTCGATCTCAAGGCGGCAAAAAGCCGTTCCGACGCCGTCTATCTCGGCGGTCCAGTGGGGCGATCGGCGGCGTTTGGATTGCTGCGCTCGCCCAGCAAGGTCGAAGGAGCTGAGAACATCTTCGGCGAAGTTTACCTGATTTCCGACAGGGCTCTCTTTGAACGAACGATCTCGGCCCAGCCCAACCCTGGCGTTTTTCACGTTTATCTGGGATACGCCGGATGGACCGAACAACAATTGCAGAACGAAGTGGAATTAGGGGCATGGTTCGTTTTTCCCGGTGATGCGGCGACGATATTCAATTCAGATCCGGATTCTTTGTGGCCGCGAATGATTTCCAAAACAGAATTGCAGTTCGCAAAGAGTGAAAACTTCTGACGTTCAGTCGAGTTGGTTCCGGTAGCGGAACGGTTTCAGGTGCGTTCTGCTTTGGGTTGCAATTCGTACATCGCTGTAGACCTGTCGCTCATTCTTGACTTACACGGATCAAAGGTGCGCCATGAAATTGTCGGTGTTCTGCGGAGTGAGCGTCGATGGTTTTCTAGCCCGGCCCGACGATACGCTCGATTTCCTGCGTACGGGTGAGCGGGAACCACACGGGTTCGAGGAATTTTATGGCGGCGTGGATGTCGTCGTGATCGGGCGCAAAACCTTCGAAGTTGTGCTGACTTTCGGGAAGTGGGTCTATGGCAAGAAGCCCGTCGTTGTGCTGAGCAGCCGTCCAATTGATCTCTCGCCGGTCAAGGGAGGAGTAGTCGAACAGATGGCGGGCGAGCCGGCCGCGATTGTTGAGCGCTTAAGAGAACGCGGATTCAAACACGCTTATATAGACGGCGGCATCACGATTCAGCGATTCCTCGCGGCAGGATTGATCGACCGGCTGGTCATCACGCGCGTCCCCGTATTAATCGGAGAAGGCATCCCGCTGTTCGGCTCGTTGGAGCGCGACATCGATCTTCGCCACGTCGCGACCCGCTGCTATGGTCGTGGACTTGTGCAGAGTGAATACGCAATTGGCCCTTCCATGCGCCCCCGGGCTCGCAAGAAAAGGGCGCCGAAGCGGCGCAAAAGAGTTTCGCCCGGTCCGAAGCCACGATCAGGCTGAGAATCGAGGGCGCAAATTCAAACAAGGTTGCCCGATCCAAATTCGTTTCTTTCCGGCGTAGAGCGGGTAGCTCGGTCTGATCTGGCGCCTTCATTCAGTCTCCAATGGCAGCGCCTTAGTAAAAACGCGAGAGGATGGGACGCTGGATACGTGGTAGAATCCGCCAAATCTGAGGTCCCCCTGCCCAGTGGGAGTTAGCAGCGGAGTTCGTCATGACCCTCCCGTCCTCGTTCCGACCCCACCGAGCGCATTTCACCGCGCTGGCTCTGGTTTGCTTTGCTGGAGTTGCGGCTCCCGCGCGGGCCCAGTTTGAGACGCGAGCCAGAACTGCGTTTCCTCAGGGGGCGTTCAGCATGGCGCTTGGCGATTTCAACAACGACGGGATTCTCGATGTCGTCATGACAACGGGCAACGGCTTTTCTGTAGCTCTCGGCAACGGGGACGGCACCTTTCAGCCGCCGGTTACGACCCGAACACAGCTCTCCTACTCGCTTGCGGTTGCCGACTTCAACAACGACGGCAATCTGGACATCGTGGTGGCCAATGAAAATGGGAGCCCCAGCACAGTGAGCGTGTACTTGGGGAATGGGGACGGGACCTTTCAGCCGCCGATCAACTCGGATACCACCGACTACAACGAGTTTGTTGCTGTCGGCGATTTTAACAATGACGGAAAGATGGACATTGTGGTCATCGAAAATCCCTACATCAGCGTGCTGCTGGGCAACGGCGACGGGACCTTTCAGCCGCCGAGCAACAACGATTCGTTTGTCGGCGCACACTGGCTGGCGGTTGCCGATTTCAACAACGATCGCAACCTTGATGTCGTCGTGACTGGATACTTCGGCACGGGGGACAGCATTGGTGTGCTGTTGGGAAACGGCAACGGGACGCTGCAGGATTCCATCACGCAGGACATCGAATACGTGCCCGCCACGGTGGCTGCCGGTGACCTGAACGGTGACGGCAAGATGGACGCAGTTTTGGGCTACGACCTTGGTGGCGTTGCTGTCTTTCTCGGAAACGGGGACGGGACTCTTCACCCGCCGGTGAACTACGACACCACAGGGATTGGGAACGGAAAGGTCGTCGTCAGCGATCTAAATCTAGATGGCAAGCTAGATGTGGCAGTCCCCAGCGCTGGTCTAGGCTCGGCGGAGGGCTTCGACGTCCTCTGGGGAAATGGAGATGGCACCTTGCAGGCCGCGCAGTTTTTCTCGGTTGGCGACTACACTGGGCTCCCGGCCGTGGGCGACTTAAATGCGGATGGTCTGCCGGACCTCGTTTTTGGGACCGATGTCGGCGTAGTGTCAGCGCTGAATACCGGGGTGGTGAGCTTTTCGCCTAGCACTGCCCCCCTGACCTTTCCCGTCCAGGTGATTGATACCACCAGTGCGAAACAAACGGTGAATCTGACGAACAGCGGGTCGAAACCGCTCTCGATTAGTTCGGTGAGTGTATCAGGCGAGTTTCAGATGAGCACGACCTGCCGCAAGTCGCTGGCCAGTGGGGCGGATTGCGCAATTAATGCCTTGTTCAAGCCCACAAGCGCAGGCAGCCTCTCTGGATTGATCACGATTGTCGACAGCGCGTCATCGAAGCCGCAGTTTATTGAGCTGTCGGGCACCGCAACAGTTGTGAAGGTCTCGCCCAGCAGCCTGAACTTTGGCGACCAGAAGGTCGGGACGAAAAGCAAACCGCAGATTGTAACTGCAAAGAACGTGGGAAGCGTGGGGATCACGTTTAGTAGTGTTGGGGTGACTGCGCGGCAAACGGACTTTTCTTCAACTGATAACTGCACGGGGCGCACAATCGAACCCGGCGCCAGTTGCGAGGTTTCGGTTGTCTTCGATCCAACAGAAACGGGCGCGCGCAGCGCGGATCTCTACTTCAACCTGCCGAAGGGCTCGATCGGGCCCGCGCCCGTGGCGCTTTGGGGCACCGGCAACTAAACGCATACGCCGTGAAGTATCTCCTAGGGTCGGCCTAGGCTAGCGCTCAACCGCTCCCTCGGTGATAATTTGACACTATGAGCACGACGGATACGGTGGGTGAGAAGAAAGTCTGGGTAACGCTCGGCGGTCTGCCGCTGAGCATGCATTTCGATTGGCCATTTCATCATTCAACGTCGGGAGCCGATTTTTGGGTCTTGCACACGGACATTCGTGTGGAGGGTTCCGACGGGCTGCATGCGCTGGTCTCGGTCAACTTGTCGGCAACAGTGCGCGAAGTGCTGCCCTCCCTTGAGCGAAGAGATGCAGAAGCTCCAGTGGTGAACGCCTTGCGCAAGGAGGTCGATCGCAACCAGATCGAATTTGCGAAGCAGGGAAAGCTCCTGCCGGTCGCCTTTTCCAGCCGGCATTACGATTTCAAGCGAGAGAAGTGGGTGTTCGGCAAAGCCAGCGACGATGTGATCGCGACATTTCTCGAGAGGAAAGTTTATTGGCAGACAAAGGTGAATTCCTCGGCTGCGCTGGCCGCCGATTCAGAGGGAATCTGGATTGCCGATCCTGCCGAGGCGCAATATCTCGAAACCTCGTCCGAACATCTGATTGAGGTTGCGGGACGCCTGCTCGCCGCCGACGGCCTATTGCGTATGACCGGCGAATGGGCTGAGGCGACTGCCGGACTGATGGGGCGCGGCGAAGAGTTTGAAGGGGTAATGCGCAATGCGTTGGAAGAAGTCGAGAAGAAACGCGTATTTGAACGCGGATAAGCCTGCGCTCTTTATGTTTTTGCTTGTGGGCAAACCCGCGACTTTTTGGCCGCTCTGAAGCTATAATCAAGCCTCCGCAGTTTCGCGCAATCGCCGTTTAAGGATGGCTAGCCATGCGCCCTCTCGTCGCGAAAGTTTTTCTCGCCGCCTTCCTGAGTTTGATTTTCATCGCTCCCGCCTACTGCCAAATGGATTTTCAAGACAGTAAATCGGGGGTCACGCTTTCACTGCCCGCAGGCTGGACATGGAACAACCTCATCAACGATCGAGACGAGCAGACGAGCTTTGTGGTTTTTCGAGATGCCGGGTCAGGGATCGAGTTGAAGTTGTACGTACACATCCTGGTCCCGCCGGAAGCGATAACCCCGGCAGAAAAGATGAACCGGAGGCTCTTGAAACAGGCGGAAGCGAAGGTCAGACAGCGGACCAGAGAAGGTTACGAGAACTACCGCCTGCGCGAGAGCAGTCTGGCTTTGCACACGATCAACGGACGAACCGGGCTGACGTGGGTTGCGGATTACACCGATCACGGCCGCAACATGATTGAGTATTTCGCGCGGGTTCGGAGCGAGAATACCAACGCTCTGTTCTTCGAGCGGATGGCGCCTGAGCGACTTGAGGACTTCAAGGCCAAGGTCGATCCCATAATCGACACGCTGCAGATTCCATAGGCGGAGCATTTTGCAGGGTTCGGTCTTCTCCGCCTCAGCTCTCGCGCTGAAAACGGTAGCGTCCCAACCTTTCGTGAGCAACGGCTTCGGCGACTTTCAGAAACGCCCGCGCCGCGTGGGAAAGCCCGGCTTCTTTGCGATAGATCAAACGCAGCTTACGCTGCACGTGAAGTTCGCGCACCGGAATGCGCACCAGTTCGCCCCGCGCCACTTCCGTTTCCACGCTGATTTCCGGCATCAGGGCAACGCCGTTTCCCATCGCGACAAATTGTTTGATGGCCTGCAGCGTGGGCAGTTCGAGATCCATGTGCAGCGGGGTCTTGTACTTCTGAAATGTCTGCAGAACTTTTTCACGGTAAGGCGACGAAACGATGTGCGCCACGAACGACTCCGCTCCGAGCTGCCGGATGCTGACCTCTTTTGCCGAGGCTAGAGGATGGCTGGGAGGAACAACCAGCACCAGCTCATCCAGATAAGCGACGATGGAATGCAACCGCGACTCCTCTGGTTTATAAGAGAGCACGCCCAGTTCGGCGCTGTGCTGCAAAACCTCATCCGGAATGCGGCTGCCGAGCGAGCGCTGCACGGTTATCTTGATCATGGGGTGCAACCGCCGGAATTCGGCCAGCACCGGCAGCAGGTAGAGGGCGGTGAATTCGTTGGCCGCGATCACCAGCTTGCCTTTCTGCAACTCCCGCAATTCGGTCAGCGACTCTTGCGCGTCGCGGCGCAGGTTGAGCAATTTTTCGGCGTACTCGAACAATACTTGGCCGGCGTCGGTCAAGACCCCCTCGCGCGAGGAACGGTCAAACAGCGGTTCACCGAGTTCATCCTCCAGCTTGCGGATGGTCTGGCTGACCGCCGACTGCGTGCGGTAAAGCTTTTCGGCCGCGCGAGAAAAACGGTGCTCGCGAGCAACCGCCAAAAAGACTTCCAGTTGAGAAAGCTCCATTTTATTGTCCTAATACGAACTTAAGAATTGATTAGTGTGGCTTATTATAGCAGCATGACTAATAATGACTAAATAATTATAAGTTTTGCTTCAGTGCTGCCGATCCGTAGCATAAAGAGTTCACTTGTTCATTTTCTTTCGAAGGAATCGACATGGCTACGGAGCAGGTACGCGTTACGGTTTTCGACACCACCCTTCGCGATGGCGAGCAGTCGCCCGGCTGTAGCATGAATCATCAGGAGAAGTTGCGGCTGGCGCATCAGCTCGACCGTCTGGGAATCGATGTGATCGAAGCCGGTTTTCCCATCGCGTCCGATGGCGACTTCGAAGCGGTGAAGGCGATCTCTGCGGTGATCCGCCGCCCGGTTATCGCTGGCCTTGCGCGAGCCTGTCCTGCCGATATCGAGCGTGCCTGGGAAGCCCTGAAAGATGCGGCGCATCCCCGGATTCACGTGTTCCTGGCTACCTCCGATATTCACTTGAAGTACAAGCTCCGCATCACCCGCGAGCAGTGCCTCGCGCAAGCGCGCGAATCAGTGGCGCTCGCGAAATCGTTTTGCGACGACGTGGAGTTCTCCCCGGAAGATGCTACCCGCACCGATCCTGAATTTCTATGCCAGGTGCTCGAAGCCGTAGTCGAAGCGGGCGCGACCACGCTCAACATACCGGATACGGTCGGCTACAGCGTGCCCACAGAATACGGAGAATTGATTGCCACGATCCGGCGCAGAGTGAAGGGCGTGGAGAACGTTGCCATTTCTGCCCACTGCCACAACGATCTCGGATTGGCGGTAGCCAACTCGATGGCCGCCGTGGCCGCAGGCGCGCGCCAGGTCGAATGCACGATCAACGGCATCGGCGAGCGCGCCGGCAACGCTGCCCTCGAAGAAATTGTGATGGCGATGCGCGTCCGGCACGACCGCTATCCCTACCAAACTGCAATCGCCGCGGAGCATTTATTTCCTGCCAGCCAGATGCTGAGTGAGATCGTTGGCGTGCCGGTGCAGCCAAACAAAGCGGTGATCGGACGCAACGCCTTCGCCCACGAAGCCGGCATTCATCAGGATGGTGTTCTCAAGAACCCGCTGACTTACGAGATTATGACCCCGCAGTCGGTGGGCGTACCTGACTCCAAGTTAGTACTCGGCAAGCATTCCGGACGGCACGCGCTCGCTATCCGGTGCGAGCAGCTTGGCTATCAGTTCGACCGCCGCGCGCTCGACGATATCTACCGCCGTTTCGTTCGCCTTGCCGACAAGATCAAGCATGTCGAGGATCATCACCTTCTGGAATTGATTCGCGAGACGCACAAGCCTGCGTCTTCCGCGACGCCCCTGTTCGAACCGCTGGCGACGGCTGCGGCAGCGGGGTCGATGGGCAGTTCGACCCAGGAGCCAATAAAGCCGTTCCCGATCGTCGCGCAGCCCAACGCATTCGGAGTTCCCCTGCCTGTCGCCGCAGAGCACCTGCACGACCAGCAGCAGGAAGACTACCTCTGGGGTGTATAGTTTCTCGTCTCAATGTATAGTTTCACTTCGTTGGGGCGGGTTCTTCGCGATGGGCGATTCCAATCCGGCATCCGTGCGCTTCGAATGCAGCCAGCCGATCTTGCGTGTGGAAGATATGGCAGCCAGCCTGCGCTTCTATGTCGATCAGCTTGGTTTTAAGAACGCTCCCTGGGGCACAGACGAATTCACCAGTGTGAACCGCGACGGGGCAGGCATTTACCTATGTCGCGGCGGCCAGGGTAAGGGCCAGGCCTGGATTTGGGTCGGCGTGGAAGATGTCGAGAGGTTGCAGGAAGAATATAAGGCCCGCGGCGTGGCGATTCGTATGCCGCCAACGAACTATCCGTGGGCGCTCGAAATGCAGATTCAAGATCCCGACGGCAACGTGATTCGCTTTGGTTCGGAGCCGAAGTGAGCGCGGATGATCCAACCGCAATTTCCGCGATAAACTAACTCGCGCATGCATCTGAATCTCACAATTCTTCCCGGCGACGGCATCGGTCCGGAAGTCACTCATCAGGCGGTTCTCGTGCTCGAAGCCGTGGCCGGTGCATTCGGCCACAAGCTTCACCTGCAACACAAAAACGTGGGCGGCGCCGCGCTGGCGGTGGCGAACGACCCTCTGCCGCCTGATACGCTGCGGGCGTGCCTCGATTCTTCCGCGGTCTTGCTCGGAGCCGTGGGAAGCCCAGCGTTCGATAAGAATCTGAATCATCTTCGGCCGGAAGCAGGCCTGCTGCGTCTCCGTCGCGAACTCGGCGCCTACGCGAACTTACGGCCTGCAATCTGTTTTGCCCCTATCGAAGATTGTTCGCCGCTGCGCGCCGACGTGGTCCGCGGTACTGACATCATGATTGTTCGCGAGCTGCTCGGCGGACTTTATTTCGGCGAGCCGCGTTCCATCACCGGCACGCTTGGCCAACGCCTCGCCATCAACACGATGACCTATGGCGAGCCGGAAATCGACCGCATAGCCCGCGTCGCTTTTGGGTTAGCGGCGAAGCGGCGCAATAAAGTTTTGTCGGTCGACAAGGCGAACGTTCTCGAGTGTTCGCGCCTGTGGCGCGAGGTGGTCACGCGTTGTGCCAAAGATTTTCCCGGCGTTCAGCTCTCGCACATGTATGTCGATTCTGCCGCCATGTCGCTGGTGCAGCAGCCGCAAAACTTCGACGTTGTACTCACCGAAAATATGTTTGGCGATATTTTGTCCGACCAGGCAGGTGCGATCGTCGGTTCGCTGGGGCTGCTTGCCTCGGCCAGCATCGGCGGCAAAGTTGGATTATATGAGCCGGTGCACGGTTCGGCGCCGACCATTGCGGGAAAGGGAATCGCGAATCCTTTGGGAGCGATTCTTTCCGCAGCCATGCTCTTGCGTTATTCGTTTCAACTCGAGCGGGAAGCCGCCTGCATCGAAAATGCCGTCGGCTATGTGCTCGAAAACGGCGCTAGAACCGCAGATCTTGCGCGTGCGGGGCAAACTTCAGTCTCGACTTCAGAAATGGGAAGGAAAGTGGTCGAGGCGATGAAGCCTTCTGCCGTTGCAGCGTAGGGCGTTTGTCAATGCGGCTGCAGGACGTTTACGGCTGCGGCCCCGGCTCGCTGAGGGTCTTAACCGGCTGTGCAGCGGCCGCTGGCAAGGCAGGGCGGCCGCTGTATTTCCCGACCAGACTATTCCAGCGAATGCGTAGCATCTCCTGAAACATTCGCCCGCCGTCGATCAAAGGATTAATGCGCGTTCCGCCCACATGTCCCCAACGTACCGGAACTTCCTTTACGCGGAACCCAAACTTGCGCGCCAGGAAAAGAATCTCCGGATCGAACCCCCAGCGCTCGATCTGTTGCAACGGCAGAATGGTCTGCGCGGCGGTGCGCCTAAACGCCTTGAATCCGCATTGCGTGTCTTTAAACTGCAGGCCCAGGACGATCCGGTTCAATGCGTTGAAGATTCTTCCAAAGAATTGCCGGTGAAGCGACTGCCGCGTAGTCTGCAACTCGGCCTGTAGCCAGCGCGAGCCGATGGCGATATCCGCGCCTTCCGCGATCGCCCGCAACAGCTTCGGCATTTCTTCAATCGGCGACGAAAGATCGGCGTCGCTGAACACGATCACTTCTCCGTGCGCCTTCAGCATGCCATTGCGAACGCTGTATCCTTTGCCACGATTGCCGCAGTTTTCCACTAAATGCAATTGCGGGTTAGTTTCCGCAAACCGGCGAACGATTTCGGCTGTATTGTCACGCGAACCGTCGTTCACGACAATGATTTCCGCATCCCAGCCCTGCTGGCGAACGTATGCCAAAACCTTCTCGAGCGTCGGCGCGAGGCGCTTGCCTTCGTTGTAGGCCGGGATGACGATGCTGTAGTTCATGGTTCGAATCGAACACCCAGTACGGAACCCAGTTTCGCCGCACGGAACGATTAGGATGTTGCCCGTCTCCGAGTCGTTGCCTGCTAAAATCGCTGCGCCATTGTACGTCCCCACACCCGCAAAAGGGAGAGGCCAGTCGAATAGCCCTCACGCTGCGCTTTGCTGCAGAGCCAACATGCTGAAGAATTCGTCGACCAGCTCGGCATCCCACAAGCCCTGGCGGGCTTCTTCGCGCATGGTTTGCGCAGCCTGTTCGTGCGATTGCGCTGGCTTATAAGGCCTGGCTGTGCGCAAGGCATCGTAGACGTCAACCACCTGCAAAATGCGGGGCAGAAGCGGAATTTCGTTCCCGCGTAGTCCATCCGGATAGCCCGACCCGTTCATGTGTTCGTGGTGATGCCGGATGATCGGCAGCACCAGGCGCAGCGATTTCAGAGGCCGGCAAATATTCTCTCCGGTAATGGGATGCAGGCGCATGATTTCCCATTCCTTCACCGTTAAATCGCTGCCCTTTTTTAGAATCGCATCCGGCACTGCGATCTTTCCCAGATCGTGCAAGAAACCGCCGCGGCGCAACGCAACGATCGAATCGTGATCCAGGCCCAAATGCCTCCCAAGGCCCGCCGCACCTTCGGCTAGCCGCTCACAATGTCCCTCCGTGTATGGGTCGCGGCCTTCGACGATCAATCCCAGCGTGCACAAAACCGAATCCACGGTTTCCAGTTCGTCCGTAAATTCCTTCACCCGCAGAAGCGATTTGACTCGAGCTTTCAACTCTTCGGCCAGCACAGGCTTGTTCAAAAAATCGTCGGCGCCAGCTTCGATGCCGCGAACCTTATCGGTACTGTCGGTCAGGCCCGTGATCAGAACAAAAGGAATAAGGCGCGTCGCCGGATCGCTCTTCAAATCGCGGCAAAACTCGTAGCCAGATTTTCCCGGCATTCTTACATCGGAGAGAATGAGGTCCGGCGGTTGGCGGTGAACTTCCGCCTCGGCTTGCTGCGCATCGGTCGCAGTCACAACATCATAGCCGCTCATCGTCAGGAGTTGGTTCATCAGGTCGGCAATCGTGGGCTGATCATCGACCACCAGAATTCTGGCAGGACGGCGCACCGGGGACTGGCTGGCCATATCCTCTTTAGAACCCGAATCTGCTTCGGAAGTTCCGGCCCTCAGACTGTGGCCTACATGAAACTCGGGGGAAATGCTCATCGGAACCCTTGCACAATTTTACTGCAAAGAGGAAAGCAGATGAACGGGCAAATGGACTTCGCACGGGCGGAAAAATCACGCTTTCGGAGCGCCGGTCTCATCGCCAACCTCGAGTATTCCCTACTTGGGATTTCTGCCGCGAATTCGTGTAATCCGTATCCTATGACCTTGCCTTTCACTTGACTGCATGCTTAAGCTCGGCGCATGTTGAGCATATTGCGCCGTTCTCGGGTCGCGCCGGTTTTCATGCTTTTCCTGTTTGTTGCATCAAACATCAGTGCCGCGACAAATCACGTTATTGCTTTCGGAAAATGGAATACCGTTCCTTACGTTGCCGATTCTGCCGGGTCGCCGCAAAATAAAGCCCTCACGCTGAAAATCCGCCCCCTGCTGGTCGACGGCCAGGTCAAAGAGTTTACTTTTGGCCCGACGCACGATGTCACCGACCGGATTCTTGTGGTGCAGCGAGCTTTTCGTATTAACGACAATCTGCCCCAGGATCCGCCGGCGGTTCCTCATTGGCAATGGCAGCAAGGCGGATGGCTCCTGGTCGATCGAGTCACCGGCCACATTTCGCCGGTGAACCTCCCTGACTTTGATGCCGCGTCCTCGGTTGTGAGTTGGTATCGCGACTACGCAGCTTATTGGGGGACTTCAGATGACGGCAAGGTCTATGCGGTCGTGGCTGAAATCAATCATCGCAAGCCGGTCGTGAAAATGCTTCCCGGGGGGAAACCGGCAAGAAACGGCCAGGATTCCGGCGGTGCGGATTGCCGCTGCCCCACACCGGAGTGGCAAAGATCGCCTCCGCGGGTAACCTTTGAAGTCAATCCATCAGCGAAGAGGACTTACGTGATTCGCGGGCATGCTGGTGATCTGCTTACAGGCGAAGAAGCCGAGGAAGAAGCTTCAAAATAAGTACGCAACGCACCGCGAACAGTTGACACACCCTCATTCCACTAACCTGTTTCACCTACCGTTATTTCTTCCTGGGGCGTCCTCTTCTCAACCTTGGCGCCGGTCACCAGAACCACTGAGAGCACCACGATGATGCTGCCCACCCCGATGAAACGATCCACGCGCTCGTGCAGAACCAGCCAGCCGAGAAACACGGCGATTACCGGATTGACATACGCATAAGTCGAGACCTTCGACGTGGGAACATGCTTCAGCAGCCAGATGTAAGCTGTGTACCCGATCCACGACCCGCAAACGACGAGATAGAGCACCGCGCCGAGGCTGCGGCTGGTCCAGATGACCTGAGGGAAATCTCCCACGACAAAAGCCAGAAGAAAACTTGCAGCGCCCGCCACGGTCATTTGCCACGCGGTGGCGCTGAAGATATCCATACCCGACTGCCAGCGCTTCGAGAGGACTGACCCCAAAGCCCACAGAAATGAGCCGCCGAGCAGGCTAATGCACGAGAACAACTCGCGGCGTCCCATTTCCGAAGTCACCTGCAACTCCGGCCAGAACAGAACAAGCAACCCCACGATTCCCAGCGCCAGCCCGGCTTTTCCCTGCGCCGAAATGCGGTGATGTCCGAGCAGCAACGAATCCAAAACGAGAAACCAGAGGGGCGTCACCGAGATGATCATCGCCGCCAGTCCACTCGGAACGGTAAGCTCGGCCCACGATAACGTCAGATTGCCGCCCATCAGCAGCAGCACGCCCACAATCCCGGCCAGCGCGATCTGCCGCGCCGGATACCACACCCGCCTCTTCATCAGCGCGCAAACCACCAGCATTACCACGCCCGCAATCGAGAACCGCACCGCACACATCAGCGCCGGAGGAATGCTCTCGACGGCAATATCGATGGCAAGGTAGGTAGATCCCCAAAGCAAATAGACGAGAGCGAACGCCACAATCACTGCAAACCGGCTTGGATGCTCTTGGGAAGCCATGGAAGAGGAAGATCAAAAGATTATCAGACTTGGCTCGGTGCCATGTTTCTGGCAAATTACTTCCAAAGCGGACCGTTACCAAAGGAGCAAAAGGGGGTTCTCACGGATTGAACCGCAAGCTATAATGGATAAGCGATGTCGACAGTAAGCGATGCTGTGCAACGTATCCAATTCGTGCTATCGGCAGCCCTCGCGGGCGAACTCGCACCTTCCCGAGTGCTGGCTGCACTGTCTCGTGTGTCCGCGTCGTTATCGGGCAAACCTTCCTTCCCGCCTGCGTCCTAGCCTCTTCGGCAGCGACTAGTTTTTATCCCTCAGCAATTCTTCTCATCTCTGCGTGCGCTTGAACCAGAGCCGCGCGTTTTGAGATCGCGCGCCACTGACAACCCGCAGACTGCGAACTGACAGCTGCCACGGAGGATTCCATGATGACCAAAACCATGACCGCCACTGCTCCCGAGAAGAACGCCACTGGGTCCGCCGCCGGACCGAAGATCAAAACCGCTCTCCCCGGGCCGAACGCAAAACGCGTGCTCGCCGGCGATCAAAAAGTCATTTCGCCCTCGTATACGCGTTCCTATCCGCTGGTCGCCAAAAGCGGACGCGGCATCGTCGTCACCGACGTCGACGGCAACGAGTTCTACGATTTTTCCGCCGGCATCGCCGTGGTTTCCACCGGCCATTGCCATCCCGAGGTCGTCGCCGCCATGCAGAAGCAAGCGGGTGAACTGATTCACATGTCGGGCACGGATTTCTATTACGAGAGCATGGTGCAGCTCGCCGAGCGCTTGTCGAAGATTGCTCCCATGCCCGGCCCACACAAGATCTACTATGGAAACTCCGGTGCCGAGGCCATCGAGTGCGCGATGAAACTCGCCAGGTATCACACCAAGAGACAGAACATCATCGCGTTCTTCGGAGCATTCCACGGACGCACCATGGGCGCGCTCTCTTTGACGGCTTCCAAGCCGCAGCAGCGCCGCCGCTTCGCGCCACTCGTTCCCGGCGTGACGCACATTCCCTATCCGGATCTTTATCGGGGACGCAAAGATGCTGCCCAAGATCCAGATGTCTTTGCCCTGAGCTGCGCGCGCTACATCGAAGACAAGCTTTTCAGGACCACGCTGCCTCCAGAAGAAGTCGCGGCAATTTTCGTTGAGCCGGTGCAGGGTGAAGGAGGCTATGTAGTTGCTCCTTCCATCTTCATGCAGGAGCTGCGGCGCATCTGCGACCGCCACGGCATCATGCTGGTTCTAGACGAAGTGCAGAGCGGCGTCGGCCGCACCGGCAAGTGGTGGGCCGTGCAACACAGCGGTGTTGAGCCGGACATGATCTGCATCGCCAAAGGCATCGCCTCGGGCATGCCGCTGGGCATCACGCTTACGCGATCCGAGATTATGGATTGGGTTCCCGGGTCGCACGCCTCGACCTTCGGTGGCAATCCGGTCTGCATCGCCGCGGCACTGGCGACGCTCGATGTCATCGAGAAAGAACATTTGCTCGAGCGCTCGGCAGAAGTCGGTGCGCACATGCTGACGCGAATGACAGACTGGCCGTCGAAGCTGAAGCTCGTGGGCGATGTTCGCGGCCGGGGATTGATGATCGGCGTCGATATTGTGAAAGACAAGGCGACAAAAGAATACGCGGCTGCTGAGCGCGATTTGATTGTCGAGAAGGCGTTCGAGCACGGCGTGCTCTTCCTCGGCTGCGGCCCGAGCTCGATTCGCCTCTGCCCGCCGCTGGTGGTAACGAAAGAGCAAGCCGACGTTGCCATGGACGTGCTGGAAGAGTGCATTCGGGAAGTCGGCAAGTAGTTGTCTTGTGAACGTCCCCACTCAAGCCAGAGGCGGGCTTGAGTGGGCTACTTGCCCTTCGCCAAATTCAGGCGAAAGCGTCGGGCAACATGTGTTTTCCAATTCGGGAAAGCCCCTATCAAATTTCCAACAGATTCCTGTAGGTGAGGACTGAAGCTGAGTACAGTGGTCACAGATATTACTGTGTCCTTCGGTCCATCTTTCCGTCGCAAGCTCGCCGGCCTTCCCACGCAAACCATTATTCGCTTCCTCGACTGGCTTGCCGAGCATACACTTCCACCGGAAAAAATCGCTGCTCACCAGCGAACCGGACGCCGAGGCGAAGAAGCTGCTTATTTTTATCTAAGAAAACTCGGCTACATCATGGTTGCGCGCAACTTCCGGTCGCCACGCTGCCGTGGAGAAATCGACCTGATCGGATGGCAGGAAGACGTGCTGTGCTTCATCGAGGTGAAAACCCGCACCACGCGCGACGTGAAACCGGGCGAAGCGGCTGTGGATGAGCATAAGCGCCGGCAGATCGCCGCGGTTGCGCGAGAGTACCTGCGCCTCTTTCCACTTTCGTGCCAGTGGAGATTCGATGTGGTCAGCGTATACTATGACGAATCGCAAGCCAGCCGGCCGCAGATTGAAGTATTTCGTAACGCCTCCCTAAAGGGGTAGAATCAAAAATTCGTCCATTCTAATCATTGAGGTTGGGAGAAGTGCCTGAGCTTAGAAAAGATCCGATTGTTGGCCGCTGGGTCATTATTTCCACCGACCGCGCCAAACGTCCCACAGACTTCGCGCGCGAGAACGTTAAATTGAAGGGCGGCTTTTGCCCCTTCTGTTACGGAAACGAAAGCAAGACTCCCCCAGAGATTCAGGCATATCGGCCGGGTTCGAACGGCGGACCGGCTTCGCAACGCGACACTCCGGGATGGACTGTCCGCGTGGTGCCGAACAAGTTTCCGGCATTAGGCATCGAAGGCAATCTCAACCGGCAGGCCGAAGGCATGTTCGACCGCATGAACGGCATCGGGGCGCATGAAGTCATCATTGAAACTCCAGATCACAATGCGAGCCTGGCCACTTTGCCGCCGAAGCGCATTGAAGATGTTCTGTGGACTTTCCGCGACCGCATCCTCGATCTGAAAAAAGACCGGCGCTTCAAATACATTCTGCTGTTCAAAAATCACGGCGAAGCAGCTGGTGCTTCGCTCGAACACGCGCACTCGCAATTGATCGCGCTACCGATTCTGCCCATCAACGTGACGCAGGAACTGGAAGGCGCGAAGCAATACTTTCTTTACAAAGAGCGCTGCGTCTTCTGCGACATTCTGCGGCAGGAAATGGAGAGCGGAACGAGAGTAGTGGCCGAGAACGAAAACTTCCTCACCGTTGCGCCGTATGCGCCGCGATTTCCGTTCGAGACGTGGATTTTGCCGAAGCAGCATGAGTCAGCGTTTGAAAATTCTTCGTCGCACATGTTCGAGAACCTGGCGAAGGCGCTGAAGACGCTGCTGATCAAGGCTGACCGGGTGCTGGATAATCCTCCGTACAACCTGGTAATTCATACTTCGCCGGCGCAGGACCCGACCAACGACCACTATCACTGGCACATCGAGTTCATGCCGAAGCTGACCAAGACGGCGGGATTCGAATGGGGAACGGGCTTCTACATTAATCCGACGCCACCGGAAGAAGCAGCGAAATTTCTGCGCGAGGCCAGCGTGGAAGAGCCGGTTCCGGCGACAGTGGGATAAAAGTTGTCCGTCTAAACTAAGCCGGTGGGTGGCCCACCCAGCACGGTTTTGGTGGGCTGGGGACATTTTTCGCGGAACCTGATTCGCCTTGTGAGCATCGAACCGATAGCTCACTCCTTCTATGAAGTCCCTCGATGAATACCTAGGCGACGCCGAAGTCGCACACGGACATCTCTGCGCAGGACAAGTGCTTGGCGTGCGGCTGGCGATGCTGGGTCTCAAAAAGCTGGGCATTGACGATCCGCAGGGGAAGGATCGAAAAAGACTGGTGACCTTCGTTGAGATCGACCGCTGCGCGACCGATGCGGTTGCTGTCGTGACTGGCTGCCGGCTAGGAAAGCGGGCGCTGAAATTCCGCGATTGGGGAAAGGTCGCGGCTACGTTCGTCGATGTGAGCAACGGAAAAGCCATCCGAATCGCGGCTAAAGAATCGTCGAAAGCACTGGCATGCGAGAAGCACCCGGAAATCGAAGACAAGAATCAGCAGCAGATGCTGGCGTATCGCGAAATCAGCGATGACGATCTGTTTAGCTGCCAGTGGGTGAAGGTTGAGCTTCCGGCGGAGGAATTTCCCGGCTACAAGGGCGAAAGAATCGTATGCGAGGAGTGCGGTGAAGGGATCAACTTTCGCCGCGAAGTGCGTGTGAAGGGACGCGTGTTGTGCCGGGCTTGTGCGGGAGAACGGTATTACGAGCCGGTATGAGACGCGACGTTAATGCGCGAATTGTTCGTAGGCGTGGGCCAGACGCAGAATCGTGCCTTCGTCAAAATGCTTCCCTAGGATCTGCAGGCCGATCGGCAACTTTTCTTTCGTTTCGCCACAGGGAATTGAAATACCCGGAATGCCGGCGAGATCGGCAGTCACCGTGTAAATATCTGCCAAATACATCGCCAGCGGATCGTTCGATTTTTCGCCGAGACGAAATGCGGCAGTCGGGCTAGTGGGCGTGACAATCGCATCGACTTTCGTGAATGCTTCTTCGAAGTCGCGCGCCAGCAGCGTGCGGACTTTCTGCGCCTTCAGGTAGTACGCATCGTAATATCCTGCGCTGAGCACGTAGGTGCCGAGCATGATGCGGCGCTTCACTTCGGCTCCGAAACTTTCGTCGCGGCTGCGCCGGTACATTTCTGAAAGGGACTTTACGCCGCGGGCGCGAAAGCTGTAGCGCACGCCGTCGTAGCGGGCGAGATTGGAAGAGGCTTCCGCAGTCGCGATCACATAATAAGTTGGGATTGCGTACGGTGTGTGGGGCAACGACACGGGGATGATTTCGCAGCCCAGGGCCTTGAGCTTGTCGATGGCCGATTCGACAGCGTGGCGGACTTCATCGTCGAGGCCCTCGCCGAAATATTCTTTTGCGATCCCAAGCTTCAGGCCATGAACGGGCTTTTCGAGTTCGGCGACGTAATCGGGAACTGGCACGTCGGCGGAGGTCGAATCCATGGGATCGCGCCCGGCAATAGCTCGCAGAATCGTAGCCGCGTCTTTCACATTCTTTGTCAGTGGTCCGATGTGATCGAGCGACGAGGCAAACGCGATCAGGCCGTAGCGCGAAACGCGGCCGTAAGTTGGCATCAGCCCGACGACGCCGCAGAAAGATGCGGGTTGACGAATCGATCCGCCGGTGTCGGATCCGAGGGCGGCGATCGCCATGTCGGCGGCGACAGCGGCGGCGGAACCGCCGGACGAGCCTCCGGGGACACGAGAGAGATCGCGGGGATTGCGCACGGGATGAAATGCGGAGTTTTCGTTCGATGAACCCATGGCGAATTCATCGCAGTTGGTTTTGCCGAGAACTACGGCGCCGGCGGATTCCATGCGCGCGGCGGCGGTGCAATCGTAGGGAGGGATATATTTTTCGAGGCTCTTTGAACCGGCAGTGGTGCGAATGCCGCGCGTCGACATGACATCTTTGATCGCAACTGGTACTCCGGCGAGCGGCGGCAGCGGCTTGCCTTCGGCTGCGAGGCGATCCATCCGATCGGCCTGCTCGAGCGCTTTCTCCTTGCAAAGAGTCAGATATGCGCCGATCTCTCCATCTTTTTTTTCAATCTTCGCGTAGTGCTCTTCGGCAAGCGCAAGCGCCGTGGT
>JASHNX010000318.1 GCA_030041415.1 Candidatus Sulfotelmatobacter sp.
CTCGAAGGATTCTTCAGTTTGACCTTGCCAAAGGGGTTGCGGCACCGCCAGCCCGTGCTGCTGCAATTCCGGCTGAAGGATTACCAGCCGCTGAACTGGAACGACTATATCGCCGACAAACTCTACGTCGCGCGCATGGCGCCGCTGCATCAGGAAACGGTTGCGGAAACGCACTCCGATGTTGCCATCTCCACGCCGCGCATTCGTTATACCGTCAAAACGACTGGAGAGGCGGACATCGGCAACGCCGTAAGGGCGTTTGACCTGGTAAGTGTGGGCAACCAGCCTTGCGCCAAGAACCCGCCTTGCTCGCCCAACGGCAAGTGGAAAGCGGTCATCCGTTCCTTTTTCCTCGATGCGGGGCAGGGTAATGAGTTTCGCAACACGCGAGTTTCGTGCATTGCAGGGCCATGTCCGTTCACAAAAATTGAAAGCGAAACTTTCTCGGAAGACCGCCGGCGCTTCACCGTTACGATTCGCAACTGGTCGGATACGACCACGTTTCTGGTAGAAGCGGAAGTCGTGCATCCCATGACCAGCAACCTAGTGCGCGAAACTTATCCGGTCATTTTCGGGCGGGCGTTGAACTTCAGCCTGCCGCCGTCGGCGGAGGGACCGAGCATTGAAGCCGATGTTGCGGGCGAAGACATTATCTTTCCGCTTGGCCCCGATCTTTTTCTGCAATGGGCGACCTGCCACGTCGCTATCGACAAGAACGAATCGAAGGATTTCCGCTGTGAATTGAAGCCAGGCTATCGCTTCCGCTGACAAAACCACCTTTGAAAACGGATCTGTGGCGAGAGCGCTTGCAGCCCGGGCATGACTCTTTTGCCTTCACTTACCTCAGGAAGACGTGCGCGGCATCTTCTACGCGAATATTCGTCTTCCGGCGTGCCCGGGTCGCGACGTTGTAGACCGTGAGCAGGTGATCTTCGACTATAAGGAGTTCTTTATCTGTAAGCCAGCCGACGAGACTTGCGTGAGGCAGGAACTCCATCCGCCGTGGTGCTTCAGCACCTTTCGCGTCAAGACTCACGATTTCGACCGCCGGCAATTCGAGCAAAGCCTTGCGAATACGCTCCGATTCTTCTGGGTCACCCTGGCCTTGTTCGGAAAGCTGAATTGGCTTGTTGGGCTCGGAGGATGCAATGATGGTGATGGCCACGGCCTCGATATTGGGCGACAACTTTCCGTTGGCCGTGTAAAAGCTGACGTCGTAATCGGGATTCTTATATTCTTTGCGTTCATCGAACACAGTCAGCGTCTTGTTGGGAGGACGCAGCACGGTTTGATCGTCGCTCTGATTAGCCCAGCCGCAACAGCCGGTATCGGGAATTGCTTCGAGAATTGCGCTGGGGCTCGGTGCATCCAACACTCGCCGCAGTGGGGGATTCAAATCGGTTGAGTCCCATTTGCCGGAACTAACTTGATACAGAGATGTCGACTTGTAACTCGGCTGATCTTTCCCTGCGACCAATTGGGTGACAAGGAAAAATGAGGCAATGCCGGCCTCCGGCGCCCACACTTGCGCGTAGGGACAACTATCTTCGCAGCTCCCGGTGGGACAGGAGCAATCGGGCATGGGAAAGGAAGAGAGATCCTGACGATGCTCTCCCGAGAGATCGGTTTGCCAGGCGCTCCAGTTGTTTGTGGTGGAGAGATCGACTCCGTCGCGCTGCAGGCGGCGGGCTTGATTGGAAAACCAGAAGAGATGCGAGCCGTCGGCCGCAAGATAAGGCACAGGCACCGATTCGTCGATCGACAAGTTCGATCCTGTGGTTCCGGTGTGACGTTTCGCGTCACGATCCAGGGCAACAGCCTCGCGGCCATCCCAGAACCAGATTTTGCGCGCATGGGCCAGATCGCCTTCGTCGAGAGGCAGAGAAATCGCGGGCGCGAAAAGCATCTGACCCTGATGATTTACCGAGAGACTTTGCGGCGCAGTCACGGCTTCTTCCGGAACTTTTACGCTCTGCTTAGGAGTAAATGCTTGAGCGTCATACTCGGTGATTTCGCCAGGCGGACGGAGCACCCAAAGGTGCTTTTCCTGTGCGCCAAGAGGCATAGACGGCAGAAAGAGAAGAAACAGTATTAGCTTTTTCTTGTGCATCGCTTCTTCGAGATGACCGCCGATTTCCGGGCACTGGCTCTCACGATTGTAATCCCGTCACTCGCGGCGACTGGGCCAGTTGCGTACAATGGATGTGAAATTGAATCGTCCGCGTTTTCGATCACACATGACAACGACTACGACTTCTGCTCTGCATGCGCCCACGGCGGCTGCGGAAACCCCGGCTGTTCCCTTGACTGCTGAAGGCTACAGCGTTCTGCATCAAATGATGCGCTTTCGCTGGACCGCGTGGCGAGCATTGCCGGAGACGACACGATCGTCGCTCGCCCAGGAAGCGGCGCACGCGCTCGGCGAAATGGAGAAAGGTACGAACGGACAATCGGCGCTGTACTCTCTGATCGGGCACAAGGGCGATCTGATGCTGGTGCATTTTCGCAACTCGTTCGCCGAACTCAACCAGGCGGAGCTTAAACTTGCCGGTTTGCGGTTGAGCGATTATTTCGAGCCCACATCGTCATATCTTTCGATTATCGAACTCGGGCTCTACGATTCGACCATCAAGATCTACAAAGAGCTGACCGATCAGGGCATCCAACCGCATTCTGATCAATGGAAGGCTGAGATCGAATGCAAACTGAACCGGCATCGTGAGGCGATGCATCCGCGGCTGTTCCCCGAGATTCCGCCGAACCGGTATCTCTGTTTTTATCCGATGAACCGGATGCGTGGCGAAGAGAAGAACTGGTATACGCTGCCCATCGAAGAACGCGCGCGGCAAATGAACGAGCATGGGCTCGTCGGGCGCCGATACGCGGGCGAGGTGAAGCAGATCATTACGGGTTCGATCGGCTTCGACGATTGGGAATGGGGCGTCGATCTGTTCGCAGACGATCCTCTGGTTTTCAAGAAGCTGATTTACGAAATGCGCTTCGACCACGTCAGCGCGGTTTACGCGCTGTTCGGGCAATTCTTCGTGGGCGTGCGGGTTCCCG
Source organism: Candidatus Sulfotelmatobacter sp. (assembly GCA_030041415.1). Taxonomy (GTDB): domain Bacteria; phylum Acidobacteriota; class Terriglobia; order Terriglobales; family Acidobacteriaceae; genus Sulfotelmatobacter. The sequence continues at coordinate 3,064 of JASHNX010000318.1, forward strand.
CGGTGTCATTGGAACAATTGCTCAGCGGCGAGCTTCCGAAGTAGATATTTTCAATTTCCTGCTCCGATTGTAAATTTCTCAACTTAGCCGGAGAGCGGGAATCGAATAATTGCCGTCATTTTCATACTTAATTTTTCTAAGAAGCGGAGACTCATGTCAACTCTCGGACTTATCGAATATAAAGACGCCAGCCCGGAAGTGCGCGCGGTTTACGACGATATTATGGCGACGCGCAAGACGGACTGGATCAACAATTTCTGGAAAGCAATCGCGCACGATCCCGCGACGCTGAAGCGGACGTGGGAAGACATCAAGCAGATCATGGCGCCGGGCGCGCTCGACCCGCTGACGAAAGAAATGATCTATATCGCCGTCAGCGTGACCAACCAATGCAATTACTGCATTGCGTCGCACACGGCATCTGCGCAGAAAAAAGGCATGACGGACGCCATGTTCAAAGAGCTGATGGCCGTGGTTGGCATGGCGAATGAAACAAACAAGATGGTGACCGGATACCAGGTCGAGATCGACGAGCAGTTCAAGACCGCTCGCTAGTCCTCGGCTGTACCACATTTGCCTTCCGAGGGATAATAGAAGGCCTGAACACAAAAGGCCCGATATGAACGACACGGCTTCCCCACGAATCGATCAAGCTGGATTCTTCCTGTGGATGAGAGTGATCGCCGGAACCATCGCCGCGATTACCTGTGCGATGCAAGTCTGGACAAATTCTCATGACATCGTCCGCTGGCTCAATTCACTTTCCTTGGCTTGTTTTTTTGCGTTTTATCGGACAAAGCAACCCGGCGAATCTTCGTCGACATACTTGGCAAATGCGCGGGCGATCGTTACCAATTGCTCTGCTTTAGCTGTCGTAGTCACCGGTGCTCTCTTGATTGTGCGGTCTGCTCGGTAACGGTCGGCTTTAGGAGCTAATCGGAGAGGATCTCTTGCTTAGTGTCTAGTGACCCGGCCAAACCTAAACTCAAACTCTTTCATATCGACTTTCCGTCCGCGAAAGCGCACGCCTTCCGATTCCAGGCGGAAACGCTGCTCCATCGCGGAGTCTCCACGCAACTTGATTTCACCGCCGGCACCTAGAACGCGCTGCCACGGCAGCCCAATTGCCCAATCATTCTTTAGCACCCGCGCCACAAGCCTTGCTCCCCGCGGAATTCCCGCGGCTCGCGCTATGGCCCCGTAGGTTGAAACTTTGCCGCGGGGAATCGAGCGGATCGCAGCCTCGATCCTCCGGCGCATCTGGAACGAGCGATCTTCCGCATTGCGGCTCGATTTCCTTTGCTTCTTCACAGCGCGATCCATCCGATGTGAATCAGCCACAGAGACGCTGACGATACCAGCAGCCAAAGAATGACTCCCTGCAACAGCGGACGATGCCCCACACGCTTGATTGTCCCGACGGAAATGCCCGTGCCGATCAGGAACAAAGTGGCGGTTAGCCCGATCTTGGCCGCGTTTACAGCGACAGCGTAAGCGTTGGCCTCCGCTGGCAAATAAGTTTTGCAAACAGCCGCCAAGCAGAAGAACGCGATGAACCAGGGCCACTGGATTTTTGCCTTCGCGCCGCGTACCAAGGCGGTTCCCATAGCGACAGGAACGATCCACAACGCGCGAGCCAACTTTACTGTGGTCGCAATTCCGAGCGCCTCAGCGCCATACTTCGCAGCCGCACCCACCACCGAACTGGTGTCATGAATGGCGAGCGCGGCCCACAAGCCGAACTGCGATTGTGTCATTTTCAGGAAGAGGCCAATCGGAGGGAAAATCAGCAGCGCGATCGAGTTCAGAACGAAAACCGTTCCGAGAGCGATGGCCATTTCTTCGTCGGTAGCATCGGTGATGGGCCCCATGGCGGCAATGGCACTGCCGCCGCAAATCGCCGTCCCGGTTGAGATAAGGTAAGCCGGCACGCGCTGTACGCCAAACAACTTGCCAAGTCCCATACCCACCAAGAGCGCAAAGCCGATGCCCAGCGCGGTATAGATGAAACCACTGCGTCCGGCTTTAATAACCTGGTGGAGATTCATGCCGAAGCCGAGGCCGATCACCGACAGTTGCAATAAATATCTCGAGGCGATCTTGGCTTGCATGTCATAGGCGTGAGGAAGAGTCAATCCGTAGATTAACCCCATGAGCAGAGCGACTGGCGGAGACACCAACCCGCTGGAGCTGGCCAATAACAGCAGAACAAAAACGACGCGAGAAATCATTAAAGGGAAGGTGAATCGCTCAGACTTCAGATTCAAGGCTCACCGGCACCGCCAAAGGGACTATTTTGACCAAGGGAACGCGCTACGCCGCGTCGCGGAAGGATTCGATTGCCTCTGCTTCAGAATCATAAACGTCGAAAACGGTCAGCAGTTTGGTAACTTGCAACAAGTCGCCAACACGCTTGGTCAGATTTGCCAGCTTGATCGTTCCACCCGCATTTAGAGCGGTAGTGCGCAGAGCAACGAGCGTTCCCAGACCGCCGGAATCGATATAGCTGATGTCTGCAAGATTCAGCACGATGCGGGCATTTTCGAGCAGAGCTTTCTTGATTTTTTCGCGCAGAAAGGACGACTCATCCCCGAAGACGATCCTTCCGCTGCAGTCGACAACCAGGATTCCATCTTTCGTTTTGGGCGACAGCTTGAGCTGCATGGACCACTCCTCCAAGAATTGATTCCGAATTTAAAAGACTTCCGATCCGTTCGATAAAGGCGCCCCATCAGCCTATCGTTTGGTGGGATTATTGGCAAACGGCAAGAGGTTTGCCGGCCAGCCTGAGGCCGCTTCTATCACGTATAATTTAGCCTCCGGCTCATGAGCTACACCGTCCTGGCGCGCAAATACCGTCCCCAGAAATTCTCCGAGGTTATCGGACAAGAGCATGTTACCCGCACGCTGCAGAATGCGCTCGAACAGGGCCGAACGGCTCACGGTTATATTTTCAGCGGGCACCGTGGAATCGGGAAGACCACCGTGGCGCGTATTCTGGCGGCGGCGCTGAACTGCCGGTCGTCGGACAAGCCCGTGGCGGAACCTTGCGGGGTTTGCGAGTCGTGCACAGAAATTCGCGCGGGAAATTCGGTCGACGTAATCGAAATCGATGCCGCAACGAACCGCGGGATCGACGAAATCCGTGAACTGCGAGAGGCTGCGCGCTATCGCCCGGCGCGCGACCGGTTCAAGATTTACATTCTCGATGAAGCCCACCAGATTACCGACGCGGCTTTCAATGCCTTGCTGAAAACTCTGGAAGAGCCCCCGGATCATATCGTCTTCATGCTGGCGACGACGCAACCGGAGGATATCCCGCAAACCATCCGCTCGCGCTGCCAGCATTTCAGTTTTCGGGCGGTGAAGTTCGATGACATCGTCGGGCAGTTGCGCGACCTCGTAAAGCGCGAAGGAATCCGCGCGGACGACGATGCCTTGGCGTTGCTCGCCGAAGCGGGCGATGGGTCGATGCGCGACGCTCTGTCGATCCTCGATCAGGCGATCGCTTGCTGCGGCGGAATGGTGACAGCCGATTCGGTCCGCAACCTGGTAGGCGCAGCACCGGCTCATATTCTTGAAGAAGTGATGCAGGCAGTAGCACAAGGCGCCAGCGAAGAAATTCTCAAGCAGGTCGACCACCTCATCAGCGAGGGCCACAGCCCGACTCACTTCGCGCGGCAGATGGTGCGCTTTCTGCGCAATGCCACCGTTGCGCAAATTGCCGGCAAAGACTCTTCCCTGCTGCAGATTTCGAGCGAAGAGCGCGAACGCGTGGCACGGGTTGCCGAGTTGTTCAGTGAAGAAGATCTGACGCGCCATCTGCAAATCATGCTGCGCACACACGGCGAACTGGGATACAAGCAAGAGCAGCGCTTTCATCTCGAGCTCGGGCTGCTAAAGATGGCGCACGCGCAGCGATTGCTTCCCATCGAGCAATGGCTCAGCGATGCAACTGCTTCGTCGAACCCATCGAGCAACGCTGCCGGCGGAACACGAGCCGCGCGGCCTGCGATTGTAGGATCGACGTCGAGCAGTGTTGAACCGCGGAGAAGCGAGTCCGCAGCGCGCCCGACTTCCATCTCTCCATTTGCCGCGGATTCGGCCCGCAAGAGCGGGCCACGGCAGGATTCTTCCGGCGATGCTTTGTCCGGGACTTCGCGCGTGGCGGCGGGTGGAAGCGGGCCAGCCAGGGTAGTGATGGGCGCCAATGCACTCGCCGATCCGGAAGAGATTCGTTCCAATTCCCCGGGCGCTCAAGCGGTACAGCAGATTGACTCGGCGAGTTCTCCCTCGCCGATCAACGACACAGGACAGAATCCGCAGGCGGCAAATACCATCGAAAGGGTCAGGCAGGCGGTTGTACAGGCGCTGGCGGAGGGAAATCAGCGAGTTCTGCTTTCGATGCTCGAAGCCGGCGAATGGTCGGTAAGCGAAAATGAATTGGTGATCAAGGTTGCGGAATCGCAAACTGTGGTCGATATGTCGCTTGGCGCGGATGGGCGGCGGCTGGCGATCGCTTCTGCCAGCGGAGTGCTTGGGAAGCCGATCAAGCTGAAAATTGTGCCCGGCGCGAGTATTGCACCTTCGGAAAACCGCAGTGGCGGCGCGAAACCGAATGGCGCGAGCCCGGCGAGTGGACGCAGCCGCGCCGAAAACGACGCCGTGGTCCGGCGGCTGCAAGAAAAATTCGGGGCGCAGATTCGCACCGTGATCGATTACAAGGAGAAGCGGTAAGCATGGGCGGCTTCAATCTTCAGGAATTGATGTCGAAGGCGAAAGCGCAGTACGAGGCTCTGCAGAAGAAGATGCAAGAAGCGGTGGTCGAGGCTTCTTCCGGCGGCGGCACAGTTACTGTAAAAATGGATGGCCGGAAACAACTGCTCAGCCTGCGCATCGATCCGGAGGCGGTCAAAGCGGGAGACGTTGAGATGCTGCAGGACCTGGTGCTCGCGGCGGTGAATGAAGCCGCGCGGAAGATCGATGCGCAATTGCAATCAACGGTTGGCGGAATGCTGGGAGGGATGGGAATCCCTGGGTTGTAAAGTTAGCGTCGATTCGCAAAGACAGTTCACATTTTTTCTGATCATCCCGAACTAGAAGCAATTCACTAAATCAAATGTCGAAGTTTGCCGAACCCATGTCGCGCCTGATTGATGAGTTGAAGAAGCTCCCGGGCGTCGGTTCGAAAAGCGCGCAGCGCCTCGCCTTCCACATTCTTCGTTCGAGCGATGAGGATGCCGAAGCGCTGGCTGCGGCAGTTCGCGACGTTAAAGCCAGTTTGCGTTTGTGCTCGGTTTGCAACAATATCACCGATGTCGACCCCTGCGTGTATTGCACCAGCGCAACGCGCAACCAGCGATTGGTCTGCGTGGTGGAGGAGCCGACGAACATTGCGGCCATCGAAAAAACCAAGCACTTCAACGGAGTCTTCCATGTCTTGCATGGAACGATCTCGCCACTGCATGGGATCGGCCCGGAACAGTTGCGCATTTCTAACCTGATTGCCCGCGTTGACGCCGGGAATGTGGATGAAGTGATCGTTGCGACAAATCCGACCGTGGAAGGGGAAGCCACGGCCACTTATCTTTCGCAGCAGCTCAAGCGTGCCGGCGTAAAGGTTACACGCATCGCGATGGGAATTCCGGTGGGCAGCGATATCGAATACACCGACGAGATCACCATGCTGAAGGCAATGGAAGGACGGCGGGAGTTGTAACGGCACCCCCGTCTGTTTGCACGCCCACGGCAACCCAACATTCATCCAAAAATTACAATTTCCTGACAATCGAAAAGCCTTGACGCCGTAATGTTGCGCGTCGGGCGCAGTGCGGGTTTGTGTGCCGTTTGCCGCCTCCAATACGCAGTTCAGGCAGGAGACCTATGCAATCTACTAGGACGGCAGTTCTGCTTGTCGCATTCACTCTCATTTTAGTTTCAGGTATTCCGTCGCTGGCGCAAACAGGGGCTAGCTCGATCTTCCGCGTAGTGCCCACGCCAAACGAGAACTTCGACAACGGGCTCCAGGCCGCGTCGGCTTCTTCTCCCGATGACATTTGGGCCGTAGGTCAGTCCACAATCCACTACGACGGCACGAAATGGACGGCCTTCGCTGCTCCCAAAATCAGAGGCGATAACACCGGTTACCTGGCGGGCGTGGTTGATATTTCTCCAACGCTTGCGTGGGCTGCGGGGACGATTAACGTTGGCCTGGCGAATCCGGGGCAAGTCATTGAACAATGGAACGGAACGCAGTGGAGCGAGTTTCCCGGCCCGAACTTCGGATCGGGAAACACGCCTGCCGTCTTCGCGATGACCTCCACTTCGGCGAACGATATCTGGGCAATCGGAGACCTTTTGGTGGATGAGGAATTGCTTTTTTTCCTGTTTGAGCATTGGGATGGCACAGCGTGGACGTATACGACTGTGGAATCAGGCGACGCGTTTCTGGAGGGTGCGTCGGCCGATGCCACAAATGACGTCTGGGCTGTGGGTTTCAACGGACCAGAGAACGATGACAGTGGAACGCTGGCAATGCATTACAACGGCTCAAGCTGGCAGCAAGTTGCTACGCCAAATGTAGGCTCGGGCGCAAACCAGTTCAATGGCGTGCTGGCTCTGGCGCCAAACGATGTGTGGGCGGTGGGATTTTCCACTCCCGAGCCACCTCCACAAGAGACCGCGACCTTGACACTGATCGAACACTACGACGGGACAAAGTGGAGTGTAGTGCCAAGCCCTAACATCGGACCGAACAGCGTCTATCAATCGAATCGGTTGTTCGGGTTAACGGCCAATTCTCCTAACGACATCTGGGCATTTGGATCGTATTTTTCAGCAAGCGGGTCCGGCCACCAGTTCACTCTGCTGCTGCACTGGGACGGAAAAACCTGGACGACCGCACCGAGTCCGGACCCAACCGAAGGCGGGTTCCTGTCGGATCTGTTGTTTGCAGGAGTGCGGCCAGCGCCCGGAAACATCTGGATCTTTGGAACCGAAGACGAAGCGCCTCATTCGGGAACACTGGCCATCCGGACTGCGGAGGGCGATGAGTAAGACGCGCTGATCTCTTGCAACGACGGAGCAAGATCTCAGCACCCACCGGCGGCTCAGTCGTAAGCCCCTACTCGTGACGAACTTTCGAATAACCGGGCTGTCACGGCTCCGAAAATAAAACCGCCGACGTGCGCCATGTACGCGACCCCTCCGGTCTGCACCTGCGCTACGGCGCCGGCGTGCACGAGCTGGGTGAGAAACCAGAAGCCAATCAGCAGCGCAGCTGGAATGAATGTAACTCTGAAAAAGACAAAAATGAATAGAACGGATTTGATGCGGTCGCGCGGATAGGTAACGATGAATCCTCCCATTACAGCAGC
>JASHNX010000319.1 GCA_030041415.1 Candidatus Sulfotelmatobacter sp.
TGCGTCTCCTCGATGAAGAAGATCGTCTGCCTTTGTTCTATGCACTTTTCTCGGGCTTTGCTTTCACGATGCTTGGCGCCTGCGTGATGAACAACGTAGGTGTGTTCTGGATCGCGATCGAGTTAACGACTCTGATCAGCACCTTCCTTGTCGGCTTCGAGAGGGAGGCGGAGAGCACGGAAGCCGCTTGGAAATACATCGTCGTGGTTTCTGCCGGCATAAGCCTCGCGCTGCTGGGTACGGTCCTGTTCTATTGGGGAGGCTCCTACGTTCTGGGCCCCAGTTACGCGATGACGTGGGATGCCTTGCACGGGTCTGCGTCCGAAGTCTATCCGCCACTGTTAACAGTCTCGTTCCTGCTTGTGCTGGTTGGATATGGCACCAAGGCAGGTCTCGCACCAATGCACACCTGGCTTCCTGATGCGCACAGTGAATCTCCTGCTCCGGTTTCGGCGATGTTGTCGGGGGCCTTGCTGAATGCGTCCATGCTCGGGATTGCGCGTTTCCTCGGGGTTGTGAATGGTACTTCGGTCAGCAAGTTCGCCCATTCGGCGGTGGTTGGATTTGGCATCTTCTCATTCGTATTGGCCACGCTTTTTATCGTCCGGCAGACGGGAATCAAAAGACTGATGGCATATTCCAGTGTCGAGCACATCGGTGTGCAGGCACTGGGCCTGGGCTTTGGCGGGGCGCTGGGCGTTGCGGGTGCTCTCTATCACATGTTGAACCACTCGCTGAACAAATCACTGATGTTTTTCGGCGCCGGCAATGCAATGCGGGCTTACCAGACGAAAGAGATCCCTATGATTAGGAATGTGCTGAGGGTATCGCCTGTGACGGGCACGCTCTGGCTACTTGGTGCAGTAGGCATTGCCGGCGCTCCCCCATTTGCGCTCTTCCTGAGTGAATTCACCATCCTCAGGGCGGGCATTGCGGGCCGATACCGCTGGGCAGCAATCGTTTTCGTCATTTTCCTGATCGTTGTCTTTATTAGCTTTCTCTCGCATTTCCGCAATATGTATTTTGGCGCCGGGCCCGAGACAGAAACTCGCCGAATGCCCGGGGTTCTCTGGCGCGCTATTCCCATGTGGCTCGCCTTCCTTCCCTTGTTGGTATTGGGACTCTGGTGGCCGCGGGGATTGTGGAATGCATTCATGCAGATCTATGCAGGACTAATGGGAGGCACTCCGTGAACGGCGCCGTGGAACAGCGATTAACTCCGGACGAGTTGCCCGAGGTCTGTCGTACCCTCATGGCCGAAGGGGCCCGACTGCAAATGGCATATGCGTGGTTTCCCGAACCAGATACTCCCGAGGTTATTTACTTGGCAGACCGAAAGCGGCTTGAACCGTTTCCCTTGCTGCGTTGTCGGTTGCCCGCCGGTCGCCGCGAATTGCCTTCGCTCGCTGCAATTACACCGCTGCTCGGCTGGTATGAACGCGAGATCCAGGATCTGTGCGGCATCCGATTCAGCGGACATCCCGAACCGTCGCCGTTAGTGCTGCACGAAGGGGCGCGGCCGGCGATGCCACCGCTCGATCCGCGGTACCAGCCAGAAGAGATGATGCCCTACAGACCTCAGCCTTGGCACCTGCCGGCAGTCGAAGGTGATGACGTTCAGCAGTTGCCGTTCGGTCCGGTGCGAGCGGATGTGCTTGAGTCAGCACAGATCCTTTTTTACTACGTAGGCGAGGGTATTCTTCATTGTCATCCCCGGCTATTCTTCAAGCATCGCGGTCTCGAAAAGCAGTTCGAGGGACTATCGCCCTTCATGGGCGTCATTTTGGCCGAGCGCATTTCCGGCGTTGATAGCTTTGCGCATGCTCTGGCCTTTTGCCAGGCCATCGAGTCCACCTGTCCCGGAACAGTTCCCGAACGCGCTCAATACCTGCGCATAGCTCTGGCCGAGTTGGAACGTCTATACAATCACCTGCACTATCTTGGCCATCTCTGTCACACCACAACGCTGAAAGTCGGCGAAGCCCAGGGCAAACTCCTCGAGGAGCAATGCAAGCAGATCAATGGCCTCTTCACGGGTTCGCGTTTTCTGCGCGGTCTTCTCACACCGGGAGGAATGCGACGCGATCTGAATCTCGACGGATTAACTAAGCAGCTTCGTGTTCTCGAGCCGCAGATCGTGAAGTATATGGCGGAACTTGAAGTCACCAATAGCCACCTTGATCGCCTTCTTACGACGGGCCCTTTGCCGCGACAGGTCGCTTTCGATGAAGGCGCGAGTGGGCCAATTAAGCGTGCTTCAGGAATTCAGCGCGATCTTCGTTGGAGCCATCCTTACGCGGCCTACGGCTCTTTCAACGTCGATGTGCCGGTTCGCACGGAGGGGGACGCGCATGCCCGCGCCCAGATTCGAATGGAGGAGATTCGCGCAAGCCTGAAGCTTATTTACGCCGTCGTTGACGGCATGCCAAAAGGTCCAGTGTGGTCGGAAATGCAGGCAGAACCCGGAACCGAGGGCCTTGGTTGGTGCGAGTCCACCCGCGGGTCGATTTACCACTGCATACACCTCGATCGGCAGGGCCGGCTCGCTCGAGTGAAGGTGAAGTCACCGTCGTTCTCCAATTGGCGTGTGTTCCCCTTCACCGTGCACGACAGCAACATGATGGACTACGCCATCAACGAAGCGAGCTTTGGGCTCACGATGGCTGGCTGCGATCGCTAAGCTGGAGAAACAGATATGCCCGTCTGGACTTTGTACGGATTGAAAAGGGGAGTCGCGACAAATCCCTGGCCCGAAGGTCGTGAAGAAACGCAAGCCGGGGTCGAAGGTATGCCGCGCTTTCATCCCGAGCGCTGCAAGCAGGGATGTCGCATTTGCGCGGATGTGTGTTTGCCAGGCGCAATCCGGATCATTGAAAACGCAAGAGGCGAGCGCCTCACGCTCGACTATGGAAAATGCGTCGTCTGTCAGATGTGCACCCAGTTTTGTCCCGACGGTGCCATGGAGAAGTCGCAGGATTGGGCCTTTGCCGTCAGCAAGCGAGCGGACCTGATCTGGGACGAAGCGTTAATGTCATTGCCGGCGCAAGCACTAACGCAGAAGATCCACGCGGCATTTGGGCGAAGTCTGCACATTCGACATGTGGATGCGGGATCGTGCAACGGGTGTGAATCCGAGCTGCAGGCGTTGAACAATCCTTATTACAACCTGCACCGGCTCGGCATTTTCTTTACTCCGTCTCCGCGATTTGCCGATCTGCTCCTGGCGACCGGTCCCGTGACATACGCGATGAAGGAAGCCTTGCTTGAGACCTATAACGCCATGCCGGAGCCGCGATGGGTCATGGCTATGGGGACCTGCGCCGTTTCAGGCGGAGCGGTTGGCGGCGGCTACGCCTGCGGTCGAGGAATCGAAGAGTTTCTCCCGGTCGACGTTTATGTACCAGGGTGCCCGCCCAACCCTGCGGCGATGATTCAGGCCTTGCTTTTGCTGCTGAATCGGACGCAACAGCGCGTTAAAGGAGGTCGACTTGCAGACTGACCTCGCGGTAGCAATGGCACTGCTCTGGGCCGTTTCTTTCGTTCTTGCATTGGCTCTCCGCGCCGATTGGGTCGCGCGATTTGTGATTGCTGCGGGATGCGTCCTGGGCTTGGCATATTCAGTCGCAGGATGGGTTCGGCCTCCTTCGTCCCTATCGCTTCACGTTTCGCTGGCGGACACACCGGTAGCATTTCAACTCGACAATGCGGCCCTCTGGCTTTTCTTCTTCGGCCTCTTGCCGGCGCTGCTTGCCGCCGCGCTGGGCAGTGCTGCCCCTGCCTCAGATGCCAGGCGATATTGGTTGGCGGGTCTCGCTGCCACCCTGCTTGGTGCCTTGGGTGTCTTCGGTCTCCAGGACACAATGTCCTTCTTGATCGCATGGGAGGTGATGAGCCTCGGTGGAGCAGCCATGATTCTCGGTGAGCGGCTATCGACCGACCGTGACGGTCCTACCTTATTTATGTTGTCGTTGCTCGAGGTTGGGTCGGTAGGGGTATTACTGGCGCTTCTGTTGTTGGGCAATCACGCGTCATCCCATTCCTTCGCGAGTTTTCCCAGCGCTTATGAAATATCTACGGCGGGAACTCTGCTGGTTGGCCTCCTTTTTCTATTCGGTTTCGGCGCCAAGCTGGGCATGCTCCCGTTTTATGAGTGGTTCCCATCGGCGTACGGCTCCGGAAGTGGTGCGACGGGAGTCATCTTTTCTGGCATTGTTCTCAACGCCGCCTTCTACGCCTTGGGGCGAGCCACTTTGCAGTGGTTTCCGCACACGGGGACATGGGCCGTCGGGACGGCGAGCATCATGGTTGTGGCCGGCGTGCTCAGCGCGATTCTCGCAATTTTCTATGCCTTTCAGCAAGAAGATTGGCGTCGTTTATTGAGTTTCTCATCCGCGGAGAACGCCACGGTAGCCATCGCAGCGCTCGGCGTATCGAGCTTATTCGCGTCCAGTTTCTTGCCGGTGTACGCCTCCCTGGCCTGGACAGTCGCTCTTTTGCACCTGGCGGCGCACAGTCTCGCGAAAGGCACATTGTTCCTGACGGCGGACGGAATTCATGAGGCGAGCGGAGACTACGTGATCCGGCAAAGCGGACTGTTGCGGCGCAGTCCTATCTTGTACGGAATCGGTGCGCTTTTCGCTGCGATGAGTCTGGCGGCATTGCCTCCACAGGCGGGTTTTGCAACCGAATGGTACCTCTTTCAGACCCTGTTTCAGGGAACGCAAGTCAACAACCTGGTGGCCCGGCTCACCATCGCACTGGCAGCCGCCGGCCTTGCCCTGGTGGCAGCAGTCGCCCTGGCCACGTTCGTCAAATTGTTCGGAGTGGGATTGTTGGGTGACGGCCACAGTCGGCCGACTCATCTCTCCCATTTCCGCAGTGCCTGTGTCTTTCTTCTCGGCTTGAGCGTGCTGGCTTTGGCGGTTGGCATGCCCTGGTGGATGCAATTTCTGGGACAAACCAGTCAATCGATATTCGGGGTCAACGCGAGCGCATCGATGCGCGCTGGCTGGCTTCTGGTACCGCTGAGCGGCAAGTTTGCGTTCATCTCACCGACCAAGCTAGTGATCGCGGGACCGTTACTGGCATTAATTCCCTTAGCGCTGTTCTGGACCAGTCGCCCCCGGTTCCGAGTTCGGCGAGTTCCAGTGTGGTCTGGTGGTCGTCGCGAAGACGCCCGCCAGATCGCCACCACCTCGCTGGCATTCTCCAATGCCCTGCGTACCTTCTACAGCTTTATTTACGGCCCCACGCACAACGTCGAGCGCGAATATCAGGATAGTCCCTACTTCCTAAAAAGACTGATCTTCAACCAGGAAGTTGCTCCTATCTTCGGTCCTTATCTTTTTGCACCCTTCACGCATGTAGTGCGCAAACTTTCGAATGCAATCAGTGCATTACAGTCCGGTTATTTGAATTTTTACAATGCGCTGATTGGAATTCTTCTGGTCCTCATTCTGGCTCTATCCTTGTTTTACAAGTGAAGTGCAAATGTTCGAGAGGATTCTAGTCGCATATCACGGAACAGATCGGTCATTGCGGGCGTTCGACCCCGCTATTCAGATGGCCCACCGATTAGACATGCCGCTCCACATGCTTAGCGTCGAAGAGAACATACCAGGAGCGGCGGAACTGATCGCCGAAGTAGAGGGTGTCAAAAAAAAAAGCAGATGCGAGCTACCGTGGTGTTGCTGAGCAAGCTAAGCGTCGGGCCGCACTGCAGGGAGTCTCCTTGGAGTGTGCAGTTGTTACGGGCAAGCGTGAGCGAGCAATCGTCGATTTCCTAAGGAAAGGTCATTTCGACCTACTGGTGATCGCTGAAAGCCGCCCCTCCGTATCAGGATTGCTGTTCTCCAGCCCATCAAATCGGCTGACGAACCTGGCTCCCTGCAGCGTTTTGGTCGTGAAATAGGACCGGCTATCGTTTCCCACACGCGAACTTGGAACTCAACAGCCACCCGCTCGCCACAGGGCGAACAAAACGAATATGAGCTCTTGCAACATGGAGATGGTCAGAAAAGAAGGAAATCAGAACGAAAGTTTCCGCGATCCGGTGTGTGGCATGGCAGTCGATCCAGCCGCAGCCGCAGGCCTAGCAACGAGCAACGGACAGAGCGTCTATTTCTGCAGCAGCAACTGTGAGCAGAAATTTCGCATAGATCCGCAGCGGTATTTGGGTGGCCATACCGTAACCGCGCCCCTCCCAACTGCAATTCGAGAGAACAAGCTCGAGTCGACCTATATCTGCCCAATGGATCCCGATGTCGTCCAGGCAACGCCGGGAGCATGTCCGAAGTGTGGCATGGCGTTGGAGCGGCGCCTGCCGGGCAACGCAACTGAAGTCGACGGTGAATATAAAGAGATGACGGGCCGCTTACTCGGCAGTCTTATCTTTGCCTTGCCTCTTCTGGTGATTGCCATGGGCCACATGGTGGGGACTCTGGAACGTTTTTTCCCGCCTTGGTCAACGACGTGGGGAGAGGTATTCCTGGCTACACCGGTGGTCGCCTGGGGCGGTTGGCCATTCTGGAAACGCGCCTGGGCTTCGTTCCAGAATCGTAGCGCCAACATGTTTACTTTGATCGCCTTGGGTGTGGGAGTCTCCTATCTCTACAGTCTCGTGATCGTAGTTTTGCCAAGCCTCATTCCGGACACATACAACTCAGGCCGAACCGACGACCTTTATCTCGAACCGGCGGCGTTTATTACCATGCTGGTCTTGTTGGGACAGGTCTTGGAATTGCGCGCACGAAGGCGAACCGGTAGCGCCCTCCGCGGTCTCATGGATCTCTCTCCGAAGGTGGCGCGATTAGTGCATGAGGACGGGCGCGAAATCGATGTACCGCTTGGAGCGGTGCGGAAAGATGACGTACTGCGAATCCGGCCGGGTGAACGAGTCCCCGCCGATGGTGTTGTGCTGGAAGGTCGCAGTTCGGTGGACGAATCCATGATCACCGGCGAATCCGTACCAGTAATAAAGATCCCTGGCAGTCGCCTCGTCGGAGCTACGATCAACGCGACCGGGGTACTCGTGATGCGCGCGCAACGCGTTGGTTCCGAAACTCTCCTCTCCCAGATCGTGAGACGTGTCGGCGAGGCTCAACGCAGTCGCGCCCCCATCCAACGCGTTGCGGATAGGGTCGCAGCGTGGTTTGTGCCGCTGGTCGTCGTTGTCGCCGTGGTCGCAGCCATCACCTGGGGTCTACTCGGTCCTTCTCCAAGATATGTCTACGCTCTTGTAAATGCCGTCGCGGTGCTGATCATTGCCTGTCCCTGTGCGCTAGGCTTGGCAACGCCGATGGCGATTATGGTTGGAACCGGGCGCGGGGCGCTCGCCGGAGTTCTGATCAAGAACGCCGAGGTGCTCGAGGTTCTCGAGAAGGTCGACGTGTTAGTGATCGACAAAACAGGCACGCTCACCGAAGGCAAACCGGAACTGGTCTCGGTCGTCCCGTGTATCGACGATGTGATTCTGCAGGGAGTCGCCGATCTCAAACGCACCGACAAAAAGCCTCCCGCCGCCATTGTTCAGCTTGAACTACTGCGACTGGCCGCAAGCCTTGAACGAAATAGCGAGCATCCTCTGGCCGCGGCGATCACGGCAGCGGCAAAAGCCAAGCAATTGGCCCTGCGATTCTCGTCCCAGTTTCGATCGATTCCGGGCAAAGGAGTGATCGGAGAGGTAAACGAGTTGGCTGTGGCTATTGGCAATGAACGCCTTCTCGAAGAGCTCCAAGTTAAGCTGCCCGATGATCTGGTCCGCCGTGCCGACAATCTGCGCCAGGATGGACAAACCGTCGTCTACGTTGCGGTAGGCGGGCGGCCTGCGGGCTTATTTGGAATCGCGGATCCGATTAAGTCCTCGGCTCCCGAGGCGATTCAGATGTTGCACGCAGAGGGCGTACGCATTCTTATGCTGACCGGAGATAACAAAAGTACGGCAGAGACGGTCGCACACAAGCTCGGGCTCGACGAATTCATTGCGGAAGTTTTGCCCGAAAGAAAAGCTGATGTTGTGAAGCGCCTCCAGGCACAAGGCCACGTGGTAGCAATGGCGGGAGACGGCGTCAACGACGCTCCTGCGCTCGCGGAAGCGCATGTGGGAATTGCGATGGGCACTGGCGCGGACATCACGATTGAGAGTGGAGGCGTGACCTTGGTGAAGGGGGACCTGCGGGGTATTGTCCGCGCCCGGCGTTTAAGCCGTGCAACGATGCGGACCATCCGAGAAAACCTATTCTGGGCCTTCGCCTACAATGCGGCCGGCATCCCCGTGGCCGCCGGCGTCCTGTATCCGTTCTTTGGGGTAGTTTTCAGTCCCATTATTGCCGCCGCCGCCATGAGCTTGAGTTCACTGTCGGTCATTGCGAATTCGTTGCGCTTGCGCGCCGTGCGTCTATAACGATGCAGGGAGATTGCGAGTGAGTGTGTCCATCAGCGACTCTCGCTTCCTTGAACAGGAATTTTCCCATGCTGCATCCGGTTGGCTAATTCACGGCGGATATACGGGAGCAGTCGGGACGGCACAGAATTCGATTGGCTCAGTATCTTCAGGTCGGTGGTCGAAATATTCGGCAGAAACGAGACGACACGGGCCATCGGTGCCTGCGTGTTGCGCACCAGGGCAAGCTGGACGCTGTAGATGTGGGACCATTTAGCGTGGTGGGCGATGGCGGTCACGATACGCGCCGGCAGCGCCACTCGCGCCAGCGCTTTTAAGACGTGCCCCTCATTCAACAGTGGACTATCGAGCACGGTCGGAAGAACCTCCGTTCCACCTTCGGTAAGCAAAGCTCCCACGATGCGGGGCGATCCGCGGCGCGCCAGCGTCACTTTCTGGGCCGGCGGCAACTGAGCCAGCCTCACAAGCACAAGTTCCTCCGCCAAGTGCCGCAACGCGGGATTTGCGGAAGGAGCAAAGCTAAGTTGCACTAGGTCGTTGGCGTAGAGTTCGCGGACCAGGGTCAGGCCGATCGTCTGCGGCACGTTGTGATGAAAGGCAAGGGCCCGTTTTATCCGGTAGCTCGCCCTCCATTCTTGGCGACGGGCGATGTCCTCCAACAAAACTGACGTCAAGTCCGGCCGTCCGAGTAGCAAACAGAGATGGATCTCTTCGAAGAGAGGATTCTCAAGAAGGCCGCGGATCACATCTTCGCGATGCTCGTGGACCAGCGCTGGGATCTGCTCAACAGGGGCGCGTCGCGCCGCCTCCGTACTGAGTTCTGGCTTGCTCTCCAAATCGATCCCCTCCGTCCACTTAAATTTTCCCGCGCGAAAGCAGCCGATGTTACCGCTCGTTATCCCACGCAGTCAGGGCGAGGATGACTGTATCCCTGACGGTGTCTTCTGCCTGGTATCCGACAGGTTCCCAAAAGTTCCTGTGAGTCTCCACGTACTCCAGCAGCACATCCCTGGCTCCGAGCTCGGCTAACGCCCGCACGACGTGTGGACGTGGAATTGGAAGAGGATTCGCGCTCTCATGCAACAAGATCTTCCGCAAAGGTCGAATCGCTCGCTCACCAGCGATGAACAACAGGGGAATCGCAATGTTTCCTTCAGACAATGCATTCAGACTCGCGACGAGCTTCCGCAATGGTCTGTCCGCAAGGTCCTCTGCTCTCGGGTGGCCAATGATCTCCTTGCGCCACGGCATTCGGTTTGCGTTCACGCGGAATGTCATAATTCGGCTTTACTTCCCAGCAAGCATCGCAAGACATAGCGCGCGGATCCTCGAACGCTGCCATCCTGGTGAGCAAGGAGCTTCTTGATAGCACCCGCTGACGAGGCATCTCCAATCTCTCCAAGGCTGCGGATGGCCGCTTCACACACCGAGGTGTCCGGGTCTTCGAGCAAGTCGATCAGTGCGGGGCCGGCGCTTCTTTTTCCTCGGCAACCTAGAGTTCCACAGATCTGGATCCGCCGTTCTGGGCTACAACGCTTGAGCTCGGCGACGAGCCGGCGCTCATAATCAAAGGAGTACAAATCGATCGTCGCTCCACAACTTCCGCACACAATGTGAGTCGCGTCTGTCTCGTTCCAACACGCCGGGCAAAGAATCTCCATAGAAAAGCCTCTCGATCCCTCGCGGCAACGCCAGCAAGTCATCGACCTTGCCTCCGCGCAGCCGTCGGCGCAAGTCGAGGCGAGTCGCTTCATACAAATTTTGGGGACGCTTGTTAAGGGGACAGGATCAACTCAGACGGCGACTCCCAATGCAAGCATCCTAGGAGTCATTAGCCGTCCGATTCGCAAAGGAAGGAACAGCGGTTAGCGGTGGTACTCCTTCACCGATAACAACCCATCTAGTTTATCCAGAGGTCCCGCGCTGTCAAGAGCATTAACCGGCTTGTCTCGATCGCGGTCCACTCGGTAGAGGATCTGGGCGTCGTCTTCCGGAGCATGCTCGCCTGGCAGATGTCGGCGCAGAAGCTCCTCTCGAGAAATCCACAATTGAAGTCTCAGGGGCGTAGGGCAACGGCGCCTAAGGCCGTTGGGATTAAAGGACCAGACAAGGCTGTAGATCAAGACGTTCTCGAACGCGTCATGTACTCTTCCGATCCAGGTTCGATCGGGCGAAACAACCGTAAAACCGCAATGGCGAATAATCGTCTCGAAATTGTCTCTCCGGCTTCGCCATAGCCAACAGACTTGCGCCCGAAAAGCCCTCATATTCTTTATCTGCGGGTCGGTGGTCGCATGCAATGCGAGGTCTTGCAAGGATTCGAGAAAGGCGCTGCGCAAGCGAGCACCCACACCTAGGCCGACCGCTCTACCCAGCATGCTCCCTACGTTTTCGTTCCAGAGGTGCAGATCTCCAAACGAATCCCCGGGGCAAATCTCGGTGCCGTCTTGGAGAACTACGAACTCCATCGAGTAGCGTTGCGCCACTCGAAAAATGCAGCCAGGCCTTCCACAGAACTCGCGTATATTCATCGCCCGGCGAAGAACCCGATCCACCCCGCGGACAAACTGATGCACTGCCAAAGTACCGGCGGCGACAAGCCTAGAGGGACTTCTGCCGGGCCCCGCCTCTGTACGCTCTTTTGCGACTCGCCGTTCGCGTATGGCGGCCGGTTTCGCTGAAAGATTTGAAGAGTCGGGCCATTTGGCCGCCAACGTCCTAGGCCGTTCGTCGATCGGTCCCACGAGCCTTTCCTTTGACAACAGAGTTGTCGAAAGGAGTCATTAACCCGGGGGTGAATGCGGCGGACTCCATCACCTTACTTTTTCTTGAGAGTCTTTAAGTCTTGATCGCGTTTCGTGTCGATTTTGTGAACCTCATCCTCCTGAAACCGAGTGCACCTTCAGCATGTTTGTGGCACCAGATCTGCCCAACTGATCTCCCGCCACGAACAAAATGTGATTTCCCGGTTGCACCCAGGCCCGAGCGATGATTTCGCGATCCATGTATTCGGTCATCTTTTCCAGCGATTGAAACGTCGGAGCGATCAACGCAGTAATGCCAAACCACGCGGACAGCTGACGCGCCACCGAATCCGTCGGAGCAAAAGCGAGGATTGGCACAATGGGGTGACGAGCAGCGATCAGATGGGCAGTCCGACCGGTCTCGGTGAAGACGACGATCGCCTCGATCCCGCCCGAACTCGCCATGCGGCACGCTGCATCTGCGATTACTTCGGCGTGGCCAATGCGGTTCTTGTTGATCGATTGTGCTTCGTATATCGGGGAGTGTAGTTCCGCTACGCGTGCGATCTCCGACATGGTGCGGACGGCGTCGGCGGGATACCTTCCCTTCGCCGTCTCGCCCGACAGCATCAAGGCATCGGTCCCGTCGTAAACGGCATTGGTAATATCGCTGACTTCGGCGCGAGTGGGTACGGGGCTGTCCATCATTGATTCGAGCATCTGGGTTGCAGTAATGGTGAAGCGGTTTCGCAGCCGCGCCTTTTCAATGACGGTTTTCTGTATGTGTGGCACCTCCCCGATCGACATTTCTACACCCAGATCGCCCCTTGCCACCATCACGCCATCCGCAGCCTGGATAATCTCATCGATCCTCTCCCAGGCTTCGGGACGCTCGATCTTGGCGATAATCGGTAGGGTGATTGACTGTCGGCTGAGATGTTCCTGCAAGCTCCGAATGTCTGCCGCACGCCTTACGAACGATAAGGCGATCATATCTACGTCCTGACGGAGACCCTGTTCCAGATCGTTGCGGTCCTTCTCCGTGAGCGAGGGCGCGCTGAGATTCGTGCCGGGCAGGTTGATCCCCTGATGGTCGCAAAGGACTCCACCGCGAATTACGCGGCAAACGGCCGAAACCCCATCGGTGTCGACGACGATCATTTCTACGGCTCCGTCGGCGAGCAGGACTCGATCTCCGGGGCGAACGTCATGTGCGAAGTTTTCGTATGTCGTAGAGGCTTCGGCAGTGTTGCCGATCACGTGCTGAGTTGTAATGCGAAATGGTTCATCCTTGGCGACACACACGGATCCTGAGCGAAAAGCGCCCAATCGGATCTTGGGTCCTTGAAGATCCAGCAGAATCCCGATATGCATGTCGCAGTCGCGGGAAGACTTGCGTACCAGGTCGATGTACCGAGCCTGCGTGTCGATGTCTGCATGCGAAGCGTTGATGCGAAAGATGTCTGCTCCCGCGCACATTAACTCTCCGATCTGGTCGTACGAGGCGCACGCCGGCCCCAGAGTGGCGATAATGCGTGTGCACCGTTGGCGCATTGCGGGCTCCGGTTCGCGCACTAGTTCTGGTTCCACGGTACTCAATGTTTTTCTCCCTCTGCTTGCTTTCCCGTTTATGTCTCTCAGAAAACTTTCCATCCTGCGCAAAAAGCATTGCGCCACTCGCATTCGCTTAGCGCCGCTTTGCACCGTGTGCCCCGAGTGAGGAGAGCACCTGCTTCGCGATCGAACGCACCGGCGGACTATCCGTCACAGCAATTTTGGCGATTGCGGGTACGACCGAAATGTCCCCAATTTGGCTGAGCGCGCGTAGCGCCGCAACGCGAACGAGCGGGTCGGGGTCGGTAGCGATCAGAGCAAGAAGATGGGAGACCGAGCTCCGTTTCTCGCGTTCTCCAAGCACGAGGCAAATCTGCGCGCGCTTGGTGGCATCGCTGCTTCCAAGCAAAGCAATTAGCCGATGCTCATATTCGTGGGAGTAAACATCGACTCCCGTTCCGCATTTGCGGCAAATCGTCGGAGTGCCGGTGATTTCGGCCCAGCAGTTTGGACAGTACGCCAGCATGATCCCTCCAATCCCAAACAGAGGCACATTCAGATTGCGAATGTGTCAAATTCCGTCGGCTGACGGTCTTGTTCGTGAGCAGATATGCCGGATGGAAGCTCGCGTCGGCACCTCGACTTCCCGGGACAAGAACTCGCCTTGCCAGGAGTCATCAGCCATCCGACCTTTAACGTGGAAGGAAAGCGGTTAGCGGTGGTACTCCTTCACCGATAACAACTGCACTGATTATAGATGCTCGGCGGTTCGCGAAGATGGGAAATTCTTGCTTGTCTCCGGCTACGGCGGTGCGCTAAACTTCGCTCGTGGGTGAGGGAGTTCGCCCTTAACCGCTGTCCTTCCTAGTTTTGCCAGGGCAGCTGATGACTCCTGACAAGAACGCTTGTCTCGGGAGTCGTTGCCTGGCAGCCATTCCTCAATCAAGCGATCCGAATCGAGTACAGATTCTCCAGCACAGCCCATGAAGAAGATGGCCCAGTACGAGCATGCCTATCTCATCAACAGTGACGACCACCTTCCAACCGATTTTCCGGTGGAGGCTGACTTTAAAAGACTCATATGCGGATTGTTCTTGCCACCCGGGCGATACGGTAGTTTCGGCCGACGTGTGTCGTGCCCCGCACGTGTTCTGCTGCTGTTTCCGGACCTGTTGGCTGTGGCGCTTCCCCCTTTCGCGCGCCTGCCACAAGTCAATATGCGGCTTGATGAAATCCTCGCTATCGAACAACGGCATGCGTTCCCAAACGCAAGGATCACAATCCGGACTCCTTATGCGGTACAAGAATGGCCGTACAATGCACATTCGGCAGGTGCCATCGGAGAATTCTTGTTCCAGTTGAGGCAGGTCCTATTGAAGTATGAAATCGAGCACCTCGCCGCTCGAGGCATATTTGGGGAGCCTCTCGATCACAAATTCGGGTGCGCAGAGTCCGACCACCTTGACAGTGACGAGCGGTTGATTGCACGCTTCTTCAGCGCCCCCTCCTTCGCCATCCAGAGAAAGTGGTTTCTCCCCGCAAAGGTACCGATAGCAGGGCAGTATTTGGCAATGACCTCACGAAGGGCACTGTGGCTCTCGGACGAGATGGATGGCCTTTTCCAACCGGAAGGAATCATTTCATGCTATGTGCCTTTGATGCACATTGCTGAAGTCAACTTGCGCTACAGGGAGCAGGATTGTGAGATCGCACTTTTTCTTTTTGACAACATCAGTTGGCATGTACCCATTCAGATTGACCTCTGCAATGAAGCTGAGTCATTCGTAAAACGGGTACAGCGACTTCTGGTGGGGTATGGAACTAAGAAGGGAGTCTAATCACAACCTCTTAGAAAGGGACTCGCACGCTCGCACGCGAATGTCACGGCGAGGATTTCGCGGCGGTCTCGAATCCATTCGCTCATGAAAGCCGATTTTGCTATAGAGGTGGTCTCGATAGCGTCAGGTGAAACAAGGCAGCAGCGCATCCCTTTGCCGATTGTCCGAGCTTTAACCGAGGAACCGCCACGTTCTGCGGCAGAGCCGCTCAATCGGCTGCCACCATAGCGGGGGCGTCCTGGGTGTTCCGTGCGAGATCGGTGTCAAATTTAATGTCGTTTCATCAGAGGCGAGCACTATGACAGATTCGCTAGAGGGTTTGGAACCAAAGGAAATATGGAAGCACTTTGATGCGATCGCGAAGATTCCTCGTGCTTCCACCAAAGAAGCTGCCGTCATCGACTACGTGCTTTCGCAAGCTGGACATGGGGGCTACGAAGTCATGCAGGACAAGGTCGGCAACCTGGTTGTGCGCAAGCCGGCACACAGGGGGAGAGAAGCTGCGCCGATGGTGATGTTGCAGGCACACCTCGATATGGTCTGCGAGAAGGATGAAATGACGGTCCACAATTTCGATACTGATCCGATCCAGATCGTACGCAACGGCGATTGGCTGAAGGCCAATGGGACAACCCTTGGTGCAGATAATGGTGTAGGTATCGCGGCGGCTCTGGCGGTGATGGCCAGCAAGGATCTGGCGCACGGTCCGCTGGAGTTTGTTTTCACCGTGGATGAAGAGACAGGTCTCACTGGCGCCACCGAATTTTCCGCTGGGATGCTGAAATCGAAATACTATCTGAATCTCGATACCGAAGAAACCGACACGATCTGCATTGGTTGTGCAGGTGGAGTGAAAACGATCGGCCGTCGTCATATCGAGCTGCGAAAAGCAAAAGCAGTCCAAGCCTGGCGCGTGAAGGTGTCTGGATTAAGGGGTGGGCACTCCGGCGTGGACATCCATCAAGGGAGAGGAAATGCATTGCGCATACTCGGTGGTGTACTCCAATCTGTGCTCCGTGAACACCGAGCAGAAATTAGCGAGGTGAATGGTGGTAGTGCACAGAATGCGATCCCGCGTGAGGCTTTTGCCATTGTGTTACTCGACGCTCGGAGAGAGACTGAGTTGCGATCTCTGGTCGCAAAGTCGGAACAGGAGTACAAAGCGGATCTCGGAACTTTCGATGAGGGACTGCGGATTACGGTCGAACCGGTTTCACGACCTGCGAAAGTCATGAAAGCGACTGATGGGAGAGTTGTGGTTGACCTTTTGGCCAGCCTTCCTCACGGTGTTTTGGCAATGAGTCCGGACGTTCGCGGTCTAACGCAAAACTCCACAAATCTCGCCACCGTGAGTACCGAAGGCGAAACGGTGGAGATCGTGACCAGCCAGCGTAGTGCCATCGAGAGCAGCAAGTGGGCAGCGGCCAACATGGTGGCCACAATTTTCCGACTGGCAGAGTTCGGTGTTGAGCAGTCGGGCAGCTATCCGGGATGGAAGCCCGAACCGAACAGCGACGTTGTCGTAAAGCTGCAGGCAACGCACGAGAAGTTGTTCGGTCACCCCGCCAAGCTAATCGCCATGCACGCTGGTCTGGAGTGCGGCGTGATTGGCGAAAAATATCCCGGAATGCAGATGGCTTCGTTCGGTCCGACGATCGTCGATCCGCACAGTCCGAATGAGCGCGTGCAAATCTCAACGGTTGAGGCGTTTTGGAAATATCTGAAGGCTGGAGTATCTGTGAGGCTCCGGCACGGTTTTTGAGTCGTGCTTTCACATTAGAGAAATATACCTGCACTATAATCCGGAGCCACGTTGTTATCGGTGAAGGAGTGCCACCGTTAACCGCCTGGCCCGAGGCTTTCGGGGGGCTGATGACTCCTATTAGGACCTCAATGGTCCGGGAGTGATTAATGCCGCCGAAATGTCCATCTCTGGTCGCAATCTGGAAAACTCTTGGCAGTACTGACATAGACCTGTCCGGCAGGCTCGACATTCCGAGACTGCGTCGGTTTTCAGCCAAGACGCAGGTGCCGTCGAGAACGCAGTTCTCCACCGTTGCTGCGGTCTTTACGGTGCTTCTGGTTTCATCGGTCGCACAGTCAACTACTTCTCCTCTTCCCGACAAGAGCTCCGACCGTCTCGTCTATGTGATTCCCAACAATCGGACGGTCGAACACCAAAAGGGCTTTGCGCCCATAAACATGCGCAATAAATTCAAACTTTCTTCGGAAGACGCTTTCGACCCATATGGATTCGTTTCAGCCGGAGTGAATGCTGCAGTGGAGCAGGCCGTCGACGATCACCCACAGTATGGACAGGGCGCGGCGGGCTTCGGCAAACGGTATGGGGCGGATTTTGCCGATGAAACAACTTCCGAGTTCTTGGGAGGTGGTGTGTATCCGGCCCTATTTCATCAGGACCCACGTTATTTCCGGATGGAGCACGGGAGCGTCTGGAAGCGCAGCCTTTATGCGCTATCTCGTTCGGTCTGGACCAGAGACGATATTGGGGAATTGGAGTTCAATGGTTCGGCGGTCCTCGGTGATTATACAGCGGCGGCTCTCTCTAATCTCTACTATCCGGCAGCGGACCGCTCTTATGGACAAACTCTGCAACGCGGGAGCATTCTGCTGTTAGAAGATTCTGCCTTTAACCTCCTGAAAGAGTTTTGGCCCGACATACACAACCATCTCCGTCACAACAAATCAAAGCAGGTAGAAAGCTCCTGGGTCAACTGATTGTTGTCTTTCGATAGCGCGGCACAAATCTCGGGGAATTTTGACGCGGAGCGAGTTTTCTAGGCCGAGGTCTCGGAGCTCTCCACAGGCTTCCCCTTCGACGCCTCCAACTTCTTGAGCACATCCGCAAAGCACTCGCGTGCGGATTCTTCCCCATGCTCGGCTGCGCGATGGTACCAATAGGCAGCGTGGGTCAGACTTGCGGTCACTCCCTGGCCCAACTCGAACATCACCGCCAAATTAAATTCGGCGAGAGGATAACTCTGGTCACAGGCTTTCCGATACCAGAAAGCCGCTCTGACAAAATCTTGCGGAACCCCGCGTCCGAGTCGGAACATGCCACCAAGGTTCGATTGAGCAGCAGCGAATCCTTGCTCTGCGGCCTTCTGGTACCAACCGACGGCCATAGCCAGGTCGACGGCTACGCCACGCCAGTTCGTACATCACAGCCAGATTGAATTGTGCCGTTGGATCGCCGTGCTCGGCCGCCCTCGAAAACCAGTAGGCAGCTTTCTCGTCATCCCTCGGCAAACCATGCCCTCGTTCATACGCGCGAGCAAGGTTGTTCTGTGCTTCTGCATTACCCTGAAGAGCGGCTTTCCGCCAACTGATTGCTGCCTGTCCATAATCCTTGTCGGGTACGCCGTCTCCTTGATAGTAGGCCAGGCCGATGTAGAACTGTGATGCGGCGTGATTTGGGTTGTGCTGCAAGCACCGCGCGAAACATCGGACGGCTTCGGCGCATTCATGCCGCCTCCAATGACTCAGGCCCGATTCGAACAGACAATCGGCTTCGTCGGTGGCGACTAAATCCTCGACTCCACGGCGAACCAGAAGCAAGCCGTCCGATGGGCGCGTGAGCAATTCGAGCCTTTCGATGTCTTCGTCGCTCATTCTGCGTCCTTCGCTGCCGACCGCTCCCGCAAGTCGCGGCGGGCGGCCTCAATTCTGACGCGAAGCGCCGTTGCCATTTGGGCGAGCAAATCCTCCCCGATGGCAAAAGCCGCATCCGAACGGGCCTTGAGCCTGGCGATCTCTGATTTGGTCAACTTTTCGATCTCGCGATCGATCTGCGACAGCCGCGCATTTACTTGCGTTATCTGCCGACTGACGCGAGCGAGTTTCGAAGCGAGATCATTGCCTTGCACCGATTCCGGGCTGTTCTCATAATCCTTGAGAATTTGTCGTAGGGCCCCGTGGTCGCCGCGTTGATAGGCTTCGTTTGCCCGTTTCATGAGTAATTCACGCATCCGCCGATCGGAATCGTCCGCTGCCAGATCGGGATGAACGCGCTTGGCCACTTCCCGATAAAGACTCTTGAGAGAGATGGGAGCGTGAAACTCTTCGGCGGAAAGGTCATCCTCGACGTGCAAGCTGATGCCGGCGCCGCCCGCGTGGGCGCGCCTGTCAAGCGGGGGCATTTCATATTTGCGAGGATCTTCTCCAGCCAACTCACAAATCTTTTCTTCCCAGGTCTCATAGTCCCAGCCTGCATTGTTCTCCACGGCGTTCTTCGAGAGCCACGCGGCGATCTGGGCGCTCCAGTCGTCGAGCTCCGCATAGAGCACGCCAACTTCGCGAAGATAGCGAACCCGGAAGGCTGCTAGTTCTGCGCCAAGGTTGGCGAGAAATAGTTCTTGATCAGCCAGTGTGATTTGCAGCTTGGCGAGATCCCGGGTTTTGGCAGCGAGCTCAGCCTCGAGCACATCCGCTCGACGGGTGAGTTCCGTAGAGGCAGTTGTTTTGCTCGGCAAATTAGAGGCCAGGTTCGAGACCAACGAATCGAGGAACATTGGCGATGATTAATGACGCCCGTATGTCTGAGCAGGAGCGCTGTGGTAGGAGCCGTTAGCCTAGCGGCAGTTTGGGCGAGCCCCATCGCCAATATGGCTTTCGTCTCAACCATACAGTCGCTATTTATACCCTGTCAATCAGCCGCTGTTTTTCGTAAATCGCGTTTCGCGTGCTGAACGATTCGGGCCTACAATAGAGCCGGGTGAAGGGGATCACCTTCGGTCCTTAACTGCTGTTCCCGCCAAGAGCAGGTCGGCTGATGACTCCTACGAGATCGCAATGGGAGGGACCTGTCTGATGTACATCCGACGACTTCAACAATGTTCTGAAGATGACCCGTTCTTGCAATCTGCGGCATTTGAAGAATCGATACAAACCAAGCTATTTCACCGCCCAGGAATGCACCAGCTAATGGAAGATGAACAAGATGAAAACGAAACTTCCATCACGGGGGCCGACCTCAACTTTCTTCGTCTGATGGGAATTAGGATCCGCGGCTTGAAAGGATGATGATCCGTTTGGCATTCCGAGCACTGGCCTTAGCGAGACTCCCGTGAGTACGACTTCCCAAAAGAGCTAATCCGGATATAAACTGAAGGACACTGAACGCTGGCGAGGGAGTTCGCCTTTAACCGCCATCTCGTCCGGAGATGGCTGATGACTCCTGACGAGGGAACTTGTCTGCGGGGTCGTCACTTTGGCAAGTACCCACACATTTAACTGGGGAGGATTCGGGCCTCGCGCTATTCGCGACAACAAATGGTGCTGGCATGTGAATGGCATCCTCTCTTTTGGCATATGCGAAAGAACCGACGGCCTCCAATTCGGCAGGAAGCAACGCTTCGAAGCTCTAGCGTTGCTCGATTCTGTGTCAGATCAGAAACTGACAATAGACACAACAGTTCCGGATCAGCAAGAGGTAAATGTCGAATAGGGACGCCGCGGGTAAGAAGGTACGAGCGAGCGGCTGAGCAAATCGAGAGACTTATCAGGGGAGGCTTCAGTCCTGGCGACAAACTTCCTCCCGAGCGCGATCTTGCGGAAACGTTAGCGCTGAGTCGTAGCTCCATACGCGAGGCTGTTCGAGCTCTAGAGCTTATCGGCCTAGTCGAGTCTCAACAAGGTATCGGAGTTTTTGTCTGCGAGTCCTCCGCTGAATCTTTCATAAAATCTCTCGCTAATTTGCTCATTGGCGGACCGATTCGTGTCCGGGAACTGATGGATTTTCGCAAGATGTTGGAACCCGAGCTAGCGGGATGCGCGGCGGCGCGGGTTTCTGCCTCGCAGATTGCGAAAATCGAAGAAATCTTGTGTCGACAGTCCGAAAAGCTTGGCAAGGGTGACATCACGACAGAGGAGGACGCCCAATTTCACTATGCGCTTGCGCTCGCCTCTGGCAATGTCCTCGGACTAAAAACACTTGATCTACTAGCGAAGTCTTTCCAAGCAAGCCACACTTCTCTCCTTCCCCGACATGGCCGCTCTTTGAAATCCGTTAACGGTCACAAGCGAATTCTTACTGCAATCAAACGGCATGATGTTGTAGCGGCGAAAGCAGCCATGGACCAGCATCTTCAAGAGATCGAAACGATGCTTCTGGGCAAGGTCAGTCAATCGGGCTCGCCTGATCAATGGCTCGACGATGAGTGCAAAGAATCTGCTCAATCGAACCGTCAAGAGACCAGATCCTTAGCTTCACAGAAATTGATAGCGGGACGGAGAGCCTTTATTACTGGTGGGTGCTTCTTCGCAATTCTTCCCGGCGCGGATATAGGACGAGGCAGTAATAATCATCAGATATCACGGTGAGGGAGTTCACCGTTAACCGCCATCTCGGTCCTGAAATGGCTGATGACTCCTGACGAGAGGATTCTTGTCTCGGGAGTTATCTCACTGGCAAGTCCTCTCACACAATCTTGGTTTGAGGTTCTCATGCGGGACAACGGTTTTTCTCATACAACGACCCCCGAAACGCCCATGCAGCCGGAAACTTCCGTATCGATTGCTAGGGTTGCAACCAATCGATCCGAGATCCCGGCTCACAGAAAGATGATTATGTTGTGCTGCGATGGCTCCGCGACTGGCGAGAAAGTTCTCCACAATGTCCTATCCAGTGCCCTCGAACTCAAATCAAGAGTGTTGATCCTTGGCGTCACGCCCTTGCCACTCGGCCCAAGTGCAGTCGATCTGAGGAAAGCTGTTCAGTCAGCCCACGAACATTTCTCTCAAAAGTTCTACAGGATTCGCTTGGATGCCATGAACCAGGGCGTACAGGTTGACACCATGCTTACGCTTGGCGATCCGGCGGAAGTGACCCGCCGCAACGCCCGCCGATTTCACGCAGGCTTGGTTGTTGTCGGCTATCAACACCCCAATGTCTGCAGGAAGGGGTCCCGCACTGTGGCGAAGATAAAGAAGTATCGACCCTCTGACAGGACTGGGATCAATGGGGAACTGGAATGAATATTCGGCGACTTGTTTTGGATGTCGATAAGGCTGTATCGCGACCAAGCATCTTGGAAATTGCGAAAGCGATCGAAGAGTCCGAAGGGGTTAAGGGTGTGAACGTGACGGTAACGGAAATTGACATTGAAACCGTAGGTATGGAGGTCACGATCGAAGGTGAAAATCTGGACTACGACGGTCTCGTGACGGCGATCGATTCAACGGGCGCAGTTGTCCACAGTGTCGATGAATTGGTAAGCGGCCCCAAAATCGTCGAGCGAGTTGGACGAAAGCGGTGACTATGCGCAACGGAAGATGGCACGAGCAACTCCTGCCGATTGTCCTTGGTCTGTCCGATGGAGTTCTAACGGCACTGACGTTGGCCACCGGCAGCTTGATCGACCCCGGGCGACACATAATGATGAACACTGCATTGCGTATCTCCGCCAGCGCCTTTGCCACAGGTGCGTTTGTTTTTTTTGTAGCCCGTTATTCGCAACTGCGAGCCGAACTGGTGGCGGCTGAGAGGCAGCTGAATTTAACTTCTCGTGGTCGTCTAGCTTCTAGCAGGCTAGGCCGCGCCATTCTCGGCGAAGCAATCGTTGCCGCCTCCCTATCGAGCTTGTCGAGTTTCGTGGGTGCCATGATTCCCCTGTCCGTTGCCGCAATGAATCCGTCACACGGGTGGGCGGGACTTCTGGCAGGTCTGGCAGCACTGGCGCTCTTGGGAGCCGGCCTGGCCAAGGTGAATTTCGGCAGCCCGTTGTATTGGTCGAGTGCGCTGGTCGGTGGCGGCGTGGCGTTATCGGTTCTCGGTGCTCAATTGAGGATCGTTTGAGGAATCTTGTTTCCGAGCCAGCTCCGAATCGATGACCAAGAACAAGCGAAAGAGGGCAAGTTGACAATAATTGCACAGCGGCCTCGAATTCTTCGCGGGCTCATCACTTGCGTATTTTTGCTTCTGTTTGCAGCTGCGATAGCTGCGGCAAATTCGGAAACGTCAGGTCAACGACTAGCCATGCTGGAAGTCAACCTCATCATCGGTGCGGCTGTTTGTTGTGTGACCAATTTCGTTGCGTCGATCTTGTACCTGGTGTACCACCGACTCGAAGCAGACGCACTAGCTCTCGCCGCTGGACAAGTCGGATTCGTCTTCTTTATCACCCTCGTGATTGTCGGGACGCTCTGGTTCCATTACCAGTTTGCAGTCTGGTGGGGGTGGGATAAGGCACTAACTTTCGCGGTCTTCGTGGTGCCCGTCTATCTTAGCTACCTGCTGTTACGCCACTATGCATATCCGGGGCAAGCCCCCGTCCTCGCAGCAGTCCTGGCCATCTTTGCCTTTCTCGATCTTCCGCTGGCGATGCTCGCGGTTTCGCTACGAACACCAAGAACCGCTTCTCCGAGACAACTGCCCGGTCCTTATCTGTTGACGGGAGAAACGTTCCTTCGCATCACGATGCTTGCGGCAGCGGCGACTTGGCTGGCCTATGAGCGAGAAGTCAAGCGCCAGAGAGAAATGATGATCGAAAACCCCCTTAGCAGACTTTGATTGTTTGTCGGCACCACCGGTATCGCTTTTATAAAGGAAGGAGAACTGCGATGTCCCATCCGTGGCATGACATTACGCCTGGAGACCGTCTTCCCAAAGAGTTCAATTCGGTCATCGAGATCCCACTCGGTTCGAGCGTCAAATATGAATTGGACAAAGTAACTGGTTTAATCCGAATGGACCGCGTTCTCCACTCGGCTGTTTACTATCCCACAAATTACGGCTTCATCCCAGAAACATTGGCTGAAGACGACGATCCTCTGGATGTTCTCGTCCTGGCACAGGAAGCTGTCGCTCCGCTGACAATCCTGCCCGCACGGGCGATCGGCTTAATGACGATGATCGACACAGGAAAGATGGACCACAAGATCATTGCGGTTGCGACCGGAGACCCGGAGTTTAACCCCTATCACGAAGCCAGTGAGCTCCCTCGTCATCGCCAGCAAGTCTTGCGCCGGTTTTTCCAGGACTACAAAAAGCTTGAAAGCAAAGTCGTCCAAGTCGAGCAAATTGGGGCGGCTGGGTCGGCGTATTCCGTGATCGAGGATGCATTACATCGCTACATCGAACACGGGCCTTACATCGAGAGACGGTCCGGATTGTCTCGCGGCTCCGGGTGGCATACGGCTTGAAGGACACAAAAAATGATTCCTGCGTTTGGTATTCTTTTCGTGTTTCCGCTCTTGCCCTCTTTCGTAGTCTTTCGTACGTTTCCTTCAGCAATGTAGTCTGTAATCCTGAAAGTGAGTTCGAGAGTACCCTCTGAATACTCGTTGACTGGCACACTGCTCGCACGCTGAAATCGAATGAGTACCGGACAATCGATTTCGTGATGTAGGCAAAGCCACACGTCCAGGAACGAGCGGGCGAAATGTCGCCAGATCATTGGGGCGAAAGTCGCCGTGATTTTGTAATCGAAAGCCATTTTGATTTCCTCAGCCTTCTGGGATGTCAATGCAATGGGTGTTCGGAGGATACGGCAAACCCGCCCTGCGGTCGTGGTTCAACTCGAAAATCAGTGCAGAGGCCGACCTTTCCAAATTCAATCGGCGACTTAACAGTAATTCCTCCCCACCCCAAAATCCAACGGCAGAATCGGCCAGCATGTTCTTGCCTGTTCCAGTTCCATGCACCTTCGATGGCTGAAGTCCATGTAAAGGTGTCATGTGTATCCCCGTGCTCAATGGTTTTGATGTAAAGACGCATCGCTCCGACCAGTCCTTTCTTGAAATTGTGGCTATTGGGCACTGCTTGCGGGTCGCACCACTTGGCTATCGTCCAAGGGCGGCTAATGTAGAAGGTGTAGCAGGACCATCGTACCACGGGGTCCACTCACTCCCCTGTGTCCCGCTACAATTATGCGATGACGTGGTCGATTGACCGAATTGAAAAAGAAATCCTGTCCGGCTCCGCCGCTAGCATTGCCATGCCGATTGAGGCTCTGGTCGCAGCCGTCAACCGTGTTGAGCAGACCCTCGGGCCCGAGTGGATCGAAACCGAGATTTCTAACGTCAAGGGACTCACCGTAGCGATGCGAATCATCGGTATGGGCCTCCCAATTGAAAACCTGTCTAGAGCCGACGAATTGGTTATGAATCTTCGACGCCGCAGCCAGAATGCTGAGGCAGAACTCACGGCGATCCATTTATTTCGTTCAACCGTCCCCGCCGTCGAAGTGGAGTTGTACCCGCCCGTTGGGGAGCGAGAGGCAGATTTTCGAGTCCGTGAGACGGACAAATCGGAGTGGACGACCGTGGAAGTCACACAGCCCATGAGTTCGGAGGAGGAAGGCCGGATAAATGAAATGCTTCGCCATTTGCTCAGTGCATTCGAGAAACTGTCCAATCCGTTCGCCTTGGATATTTTGTTTCGCAGAGAGCCCACCGGATTGCCAGATTGGATCAAGCGTGCGATCAGTACGGCAGGCGAAGACTTTGAGCGAGCAAACGTCTTTAGCGGATTAGAGGTATGAATATCCCTGACTCAGTATCGCTCATCGGTCTGTTCGCGGTACGAAGCCCTGCTCCGTAACGATCCAAGCTAGGATCGGTTGCCCCGGCTGATACGAATGCGATGTCATGCCCAACGTGCCGCTATAGCTTTGCAACCCGGCATTCTTGAATAGTTCGGAAAGACGGACAATTCCACGGGAAGGATCATAGACAACATCTTCGTTCCCGCTGTCCCAAACGACCGTATGGTCAGGCTTTGCTCCATCTGCAAAGGCCAACACGAGACGTGCTCGTTGCGCTCGCTCGAATGCCTGTCGGACGTCGGCATCATTATGTATCACTGACATTAACTGATCGAGGGGAACCACAGTATTCAGCGCAACCTGAGCGGATGCATACCACCCCTTCTCATTCAGGAACTGAGTTTCACGTTGATTGTATGCCGATGCCGTGGAGGCTGACGCTGGCGGCGGCGCCAACCGACTCCACGCTTCATCGTATGTCGCTCCAGCGATCATTGCTGCCGCAGCGATCCCACAATCCAGCACACTTCGTTGGCGGACAAGGGTTATTTCGCTAGGCTCTGACATACTCTTACTCCCAAGTCTCAGCGAAGTATTTGTCTGAAATCGCAGTCAAGGCGTCGTTCGGCTTCTTATGATGCAAACGATACATTGCGTCGATAAGCAAAATAAAAATCGACGTGCTGCTGCGTAGCAGTTCGTGGATGGACCCTTCGTCGTATCCCGCTATCGCCCGGTTGATCGCCATTGAACCACCGTGAGTGTAACTGTTCATTACTTTCCAAAACTTACCCTGAAGGTCAACAAACAGCGTGTCCTCTTCTCCTGCAATGGGTGGTGGAACAAAGATTGTGTCGAGTTTCGCAGCCCGCTCCCACATCTTCCCCGGTAGCTCCCCGTCATCCGCGTGAAGGAGTTTGTTGATCGTGTCATCAGAAGCAAATGCCTGCGCCCACAGACCATTGATGACATCTTCATATAGCAATCGAAACAATTTGAACGCAGGTGCGTGGTTGTCCCGTAGTATTTCTGAAATGATTCCACGAAAATCGTTCTCCGCCATCTTGATGAATGCCGTCGAGACTAACGATCGGTCACTATTGTCAGCAGTGCCATGTTTACTTATTTCTTTAATAGCCGCATCCCTGTAGTAGTCGGCTCGTTCCACCCAACGCTTTATGTTCTTCGGCATCGTTCTTCCTCGTTGATTAGATTCTGTCTTCGTTCGCTTTTAGAAATTCAATTACTCGTTCGATCTTGTATCCCACTAACTGTTGGTGCCCGATGTCGTGATCGGTTGTGAGACCGGCGAGCCGCACGCTCGGATTCCATAGACCTCGACTACCGTCTTCAGTAGGTAGCCACATCCCGGAACCATTCAGTCCATGCGGATCGAGATTCAAGGCCGTCGGGTAGGTCATAGCGATTCGAGATTCGTGGTCGGCAAACTCAGCCGGATCGGGACGGTTATGCTATCCGAATGCCAGATACACTGTTGCCATGAAGTTGTCATCGACAGGAACTCTCGCATTACCGGGATAGACCAGCACTCCAACCTGGCTGCCTTGCAATGGCGTCATACGGCGCTCGTCGAGCGAATAAAAATGGTTCCGGCCCTGTTCACTTAACTGTTTGGGTAAGGATGATCGCAGCTATGTCATCCTCTCCGTGATTGGTCTGTGGTTTCTCCAGCCCAAGTCGTTTCCTCATCTGAACTCTCGTAGGGCCGATACTGATGGTGCTTCCTGCAACCTGAAGAGATTCGTTAGGCAGGAAGAAATACATCCGTTCGTGCAGAGTGTGTTGAATGACGTGGTCGGCAGTTAGGATAAAATAAGCACTTTCCAGATGACTCCAACCCCAGAGCCGAGTCGGTGGGGAGCACGAGGAAAGAGAAGAAAATCTACATCTCACCGTACATGGATACGGCGGCTGAGGATTCCTTAAGCTGCGCTTGCCGCAGCATCTCGTATAGTGGCTGCATGTTCGTATCCTACTTCCTGGGCAAGCCTCCAAAACTCTTCTCTTGCGACATCCCTATCCAATTTCAACTTTCTAGTTTCCGCTCTGACAAACTTGCAAAGCTGATCCATAACCATGTTGCTCGTCCCGGAATCGTCGATAATTATTTTCCGAAACCCCTCGATGGTATCCACCGGGAGTGCAGGGCCGTTCATAAAATATCGAAGATAGCTAACGAAGTGAGGGTGTTCAGTAATGGCGTCTCCCCGGCAGCCATTACTCTCGAAAACATCTCTATGTGACTTTCCCCGCCCGCCCGGAAATGGCTCAGTAAAATCCCGAATCCTAGCTTGCGGAATTGCTCCACGACTTTGAAGCGCCTTCAAGAGAGATCGTGCAGCTTTACCAGAATAAAGATTGCCACGGGAAAAGTCCGCTTCCATCTGCTGGCACAGATCAGTCTCTTCCGCTGTCAATCCGATTGGTTTAACCTCTGGAACGTCCATTCGCTACCTCACTCACAGTTTACCTTTCGTCATTCTGGATCACCACGAACCACAGCCAGCCAATCCTCAAATTCAGCGACCGTACATTTGTTCTTGGCAAGGTTGCAACCCAAATGTGTGATCGAAGTGTTGGTTTTGCTATACGACGGGTCTTGGCTGTTAATGCGATCAGGAGACGCCTGTAGCAACAAATTGCTCGATTTAATCACCAATGGCCCGTTGCATAGGTAACAAACACCGTCCTGCTCCACCCATTTCTCGCCGAACATGATATGAAGACTTGTTTCATCACGAGTTCTGATGGGATTCACGCTTGTCTGTTCAAGCCCACTGCCAGCAACTCGATTCAAAATACCGCCCACCATGCGCCCGATCTCCGAGCGAATTTCTTGACTGAGGTTCAGAAGCGTTCGTTGAGCGGTAAACTTGCTGGCTCCAGCGGGCCGTACGAACGAAACCGGGGTCACGTCAACATTCAGAATTGACTCACGTTCATCGGCTTCTACCTCTATGACTTTGCCACGGTTCACAAGCAATCCGAAAAGACGATAACTCTTCGGAATAATGTCGTAGGCTGACGGAAAGCCTTCAATATCGTAGATGTTCAATGCCGGGAAACACCAGAACCATCGACCACGATAATCTCTTTGCGCCTGTTCCCAACTCTCGGAGGGGATGCAGTCTCTTGTCTCCAAAATCTGATTCGGCTCCACACTCACAGCGGAAAGAAGTCGCTGGCGATGCTGAGGGTCTCCCGTTGTGGCGGGGCTGGAGGTTCCGACATATACGATAATGTCTCGGCCCGGTTGGAATTCACGCTGCAAGAATACGCCGACCGAGCGCTTTGAGAACGAAACAGCAGGCCATGCTGAAGCCGCTGGCCCCCACTCTGATTTCAGAAATACCTTCCCGTCAGACTCGATGAGATCACGAAGTTGCAAGGTTTGAGACCTCCCTGCTCGGCTATATCAATACTTGTCGGGCAATGTTTTTGCTGATTTCCCAAAGAATTTTGGCGTCTCCGGGAGTTAGAGTCATCTTCTCCGAATGTTGTTTGTGTGGATGAATATAGTTTCGGTGGTCCCGAAGAACGTCGCCGATGTCTTTGACAGTTTGAGTGATCCACTTCAACTCGTGTGCCACGTCAATGTAATTCTGTAGTGTCCAATCTCTCGGAGGGA
>JASHNX010000320.1 GCA_030041415.1 Candidatus Sulfotelmatobacter sp.
AGGTTTCGCAAGTGAGTGTGCTGCTCGAGAGATTCATCGCGGCATTGCCCGACAAGTTGCGTGAACCCCTGATCCTATCGACGGTAGAAGAAATGTCGCCGCGTGAGGCTGCGGCGGCGTTGGGGATCAGCGAGGCAGCAGTGCGCTCGCGCGTATTCCGGGCGAGACAGGTTTTGCGGGAGAAGCTTGGACAGCGAATTGGCGGGAAGTAGGTGATGAGTATGAACGGCGACAGTGGAGAAGAAAGCGGTTCGCATCAGCAGAGCTGGCGTAGCGCGAACGAATCGACAGAAGGGGATGCGCTCGATCGCGAACTCGGCGCGGTCCTGGCAAAGTACGCGGCGGTCGAACCACGAGCGGGACTCGAAGACCGAATTCTGGCGAGCCTGCTGGTACAGCCGGACGCAAGCATGGCACGGGGTTGGTGGGGGTGGGCGACAGCGGGCGCTGTGGCGCTATTGGTGCTGGCGGTTGGAATGGCGTTGTTTCGGACGACAGAACGGCCCGGCCTTGCAAAACCTCCAGATCAGGCGGCGCAGCGAGGCGGCCACGTCCAGGCCGAACACTCCCCTGTAATTTCCGTGATACCGGCGCGACCTGAGGCGTCGATCGCTATGAGGGCAAAGCGCTCGCGGCGGTCTTCGGCAGTTGTGGCGAACACACCGCGCTTGCCGCAGTTCCCTTCGCCCGAGCCGCTGACAGAGCTGGAAAAGACGTTGGCGCGGTACGTCGCGAAATATCCCGAGCACGCGGCGCTGATTGCCGAAGCGCGGACAGAAGAGTTGCGCCGCAATGAGGAAGAGATGGCCGAACCTATGAGCGGAAATGAAAGCTCCGGAGAACAGCAATAATCAAGAGTCAGAAAATAGCAATCAAAGTTTAAGGAGACGACCATGCTGAAGAAAATCGTCGTGGCATTGATGCTGAGTTTGATGTGTGGATGGGGGATCGGCAACGCAGCGGCACAGGAAGCAAACACGGCGAAGCCGACGCCGGACGCGGAAAAGGCGGTGAATGCATATCGCCTGGACTTTTCCGTCACTGAATTGGAAGACGGCAAAAAGATCAATGCGCGGCAATACTCGATTTACATGAATAACGACGACTCCAACGAGATTAAAATCGGCACGCGCGTTCCCGCCGAGGTGAAGCAGGGAGAGTTGCAATATCTGGATGTCGGCACCAACATCTGGTGCAGGATCGAAGAGCGCGCCAACGGCCTGGCGATCCACGTGCGCGCGGAGATCAGCAACTTTGCCACGCCAGAGCAAGACCAATCGCGGCCGGTGTTGCGGCAGTTGTCGATCAAGGCCAGCAGCCTGGCGCAGCTGGGCAAGCCGCTGGTGCTGGGGAGCGTGGACGATCCTAATTCAAGAAGGCAGTTTCAACTGGAAGTGACGGTGATGAAGCTGAAGTGAGCCTGGGCGAGGAAATCTGGACTGGGTTGGGCGCATCTCGTTACCCTCCTCGTTGCCCGTGGTTCATAGGTTAGAGGCGCCACCTCAGCTCGTGACCCCGGATTTCGCTGGTCGAACCCCACTCTTTGGGGTGAGGTGCGACGAGCCGCCCGGCGGCGCCCCGATTGATTCATCGGCAAATTTTGCCGCCTGCTTGAATATCTCGACAAACATTTTTCGCGTGAGCTTGCCAGTCTGCGTGTTCTGGTTCGAGGGGTGGTAGGAAGCGAGCAACACCTTGCCATCGGGCATGCGGTAATGGGCACCGTGTTTGAAGAGATAAGAGCCGCGGCCTTGCAACATTTTCTTGCGCTTCAAATAATTCAGATAGGCATCGAACCCGATCTTGCCCAGGGCGACGACGACTCTTACTTTGTTCAATCCGGCGATTTCGCGATCGAGAAACGACGAGCAGTTGGCGAGTTCCTGAGGAGTAGGTTTGTTTGCCGGAGGGGCGCAGCGCACGGCAGCTGTAATATAAAGGTCTTTGAGCTTGAGTCCGTCGTTGCGATCGGTGGCGTTGGGCTGGTTGGCAAAACCGGTTTCATAGAGCACGGGATACATGAATTTGCCGGAAGCATCGCCGGTGAACGGGCGTCCGGTGCGGTTCGAGCCGTGCGCGCCGGGAGCGAGGCCGAGAATCAGCACGCGGGCGTCGGGATCGCCGAAACCGGGAACGGGCTTGCCCCAATATTCACAATTGCGATAGGCACGGCGCTTTACGCGCGCGATCTGCTCGCGATATTCAACCAGACGCGGGCAACGGGTGCAGGCGATGAGTTCGCGGTCGAGAACGGTGAGCCAGTGGGGGGTACTTGCTCCGTTCGGAGCATGGGACGGCGGGTTGCGATTACGTGAATCTTCAGGCGCGTGGGCAGTTTGCCGGGGATGCATCGACTGATCTTATCAAGGGTATCGCCGTGTGCTCCGGCGAAGCGAGAGGAGCGTAGAGAATGTCTCGGCCGGCCGCGCGGGCTGGCGATCGCAAAAGTAGGGGGGATCCGTTACGGTACACCTACAGTGTTTACTGTATGCGAAAAGCCTAGTGATGAAAATTAGGATTAATAACGCAGGTGGCTGAGTCTTTATAGAAGACATCCGAGAAAATATAACCCCGCCGTGGTGTGCTGATGCTCTGGAGGAAAGCGATTTGATGACTGGAGTTCACAAACCCGTTGAGGAGGCCCTAGAAGAGAAAGCGCGGCTGCTCGATTTAAGCAATGACGCGATTCTGGTGCGAGACGCTTCAGACCGAATCACCTTTTGGAATAAAGGCGCGACCGACATGTATGGCTTCAGCCGAGAGGAGGCCATCGGGCGAGTGAGCCACGATTTGTTTCGCACTGAGTTTCCCGAGCCAATCGAGACAATCACACAGATATTGCTCCAGGAGGGGCATTGGGCTGGAGAGCTGCGACACACTTGCGCGACGGGCGCCATAAAAACTGTATCTACCCGGTGGGTAGTTGAGCGCGATGCGTCCGGAAACATTTGTTCGATTCTAGAATCCAACCGGGACATCACCGAGGTCAAGCACGCCGAGGAGGCACAAAATCAGCTGGCGGCGATTGTGGAATCGTCCGATGACGCAATCATCTCCAAGAAACTCTCCGGCGTCATCATCAATTGGAACAACAGCGCGGAACGGATGTTCGGCTTCACTGCCGCGGAAGCAATCGGCAAGCACATCACGCTGATTATTCCCGCTGACCGTCTTAAGGAAGAGGACGAAATACTAGCCCGCCTGCGACGAGGAGATCGGATCGATCATTTTCAGACGGTGCGCCGACGCAAAGACGGCCGACTCATTGACGTCTCGGTCAGCATCTCTCCGCTCAGGGATTCAACCGGCAAGATCACCGGCGCTTCCAAGATCGCGCGGGACATCACGGCACAGAAACAGGCCGAGCAGTCGTTGCGCGAGAGCGAACAGCGGTATCGCACGGTTACCGACGCCGCGCCGATCATGGTGTGGATGTCCGGGACTGACAAGCTTTGCTTTTACTTCAACAAGGGGTGGTTAGATTTTGTCGGGCGCACTCTCGAAGAGGAGGCAGGATGCGGCTGGGCAGCGAATGTGCATCCCGACGACGTTGACCGTTGCTGGCAAACCTACAGCAGTAACTTCGATGCTCGCCTGCCATTTGAGATGGAGTATCGGCTGCGGCACCACAGCGGACTGTATCGCTGGATTTTTGATCGAGGAGTGCCTCGCTTCGCGACCGATGGAGCGTTTGAAGGATTTGTTGGCGGCTGCCTTGACATACACGATCGAAAAGAGGCGACGGAAAAAATTCGCATGGCGGACGAAAGTTTGCGCCTGATCAAGGTGCAAGACGAGGAACGACGGCGCATTGCGCGGGAATTTCATGACAGCGCCGGCCAGACGCTGACGGTTCTTGGATTGAATCTCGCGCAACTGGTTCAAGACATGAAGATCATCTCGCCCGAGTTAGCTAGAGAAGGAAAGCAGATCGAAGAGGTGGTTCAACAACTTCATCGTGAGATACGCACGGCGTCGTATCTGCTGCATCCGCCGCTGTTGGACGAAGCTGGAATAAAGGCGGCATTAAGCGGGTACATCCAGGGAGTTGGGGAACGCAGTGGCATGGCAATAGAGCTCAACATTTCCGAAGATTTCGGGAGGCTGCCTGGCGACCTGGAGCTTGCGATATTTCGAATCGTGCAGGAATGCCTAACGAACATCCACCGCCACGCAGAGAGTAAAACCGCCTGGATCCGAGTAGCGCGTGAAAACACAAATGTCCTTATCGAAGTGCGAGATGAGGGCAAGGGTATGTCGCCCGAGCGCCTGACGGAAATCCGGTCGCACGCCTCGGGTGTTGGTATCACGGGAATCCGAGAGCGCTTGCGACGATTTGGGGGCGAAGTCACGATTGAATCCAATGGTTCAGGAACAGCCGTTTACGCGAAGATCCCAATTCCGAATGAAGACCCCCTCGCCGATGTCGAGCCGTTACGGGCGGCCGTCTAACAGTTATCTCAACTTTCCCGATGGCACATAAGTGATCGTTTCCTCGTCCACAGAGGAACCGATTGCTGCGGCTACAGTATTTACCTTAGACCGTCGGGGGAATAGTCTCGATATCATATTGGTAAAGTCTCTGCGCCCCCTCGGCCTTATAGGAAGTCAAAGAATGGAAAGTGCATCTACCAGCGGGGTGCGACAACAGACTCGCCAAAGTCCCAGACATAAATCTGCAGCCGTGCGATATTCCGTGGCGGTGCTGGTAACGGTTGCCGCGCTGGGGCTGCGGTTCCTGCTCGCGCCGTTATTTGGAGCACACGCTCCATTCGTAACGTTTTGGGCTGCGATCATTTTTTCGGTGTGGTGGTGCGGGACGGGGCCGTCGATCATTACTGCGTCGATTGGGTTGCTCTCTGGATGGTATTGGTTTCTCGCCCCGGCTCATTCCCTCGCGCTGAAGGACCCGAAGACCGGAATTGCCATCATGACTGGATACTCCGTTCTGTCGGCTCTGGTGATCACTTTCGGGCATGTGGAGAGGCGATCACACACCAGATTGCAGGAACTGGAACGAGAGCAACGGCGGTTGAAAGAAGACGCTGTCGCCGCTACGGCCAAATTCCGAGCGGTGTTCGAACAAACCACGCAGTTTGCGGGCGTGATGACCCTGGACGGCACGTTCATTGACGCTAACCGCTTGTGCCTGGAGGTTTGCGGATACCGCGCCGAGGAGGTGCTGGGCAAGCCATTCTGGCAGACAGCATGGTGGCGCAACCATCCCGAGTCACAAGAAAAGATTCGCGCGGCAACACCGGAAGCGGCGGAGGGCGCTCCCTACCGCGAGACTCTTCTATATTCGTTCGCGGACGGAAGCGAACACATCGTGGATTTCGCGCTGTACCCGATCCGCGATCCCGAAGGCAGGGTTCTTTTCCTGCATCCGACGGGAGTTGACATCACCGATTTAAAGCGCGTGGAGACTGAACTTCGCCATTCGCAGGGAGAACTGGAGCGGAGGGTGGAGGAGCGTACGCAGGCGCTGGCGACAAGCCTGGCGAGCCTGGAATCTGAAGTCGCGTTGCGGAAGGTGACCGAGAAATCTCTCCGCGAACTCTCGGCTCGAACACTTCGCCTGCAGGACGAAGAGCGGAGGCGTTTTGCGCGCGACCTGCACGACAGCACCGGGCAGACGCTGGCGGCATTAAAGTTGTCGCTGGCTTCGCTTACGCAAGTCATATCGGGCGTCTTGAAAGCGCCCGGATTGCTGGATGATCTGGATGCGCTGGCCGAGCAAGCACTGACGGAGATCCGCACCACTTCTCATTTGCTGCATCCGCCGATGCTCGATGAGGTTGGATTTTCGTCCGCCGCGCAGTGGTATGTGGACGGTCTGAGCAAGCGAAGCGGCATCAAGACGAACCTGGAGCTTGCGGTTCGGCCGCAGCTGACAAAAGACGAGGAGCTAGTTTTTTTTCGCGTGCTGCAGGAAAGCCTGACGAATGTTTTGCGGCATTCGGGGAGTCCAGCGGTGGACATTCGACTGGATGCGGACGAGAAAGACGCGCTTCTTTCGATTAAAGACTACGGAAAGGGCATTCCTCCGCACACGCTCGACAGTTTTCGGCAGACGGCGGCCGGGGTCGGCGTGGGGTTGGGGGGAATGAAGCAGCGCATCCGCGAACTGGGCGGCCATCTTACCGTGGAGAGCGACGAGAAAGGAACGTGCGTTACGGCAACGCTGCCACTCACCAAAGCAACCTCGGTAAGCGAGGGTGAGCCTGCCGAAGACCGGACGATTGCCGCAGACTGAATGTAAACCGGGTTATCCCTCAGAACTTAGGGCTTCAAGGTCTGCAAATGCTTTCGGATCCAGCTTAGTATTTGTGCGAACCGGAACTCCCCGCGCTCCATCGAACCGGTGATGAAATCGAACCCGGCTCTCGCGCCGATTTCAATGCAATAACCATTCCTCCGCAGGAAGACGTCGGTCGCCGCGAAGGCGATGCGCTTATTGCCATCGATAAAACCGTGGTTGTTGGCCAACGATTCCATGAGCGCAGCAGCTTCTTCTTCAACCGAGTTGTAGTAACCCGTTTGCGGACGAAAAACAGCTGCCTCGACCGCACCCTGGTCGCGAATGCCCTGCAACCCGCCAAAGAGTTCAATCAAGCGGTGCTGCATCTGGTAGACCTCCGCAACCGTCAAGAAATCTGACATTTATTTAGCGAGACGTTCGAGCAGGTCGCGGTTCTTGGCGACCGACTGTTCAAAGGCATTCATGACTTCTGGACGCACCAGCCGCTGGGAAGGGACGACATTGCGAAGGTAGAAGGTAAGTGCCTGCTCAAGCACGTACCTTTGGGATTGGCCATTGCGCTTGGCAACGGAGACGAATTCTTTGTAGAGCTTAACGTCGATTTCAGGGGTGAACTTCTTGGTGGCGGACATAGATATATTATATCGGTCGCCCAAGAAAAATCAAGGTTAATCTTGGGAACGGTTGAGCGCCCGCTGAGCACGGGGGTGGGATGGCGGCCACAAGAATACTTACCCACCCTGTCGTCAAAAGGCGCGACAAGGGTGGGGTCAACCTCCAGCCTGCTGTGATGGGGGCGGACGGAAAAGCCGGTTCCTCACCGCACCTTCGGATCGGTTCGGAATGACATCGCGAAACATTCAGTTTGTGCAAGGAGCGGCTCCGGCGTTTGACGCTTCTCTTCCCTACTCTTTACACTTAGCGATGTGAGCCCCACAGAAACTTCCGATACGGCGAAGGCCGACGCCAAGCAGCCAGAGGCTAATAAGCCTGAGGCTAATAAGCCTGAGGCCAATAAGAAAGATACGAAGCGAGAGATTTCGGTCGAGATTCCGGCCGAAGAAGTCGCCCGCGAGACCGAAGTGCAGATTCGGCGCTATCAGAAGAGCGCGCGGTTACCGGGATTTCGCTCCGGGCACGTGCCTCCTTCCATCATTCGACAGCGATTTGGCGAAGGCATCAAGAGCGATGTGGCTGAGGCGCTGATTCCGAAATATTTCCGCAAAGAAGCCGAAAAACAAGGGCTGGTTCCCGTCTCGCAGCCGCGGGTGAGCGATCTGCATATTCACGATGGCGAGCCGCTACGCTTCAAAGCAAGTTTCGAAGTGCTGCCTGAAATTCCCGTTGAAGGTTACAAAGAGCTGCGCGCGGACAAACCGGAAATTTCCGTTTCCGATGAAGAGGTCGAGCAGACACTGAATAACGTGCGCGAGCAGCATGCTGCCTATGCGAATGTGGAAGGCCGGACGTTGCAGGAAGGCGACTTCGCGCAGGCGTCATTACAGGGCAAACCAAAAGAAGAGGATGGCAAACCGAAAGATAGCGCCGACGCGGACGCGAAGCCGGTGCACATGGATGATGTGCTCATTGAGATTGGCGGGAAAAATACGGTGCCGGAGTTTACGAAGAATTTGACCGGGGCATCGGCGGGCGAAGAGCGAAGCTTCGATGTGGTTTATCCGGAAGACAGTACCGACAAGCGGCTCGCCGGAAAAACTTTCGTTTACACGGTCAAAGTAAACGGGATCAAGCAGAAGAATCTTCCTGAGTTGAACGATGACTTCGCCAAGGAGCTTGGAGAATTCACCAGCCTCGACCAGGTGCGGAAACAGATTCGCGAGAACATTCTGGCCGAAAAGAGCCATACCGCTCAGCGTGAAGCCAAGGATAAGCTGGTGAATGAACTGGTGAAGCGCAACGATTTTCAGGTTCCGGAATCTTTAGTCGATCGGCAGATCGATTTGCGGCTGGAGCGCGGGCTGCGCGCGCTGGCGGCGCAGGGCATGAAGGTAG
The DNA here is from genome assembly GCA_030041415.1 of Candidatus Sulfotelmatobacter sp. Lineage (GTDB taxonomy): Bacteria > Acidobacteriota > Terriglobia > Terriglobales > Acidobacteriaceae > Sulfotelmatobacter. The sequence continues at coordinate 8,276 of JASHNX010000320.1, forward strand.
AAGACATGAAGAAGATGGACCTTCCCAGGCTTCGCGCAGGGCAGCGGGAGCAGGCGGTACAGGATGTGAAGTCGTCGCTGTTGCTGGAACGCGTGGCCGATCTCGAGAAGATCGGAGTCAGCGATGACGAGTTGAACCAGGAGATCGAATCGCTCGCCAAGCAGTCAAAACAGACGCCGGAAGCGGTTCGCGCACGATTGACACAGGATGGGGGCCTCGATAGAATCCGGATGAGAATCCGCAGCGAAAAGACCCTCGACTTTCTTTATCACCAGTCCGCGTAAATCAAGCGCGGACACTTCGACCCTCCCCGAAAAGCAAGTGGTGGTTTCGGGGCGGAGTGTGGCAGGTGCACGTGAAAAATAACGATCCACATATGATGCTGGTACCGATGGTCATCGAGCAGACCGGGCGGGGCGAACGCGCCTACGATATTTATTCCCGGCTGCTCCGCGACAACATTATTTTTATCGGCACGCCGATTGACGACAACATCGCCAACCTGGTAATTGCGCAGATGTTGTTTTTGGCGCAAGAAGATCCGGAGAAAGACATCCAGCTTTACATTAACTCTCCGGGCGGGTCGATCACCGCCGGCATGGCGATCTATGACACCATGCAATACGTAAAGAACGACGTAATGACGCTGTGCGTGGGGCAGGCGGCGTCAATGGCGGCGTTGCTGCTTTCGGCGGGCGAGGCGAAGAAACGGCTGGCGCTGCCGAATTCGCGCATTTTGATTCATCAGCCTTCGATGGGGGGCTTATCCGGGCAGGCGACCGACATCGATATTCACGCCCGGGAAATCCTCCGAATGCGGGAAATCACTAACCAGTTACTATCGAAACATAGCGGACAGAAACTGGATAAGGTAGAAAAGGATGTAGAGCGCGATTTCATCATGAACGCGCAACAGGCGAAGGAGTACGGAATCATAGACGATATCATCTATAAGACCGGAAAGGCTGTAGGATAGGCCTTCGCGTGGTGACAAGCAAAAGGAGTAGAGCTGAGTGAAAACCAAGTCTTCGGACGAGATTTTGCGTTGTTCGTTCTGCCATAAATCGCAGGATGCTGTTGCCAAGCTGATCTCATCCCCCAGTGACTACCCCCGCGCTTATATCTGCGACGAGTGCGTCGCGGTTTGCAACTCCATCCTGGAAGACGACCGCACGGCGACGCCGCAAACAGCGCCACCCAACCAACTGCCCAAACCGCAAGAGGTCAAGACATTCCTCGACGAGTACGTCATCGGGCAGGAACAGACCAAGAAGAAGCTAGCAGTGGCGGTTTACAACCATTATAAGCGTATCTTCATGAACCGGCAGAAAGGCACGGACGGGATCGAGCTGAGCAAGTCGAACATCATGCTCATCGGCCCGACGGGCACCGGCAAGACGCTGCTGGCTCAGACGCTCGCCCGGATGCTGGATGTACCCTTTGCCATTGTAGACGCGACCACGCTCACGGAAGCGGGGTACGTGGGCGAGGACGTCGAGAACATCATTCTTAAGCTACTGCAGGCTGCGGAGGGCGATGTAAGCCGCGCCCAGACCGGCATCATCTATATCGATGAGATCGACAAGATCGGGCGCAAAGATGAGAATCCTTCGATCACTCGCGATGTTTCCGGCGAAGGCGTGCAACAGGCGCTGCTGAAGATTCTTGAAGGAACGATCGCGAATGTGCCGCCGCAGGGCGGGCGGAAACACCCGCACCAGGAATTTACCCCGGTCGATACGACGAACATTTTATTCATCTGCGGCGGGGCGTTTGTTGGACTGGAAAAGATTATCGGGCGACGGATTGGGAAGAAATCGCTCGGCTTCCGCAGCGGAGAAGAAGCGGCCAAGGAAGATCTTGCCGTATCGCGCAAGCGAAATTTTGAACTGCTCAGCGAGATTCAGCCGGAAGACCTGATCAAGTTCGGGCTGATCCCGGAATTCGTCGGCCGGCTGCCGGTAGTTGGCATGTTGGAAGATCTGGACGAAACGGCGCTGATTGAGATCCTTACGCGGCCCAAGAATGCGATCGTGAAACAGTACCAGCGGCTATTCGAGTTCGAGAACGTGCGCCTGAAATTCAGCGATGAGGCGCTGCGGGCAGTCGCGCGGCAGGCAATGGCACGAAAAGTAGGCGCGCGCGGCCTGCGCATGATTCTGGAAGAACTGATGCTTGATTTGATGTTCCACCTGCCGAGCCAGAAAAAGTTGAAAGAGTTCGAAGTGACGCGGGAGATGGTAGAAAAACGCAGTGCTTCGATGGCCGCGCTGGAGAAGGCCGGGTAGTAAGATAGTAGCGTGCAGGATAAGTACCAGAGCCTGACAACGATTGGCATTCTGCGTACGATGATTGAGACGTTTCTAGAAACCAGGGAGACCGAGTGACCACATCCAAGGAAAAGTTCGAAACCAAAAAGCTGCCGATGATGCCCATCCGCGACGTGGTCATCTTTCCTTTCATGATGACTCCGTTCGTTGTGGGACGCGAATCGAGCGTTCGAGCCCTGGAAGAAGCTCTCGCGGCAGACAAGAAGATTTTCCTGGCCACGCAACACGATGCGTCGATCGATGAACCGAAAGCGAACGAGATCTACCAGGTGGGAACGGTTGTAAATATCGTGCAGAGCCTGAAACTGCCCGACGGAAACATTAAAGTTCTGGTTGAAGGGATTGAGCGCGGCAGGCTGTTGCAGGCGACAGATGCCGACGGTTATATGCAGGCTTCAGTGCGGCTGGCGCGATACCCCACGGAGATGAACCCGCAAATCGAGGCCAGCATGCAGCGGGTAACGACGCTTTTCGAGCAGTACGTGAAGCTGTGCCAGGCTCTGAATTACGAGACCATGATTTCTGCGGTGCGGATGGAAGATCCCGCCAAGTTGACGGACATTATCGCTGCCAATCTGCAGCTTTCGATTGAAGAAAAACAGGAACTGCTGGAAATTTTTGATCCCGCCGAGCGACTGAACCGCATCGCAGACGTGCTCGATGTGGAAATCGAGAAACTGAATGTTGACCGGACCATCCAGTCGCGCGTCAAGCGGCAGATGGAAAAGGCGCAAAAAGAGTATTACCTCAACGAGAAGATTAAAGCCATTCAGAAAGAGCTAGGACGCGGCGAAAAGAGCGAGTTCGACGAGCTGAAGAAGAAAGTCGAAGCCGCCGGCATGCCGAAAGAAGTAAAAGATAAGGCTCTGCAGGAACTGAAGAAGCTTGAGGCTATGCCGCCGATGTCGGCCGAGTCGACGGTATCGCGCAATTATCTGGATTGGCTGCTGGCTGTGCCGTGGAAAAAACGGTCGAAGGAAATCCGCAATATCTCGCGGGCCGAAAAAGTTCTGAATGAAGATCATTACGGGCTGGAGAAGATCAAGGAACGCATTCTGGAGTTTCTGGCGGTGCGGCAGCTGGTGAAAAACCCCAAGGGATCGATTCTGTGCTTCGTTGGACCTCCGGGAGTGGGAAAGACTTCGCTGGGCATGTCGATCGCGAAGGCTACGGGGCGAAAGTTCGTGCGCATGTCGCTGGGCGGAGTACGAGATGAAGCCGAGATCCGCGGACATCGGCGCACGTACATTGGGGCGCTGCCGGGACAGATCATTCAGATGATGAAGAAGGCGGGAACGAAGAATCCAGTCTTCATGCTCGATGAAGTCGACAAGATGTCGATGGATTTTCGCGGTGATCCGTCGGCCGCGCTGCTGGAAGTTCTTGACCCGGAACAAAACTTCATGTTCGTCGATCATTACCTTGACGTGGAGTACGACCTGTCGCAGGTTTTCTTCGTAGCTACGGCGAACGTGCTGCACACGATTCCTCCTGCGTTGCAGGACCGCATGGAAGTGCTGCGGCTGCACGGATACACCGAGCAGGAAAAAGTCGAGATTGCAAAGCAGTTTTTGGTGAAAAAGCAGATGGCGCAGGCGGGATTGTCGGAGAAGAACGTGAAGTTTTCCGATGACGCGATTACGACGCTGATCCGCGCTTATACGCGCGAGGCGGGAGTGCGCAATCTGGAGCGCGAGATTGGCAACGTTTGCCGGAAGATCGCGCGTAAGGTCGTGAAAGAGGGCGCGGATTATACGGTCGATGTGACCGGCGACAACGTGAAGGAATTTTTGGGAGTGATCAAGTTCCGCGACACGCTGGCGCATGAAAAGAGCGAAGTCGGCCTAGTGACTGGCCTGGCGTGGACGGAAGTTGGCGGATCGATCCTCAGCACGGAAGCTACGGTTGTCGATGGCAAAGGCAAGTTGACGCTGACGGGGAAGCTGGGCGACGTAATGCAGGAATCGGCGCAGGCCGCTCTTTCTTATGTACGTTCCCGGGCGAATCGTCTTGGACTGAATCGCGATTTCTATCGCAATCTCGACCTGCACGTACATGTGCCGGAGGGAGCAATTCCGAAGGACGGGCCGTCGGCGGGAATTACCATCGCGACCGCGATTGCCAGCGCGTTGAGCAAGATTCCGGTTCGGCGCGATCTGGCGATGACCGGCGAAATTACTTTGCGGGGCAAGGTTCTGCCGATCGGCGGATTGAAAGAGAAATTGCTGGCCGCGCATCGCGCAGGACTGTTTGAAGTGATCCTTCCGCAGGAAAACGAAAAAGACTTGGCTGAAGTTCCGGAGAACCTGCGCAACGCGATGAAATTGCACTTCGTGGATACGATGGATCAGGTGCTGCAGATTGCGCTGGAGGGTCCATTGCCCACCATCGGCGAAGAGGTGCCCACGCAGCCGATGGCGCCGCCGCTTACCTCGAGCACGGGAGATGCTCCAACGGCGCATCAGTAAATGAGTTCGCCAATGGTCAGTTATCAGCTCCGGCACCCGGAGCCTCGCCGGTTCGACCACCAGGTTTAGGGGACGCGCGAGATTCCTCGTCCGGCTGGAGAATACGCAAGACTTCGGAATGACGGTCGGGTTCTCAGCAGTGTTTTCCATTTTTGCTGCATATCCAGATTCCTCTCCGTGCTTGCGATTTTTTTCTCCTCATTGCAAACTTGAGCATGAGAGTTCTGGCGCGATTTCTGGCGGCGGCTACGGATGTCGCGCACTTCCCTGCTCCCAATCTGCCCGAAGTTGCCTTTCTTGGCCGTTCAAACGTTGGCAAATCGAGCGTGATCAATTCGCTCGTGGGAACGAAACTGGCGCGCACCAGCTCTACTCCCGGGCGGACCCGCAGCATCAATTTTTTCGAGGTGCGATGGCCGGGGAAACCGCGACCGGAAGTCATTTTTGCCGACCTGCCGGGCTACGGCTACGCGAAAATTTCGCGCGAAGTTTCGCAGGAATGGCCGCGATTCATCGAGCCGTATTTGAATGAACGTCCGGCGCTGGCGCTCTGCCTGGCGCTGATCGATATCAATGTTCCTCCGCAAGAGAGCGACCGACAGCTCCTGGATTTTCTGAGCCATTCCAAACGTGAATTCGTTTTGATTGCAACCAAGTGTGACCGGCTCTCGAACAACCAACTGCACAGCGCCATGCAGAGCATGAAGAAAAGTTATCCCGCCGCCAGCGTGATTCCGTTCTCGGCCAAGACGGGCACGGGGCGCGATGAGGTCTGGAATCGAATCCGGCAGGCGGCCGAGACGTATCGGATGCCGGCGCTTCAATCCTGAAGGCTTTTCCTGCCGCAATTTCTCGTGACGCCTTACGCGGGTTCTCTTCGCACAACTGAGTCACCTCAAGAAATGCAGCGTGGTTGTTATGATGAATGGCTATGGCTCGTTACCTGATCACGGGAATTGCCGGGTTTATCGGCTCCACGCTGGCGGGAGAACTTCTTAAGCGCGGAGAAAAAGTTCGTGGGGTCGATAACTTTTCGACGGGGAATAAAGAAAATCTCGCAGAGCTTTCGGGCGAGATTGATTTTGGCGAGGCAGACTTGCTCGATCTCGATGCCATGAAGCTGGCCTGCTCGGGAGTGGATTATGTTCTCCATCAGGCTGCGATTCCTTCGGTGCCGAAATCGGTACTCGATCCGATCGGAAGCAACCGGACGAATGTGGATGGAACGGTGAATCTGCTGGTCGCGGCGCGGGATGCCAAAGTGAAGAGGGTGGTTTACGCGGCTTCGTCGTCGGCATATGGGGATACGCCGACATTACCGAAACACGAGGACATGACGCCGGATCCCATTTCGCCTTACGCGGTGGCCAAACTCACGGGTGAGCATTACATGACTTCGTTTTACCGCTGCTACGGATTGGAGACGGTGTCGCTGCGGTACTTCAATATTTTCGGGCCTCGGCAGGATCCGTCTTCGCCTTATTCGGGCGTGCTGGCAAAATTCATTACGCAAATGCTGAAGGGCCAACAGCCCACGATTTTTGGCGACGGCGAGCAGAGCCGGGATTTTACCTACGTCGACAACGCGGTCGAGGCGAACCTGCTGGCGTGCAAAGCGCCAGGAGAACAGGTTGCGGGCAAGGTTTTCAATGTGGCTACGGGGCAGCGCGTCACGCTCAACGAAACTTTCAAGCTGCTGCAAGGGTTGACCTCGTATTCGGGGAGCGCGATTCATGGCGCGGAACGGGGTGGGGACATTAAACACTCGCTGGCGGATATTTCTCTGGCGGAAAAACATCTTGGGTACAAGCCGAAAGTAAATTTCGAGGAGGGATTGCGGCGGACAGTGGGGTGGTATCGAGAGCAGATCGCTGGCGACCGGCATTAGACTACGAGGCGCTAGGGGCGGTACTTGTCAGTCGGGGTTATGAGTGTGGTCGCCTGTTAACAACAGTTAATTTCCGGTCAGCCAATAATTGGGCACTTACACAGGAGCCTTGACCACAGGCTTGCGGCAGCCTATGATCCGTCTGCTCAATCCGGGCGAATCCCAAAAATTCCAAACGGACTGCGGAGGAATGACCCATGAGGACAACTCTATCCATCGGGGCAGTGATCATCGTCGCACTGGTGCTCGCCGTCGTAGGCGGCATGTCCGGCTTTGCGCAGGATAAAGACAAGCAAGACAAGTACACTCTGCAAATTCCGGGCGGGCTCGCATTCTCTGAGGTAAAGGGATACGAACAATGGCAGGTAGTCGGCCCCAGCCTCACCGAAGCCGCAAACGTGATCCGCGTGATCGTAGCCGATCCGGTGATGATCAAAGCCTACCAGGAGGGCGCTCCCGGCAATGGCAAGCCCTTCCCCGAAGGCTCCAAGATCGTGAAGATTGAGTGGAGACCGAAGAAGATAACCGATCTTCCTTTTTCCGAGAAGACCCCGGACACGGTGCCTGGCGACCTGGCGCAGGTCGAGTTCATCATCAAAGACAGCAAGAGGTTCTCCGACACGCACGGATGGGGCTACGCGATGTTCGATTTCAACCCCTCCTCCGGAACTTTCGCCCCAGCCACCAAGGCCAGCAACCCGCCGGTGAATAACGACGCCAAATGCGGCGCCGCCTGTCACGAGATCGCGGGGGCGTCCAGGGATTACATTTTTACGGCTTACCCCAAAAGGTGAGTTCACAGAGGCCTTCGAGTGAGGAACTTTATGAAACGGATTGCCTTTTTGTTGGCTGCAGTTGCAATCGTGGCGGGTATTGTCGTCTTCATACCGCGGGCATCCGGGCACGCCGAGGAAGACGCCTCGCCGATCTATGGCGTTAAAATCCCCGCCGGATACCGCGATTGGCAATTAATCGCTGTGAAGCAGCTCCATTTCGCGGGCAAAGGCGAGCAATTGCGCGCTCAGGTCGGAAACGATCTAGCACTCAAGGCGTTTAAGGAAGGGACGCTTCCGTTCCCGGACGGCGCTATCATTGCGGCGATTCATTGGACTCGGGAACCGTCGGAGGACAACAACAAAGTTTTGGACATTCCATTTCCCGGCACTCAATCTTTCGTGATCGGGTCGCGCGTAAATGTTCAGTTCATGGTCAAGGACTCAAAGAAGTACCAAGCTACCGGCGGCTGGGGGTTCGCTGACTTTAAGGACGGAAAGCCGGGCGACGAGGCGCTGCACAAGACCTGCTTCCCCTGCCATTTACCTGCGAAAGATCGCGACTATGTCTTCACCCGTTATGCGCCTTGATGATTAAGGCCAGCTCTCGTCGCCGGCTCGGGAAGTTGCTGTCCGCAATACGCGCAATTCACCCAATTCAGCTCGAGGGGCTTATTACATTTCGGGCACGTTGGATGCAGCAAAGCGCCGCAGTGCGGACAGAATGGGAGTTTTAACTTTTCGAGATGTCCGCAGCTGGGGCACGTCTTGGGCAGAGGGTCACGGAGAATGAAGTACAAGATCATCCCGATCGCATGGGGAACGAAGGTCGCCAGCAGCGTCCACATTACGTACCGCATCTGCCGCCGCTTCGCATCGCTATAGATGTATCCGATCAGCGCAACCCAAGCCACCAAGAGCAGTGAGAATCCGTAAATCAGCAGCGCCTGCTCCCATCGCGGCAGTTTGCGCATCGCCGGATCCGTTGGTGCGACAAAGAAGAACAACGGCACTGAGACGCACAAATAGGCGAACCATGCAGTGATCCATGCTGGTTTTGGAATCACGCGCAATTCCTTTGTGAAGCGGCTCACGCCAACCTCCTTTCGTTGCGATGCCGGATTGCGAGCATCACTGCGGCCACAGCTCCCGCGAGCCACTCCAGGGCGGTGAACGCGGCAAAACTGATCCATGTTTGACCAAACAATGTTTGACCGAACTGGGTATGGCTGAACTGCGGCTCGAGCAAGCTTCCGAAACGTCCGCTCACAAAGTGAAAAACCGGCCAGCTCGCAATCGTCAGCAGCCACGCAAACGCCACGACAACAATCATTAGGTTGTGGTTCCAATCGCGCTCGGCTTGTTCCGTGAACTTCGCCTCGGCACGCGCCAGCGTGGCCTGCACCAGCCACGAAGAAGGCTGCGGCGTCGGCAATCGGCGGAGTTCGCTCGCAATCGGCCGCCAAGCCTCCAATTCGTTCGAGCAGGTGATGCAGGACCGCACATGCTCCGCAACCTGCTTTTCTTCCGCGCTCGACAGCGCGCCGGCTGCGGCCAGCGCCAGCAGTTCTCGAATCTTGTCGTGCTCGCTCATTGCCACATACCTCCGGGATACCGCGCTTCGAGCGCGTAACGTAATTGTTCAAGCGAACGCCGCAGCCGCGACTTCACCGTTGATACCGGAACCGCTGTAACCTGCGCGATTTCCTCAATCTTCATCTCATCCTCAAACCGCAAAGTCAGGACTTCGCGATATATCATCGGCAGCCCCGCCATCGCTTCGCTGATCTCTCTTCGGCGCTCGGCCGCGAGCGCGTGATCGAGCGGCGCGTGGTCTTTACCCGGAATCCGGTCCGCCACGTTTTCGCCATGCCAGCTGTTGGAGAGCGGCGCGTCCAGGCTCTCCGGGCGAATCCGGCGCAAATGATCGATCGCGAGGTTGCGCGCCAGCGTGAACAGCCAGGCGTCGAAATTGCGGCTTGCATCAAACGAGCGAATTTTCTCGACCACTCTCAACCATGTTTGCTGGAACAGGTCTTCAGCCTCGGCGGGCTGACGCACCATGCGCAGCAGGTAACGATACAGCCGATTCTGGTACCGGGTAATCAGTTCCGAGAGAGCGTTCAGGTCGCCTCGGCGAAGCCGGACCACGTCCGCATCCACGGCCACAAGACCCTCCAGCGATAATGCGGTCGTCCCCACCATACTCGTTATACGGATGAGTGCCCCAAAAAGACGCAAGAGATGCAGTTGCTGGATTTGGTGTTACGGGGTGTCTCAATCACAGTAATTTTCGGATACTCCCTCGTACCTTGCGTCCTTTTGATCGTCTCGCCCGTATTCCCAAAGTGCCCAGATGCCACAGTACAGAGCGCAGGAGGGCAACTCAGATCCTGCATTGCTCTTCATTTCTCTTCCGGGAGGTTGATATGCATGACACAAAAGCGCGGTTGTCTCTGTTTTGGATCTTCGCGTTATTGAACTACCTGTATGCGGACGTCGTTGCCCTGTTTGCTATTGTTGGCTCGCCAAATCTAGCCGACGCCCCACATCTTTCCCCATGGGCTCTGATGGGTTCAGCGGTCTTGATGGAAATACCCATTGCGATGATTCTGGCATGTCGACTGCTTCCGTTTAGAGCGAACCGGCTAGCAAATATAATCGCGGGGATCGTTCTAACCCTAATAAACGGTTTCCTGACCTTCGTTCCGCCTGTGGCGGGATGGGGCAGGCCGCCTGCTCTTCCTGAGTACTTGTTCTTCGCGACGATCGAAACTGTATGCACCTCGATCATCGTCTGGAAGGCGTGGACTTGGTCAGGGGTTGAAGCCGCCGTTAGTTCGGGGCTGATCGTCCGCCAAACGGATTGAGCGTGCCTGCCCGTTAGAGAGGGATTGTTGGCGTTAAAATCCTGATTTCACTCATTGACCTGTCGGCGGGATTTTGAGTGCTAACGCCTGATTGCTGCAGTTACTCGCAAATGCGGTCGACGTGGTAAAAGAAAAAACCATCAGACGTGGAACGGGCTTACGGGAGCTGGAGGTCGAAGGCATAGATTTCCTGGGCGCTGATGTCGCGGGTAAACAGGGGAATCTCGCCGGGAGCCAGGCCGCTCCAATAAGAGCCGCCGCTGAATAAGTCGGGGAATCGCCGGATGTTTTTCAAGTCGGTAATTTTCTCCAACTTCAAATCGTTCACTCGCAGACGGTAGAAGCCATTGCTCGTGCCAATGATGATGTCGAAGTATATGTACGAACTGTCGGGCGACCACGTCAAATATCCAAACGAATCGAGACCGGGGGTATCCAGTTTCTTCCATGAACTTTTCTGGCAGTCGTACAGCATCAGCGTATTGCCGTCGGCGGTGAGCCCAAGAATGTAGCGGCCATCGGGGGACCAGCGCGGACCGAAGATTCCGTCGGAGCCGGGCAGCTTCGAGATCTGACGGGTATTCCAATCGAACAATGCAGTCGAATACTGAGGCGTGGCGTCATCCACCGATCCAAAGGCCAGTTTTGTTCCATCCGGGGACCACGTCGGATCGGTAGCCCATAGCTTCGGGTCCGATGCAATGCGCTCTGGGCTTCCACCGTCTTTGGAGATCACGTACACGCTCCAGACAGTTTCCGATGGGGTGGCCGCAAAGGCAATCCTCTTGCCGTCAGGCGACCAGTGCGCCAAGGCTGCCTTCATCGGAGGAAAGGTAAGTTGGACGCGTTCGCTTCCATCAGCCTTGCTGCGCCACAGGGTATGGTCGGAATCGTTGATGTAGGTAAGCCACTGGTTGTCGCGGGAGAACTCCACGTCGCTGGCTGAGATGCCCCCGAGGAACGGCAGAAAGTCCTGGGATTTTGCGTCGTAACGGACGAGCTCCGACCGCGGCTGAGTTCCGACGACGAAGAGTTGCTTTCCGTCACGACTGAGAGCCGGACGGCTGTATTGCAACGGACCGGTGGTGAGTTGAACCGGCTCGCGCGAAACCTTCTTCCACCAAGCGATTTGATCGGCCACGATCCAAATATCGCTTGTGCCCTGGCGCACGCTTTGGAAGATGTAGTAGCTGCCATCGGGAGTCCAAGACCCGTAGCTTTCATCGGAGGGGTGATTCCACCCGGCAAGGAAGGGATGCAGATGGCTGCCATCGGCTTGCATCTCCCACAACGTGTGGGTGTAGTCGGCTGGATTAAAGGTGGTGAATCGAATTGTCTTTCCGTCTGGAGAAAAAACGAACAAGTATGGCAGATCCACAGAGGTAGCAAGCTTCCGCGGGTTGGCCCCGTTGTGATCTGCGAGGTAAATGTCATGTCCTCTGCTCAGCATCATTTGGCCATTCGGTGTCCATCTGGCACCGAATGCAGTCACACCCAGAGGACGCGCTGAGCCTGCCGGAACTGGAATCGACCACAATGGACCATTCGCGGTAACGATCCATGCCAAATCCTGGCCGATCAATAATTCTGAAGACTGCGGGGAAATATCGAACAAAGTGGCGCCGGGAAAAGGAAGTTCAATCTGGGCCGCTTCGCCTCCGGTCGTGGAAATTTCGTTGACCGTCAAGCGGCCGGGCGCATTCTCCCCGAAATAGATACGGTTGGCGTCGGTGACGAGAGTATCCTTTGGCAAGCCGTCGTTAGTAATCTGCTTGACGGCCCCGAGTTTCGGTGGCGGGAGCGGCGAGCGCAAAACGATGTCAAGAATAGCCAGCACGGCCAGAATGCCGACCACCACCCCAATCAACCAGCGTGGCCGGTTGCGTGACGGGCGCTCTGCGTGCTCGGTGGCTTCGAGAGCCGGCGCTCTGCCCGACTCGGTGTCGCGTTTCAAGCGCTTGAGGTCAGTTTCCAGGTCAGCGGCGGAACGGTAGCGCAGATCGCGATCTTTTTCGAGGGCCTTGTTGATGAGGCGTTCGAGCCCAGCGGGCACACCGGGGTTCAAGCGCACGGGCGCGACGGGAGCGCGGTTCACGATCGCTTCGCAGATCATCGCGGAAGTCTCGCCGCGAAACGGCAGTGCTCCAGTTGCCATCTCATACAAGACCGCGCCAAACGAGAAAAGATCGGTACGAGCGTCGAGCTCTTTGCCGCGCACTTGCTCGGGCGACATATAAGCGACCGTTCCCACCATGGTGCCAGGGCTGGTAAGGTGCGCATCGTCCAACGACTGCGTCTGAGTATTGATGGCGGCAATCTGGCTGGAAGAAACCGCGGGGGACGCAACTTTTGCGAGGCCGAAGTCGAGAATCTTGGCATGGCCGCGCTCAGTGACGAAGATGTTGGCGGGCTTGATGTCGCGATGGACGATGCCTTTGCTGTGCGCGGCATCGAGGGCGTCCGCGATCTCAACGGCCAAAGGTAAAAGAAGCTCGAGATCCAGCGCCCTACCCGCGATGCGATGTTTCAGGGTTACACCGTCGAGAAACTCCATAGCGATGAACGCATGACCGTTTTCTTCCCCGATGTCGTGAATGGTGCAGATGTTGGGATGGTTCAGTGCAGAAGCCGCCTGCGCCTCGCGTTGAAAACGAGCCAGAGCTTGCGGATCGCGGGCCACATCATCGGGCAGGAATTTAAGAGCGACGTAACGGTGAAGACGAGTGTCTTCAGCCTTGTATACCACGCCCATCCCACCGCCGCCCAATTTCTCGACGACGCGGTAGTGAGAGATCGTCTGCCCGATCATGGGCTGAAATGTTAGGACTGGGAGCAGGGCAAGTCAACGAATGTGTGGGAGTTGGTTGTCAACAGCGGAGTCAGTTGGCGACAAATCCCCATAGCACTCAACACTCCTCGACGAGGGCGAACGCTGCTTGCTTCGACGACACGGGTATTGCTTGCTGTTGGCTATGAATTTGGCCTACGATGTCGCCGGGCAAACAATCTAACGCTATGACAAAGCGAGTGAGAGCTTGTTGTAGCTCGCCAGCAGCGATCTGCTATTGGTTCATCGTGTCGCTCGTGGCTTGGGGAGTTCTAAGCCTTATAGGGACGTATTGGCGTCCTCTCCGTGAAGCATCGGAGGCAACGTGCCTTTTCGCCATGACCATCGGTTGCCTGGCCAACTGGCTTAGAAATCGCACTTTTCACTGTGCGATCACGGCCCCACTATTTCTGATTGGTGGCGTCCTGTTCCTGCTCTCGGGAGCGCACGTGATCCACGTCAACGCACGTTGGGTCTGGCCTTTCGTTCTCATCGGCGTCGGCATCGCATTTCTGCTGGAATGGCTTTACGGGCAACGGGCGACGTAACTGGCGTAACATCCCGATTACGCTCAAAATCTTTGCTCTGGGGGAGATGCATTATGAGAGAGGGCCTATTGGGGACAGTGTCTGACACACATCCGCGAGATCATCTAGAGATGATGAATCTTAGACTCTTGCTAGTGGTCCTCTTGTCAATTCTCGCGGGAAAAGCGGGTGGACAGGACAAGAGCATTTGGCGAGCCTGGGAACAGGAAAAAAAACTTGTCGTTGTCACGACGCCGGATTGGAATGCGGTACAGGGAACACTTACGCGGTACGAACGCAATGATCGCGTATGGGTAAAAGTCAGCGAACCCATTCCCGTGGTTGTCGGGCGAGCAGGGCTGGCGTGGGACCCCGAGCTCACGCGGCAGAATCCGGACCGCTATCCTGGTCCAATCAAACGCGAAGGTGATGGCCGCTCGCCAGCGGGGCTTTTCCAACTCAAGAGGGGAACGTTCGGGTTTGCGAGTGAACTTCCCGGTTCGCGCTTGTACATCCCACTGACACCGACGATCGAATGCGTAGATGATCCCAATTCACGCTACTACGGCCGCATTGTCGATCGCGCAGCCGTCGATCAGGTGGACTGGAAAAGCTCCGAAAAGATGCGGTCGATTCCGGAGTATCGGTGGGGAGTGATTGTGAACTACAACATGGACGAGCCGGTCGCTGGAGATGGGTCGTGTGTCTTCCTTCACGAGTGGACTGGGCCCGCCAGCACCACCGCAGGATGCACGGCTATGTCACCTCAAGATATCGAGGTTCTCGTTCGGTGGGTAAACGGCGATGGGCGTGCCGCTCTGGTACAGCTCCCCGAAATCGAATACCGACGGCTCCGTTTCCACTGGCAGCTTCCCTGAGTGGTTGGCGCAACATCCCCATTGCACTCATTGAGGGTCAATGAGTGTAATCGCCTGGTTGCAACAGTTGACGTGGGTTTGGCCGTGTCTCGGGTACATTCTGCGGCAATTTCTGGGAACATCTCTGTGGCTTCCTGCGTAGACGAACCCATGAAACCCGCCGCTTTTTCAACTCTGGTAGGAACCCTGCTCTTAGCTTGGAACGTCGTCCTTTCGCAACAGCCCTGCAAGTCGACTGTGGTCGGCGATCTTCATATTGCGCATCTTCGGAGCAAGATGTACGGAGAGACTTTTGGAGTGCGCGTCTGGTTGCCTCCCGGTTACAGGAATGCAGACAACGCCAAACGAAAATACCCGACGCTCTACATGCTTGACGGGCAGACTCTGTTCGACGAGTGCACAGCGTTTCACGGAGAGCACGAATTACGGGTGGACGAAACGGTTACCAAACTGATCGGCGAGCACGCAATACCTCCAATCATAGTGGTCGGAGTCGATAGCACACATCATCGGGATTACGAGTATTCTCCTTACCCAAGCTCGGTCACCGATCCTGCCGCTCCCGAACCAATCGGGAAACGCCTCCCACGCTTTTTCGCCGACGAAGTCATACCGTTTGTTTCCGCGCGCTACCGCGTTACCGATGATGCTGCACACACCGGCATTGGAGGAGTTTCGTTGGGCGGTGCGGCCGCTCTGTGTGTAGGACTCAACCGCCCAGATCTGTTCGGACTCGTGCTGCTTGAAAGTCCCACTCTCCTGCTGGGCAATGGTCAGTTCTTACGCGATACAACTTTGTTGGCGCGAGGGCCGGACCGAATAGCAATAGGTGTGGGAACAGCGGAACTAGACTTTCCGGATATTGAAAAGTGGCTTGCCCCAAGACGCCTGAAGCAGTCCGAAGTGGAGTCCGGAATGGTGGCCATGGCACAGGCGCTCGCGTCGAATCTGAGGGGCGCGTATATCAACCGGCCCAAGGTTTTGCTGGTCGTCGAACCCAACGCCAACCACAGTTCTGCGTCTTGGGCTAGGCGCATGCCAGAGGCGATTAAATTCCTATTCGAGGATTCTACCCATTAGTAGCGAGCGGCACCCGCATGGTGGAACTCTCTAAGCGGCTTCTAGAACCGCCTGAATTGGCCGGAGCGGTCCCTGTTGGACTATCGTCCCCACGACCAGGGTCAATGAGTGTAATCGCCTGGTTACAATAGTATTCAGGTGTTTTGCTGCGCTATGTGTGGCGGGGACTCTAATAAATCATCGGCAACCTGCTGCTGCGACAGCTTTTGCTGCAGCGCTTGATAGCTGCTCTCGGTCACCACGATCGTCTCGGCAAGGCGATCCTGCGCGCAGCGCCGGTAGGGATGAATGAAAAACTGCACAAACCCGAACCCTAGCTCCAGCGCAGCCGCTCCATAACCCAATGCCCGCTCAACCGCATGCCACAATGTTATGTGTCGATGGGCCAGCGAGACGACCCTGATCTTTAGCAGCCGCTTGCCCGGAGTCCGGCCTTTGCCCGCCCACAGAAAAACGCCACAATACAGTACCGGCACGACCACCGTGGCCGCTACATGAATTACCTCGTTGCCTTCGATGTTGATTACTTGGACTTTCATGCCCCCATCGGTCACGGGAACCCGAAGCTCCTTCAAGACTGGCAAATGATACTCGGCCGGGCCTGAATTCCCCCGCATCTGGCGGAGATATTGCAATCCATTGAATCCGAGCGTCGTCAGCACGCTAAGAAGAACAGCCATGAGAAAACAGTCGATCAGGAACGCAACGGCTCGCCGCCAAAACCCAGCGAGTTCCAGTCCGTCAAGCTCGCGCAACAACTCCGTCTCACGCGCCGAAAATATCTTCATAGGTTAGAGTGTAATGTAATTGCCTTTTTCCCTTCCCGGTGATCGGCTCCGGTCTGCTTCGTGCCATGCTCGACGCAGGCACTAAGCGTGTGAATAGCAAGGTATCCGCTTAGGTTGTCAAGAAAAACGTCGCGCTCTGGGATAGTTGTTGCAGATCCCGATTACACTCAAAATGCCTCGTCTGCATTTCCTCTGTCAAAATAGAAGCCATGACATCGGCGGATGTGATCGATATCTACTCGGCCTTGGCTGGGCAAGGCATCGACATCTGGATCGACGGTGGATGGGGTGTCGATGCACTCCTCAAAAGGCAGTCTCGCCCTCATAAAGATCTGGATATTGTGATTGAAGACCGGCACTTGGCGCGGCTTGAGCGATTCTTGGTAGCGCAGGGCTATGATCGGACGAAACGTGAAATTGAGAGGCCATTCAACTTCGTTTTGGCGGATCGCGTTGGCAGGGAAATCGATGTTCATGTGATCTCGCTAGACGAAAATGGCAACGGCATCTTTGGTCCCCCTGAAAATGGTGTCGCGTATCCGGCGGATTCGTTGACGGGTACCGGCACGATCAGTGGCAGAACGGTTCGCTGCATCTCCCCACAATGGATGGTGAAATTCCATAGCGGCTACGAACTGACTGAGAAGGACTACCGAGACGTTTCAGCAATCTGCGAAACATACGGTATAGCCCTACCGGGGGAGTATTCCCGGTTTAAGGATCATTCTTGATTGGCGTAACATCCCCATTACACTCATTAGCGGGTTAATGTAATCGTCTGACGGAAGTATGCACTTTGCGTAAGGCCTGTGAAAAGGAGAACCAACGATATGATACGGCCCCTCAGTATTTGCTTGTTAGCATGCTGCGAGATCGTCTTGGCGGGGTCTCAACCTCCGCAGAAAACTTCGATGGAAGGTTCGCGCGCCAACCGATCGCAAGTCACGATTGAGGGCCTGGTGCGAGATATGGCATGCCCAATTCAGAACCTCGATGGCAACGCGACCAGCCTGAGTCTCAAGTGCGCACGGGCATGCGTGAGGACCGGTTCGCCCATCGCCATTCTGACCAGGGATGGCGACCTCTATCAACCTATCTCCGACAAAATGCCCGACTACAGTCAGATGAAAAAGCTGATGCCCTTCGTGGGCAAATATGTGCGGGTCAAGGGAACCGCGTTTGAGCGCAACGGAACGCGCGCGATCGTCATCGCGGAGATTCAGGAAATGAAAGAGGTGCACGTGACGATTGATGAGGAATAGGTGCGGCGGGAATCTATCGCAGGTGTAAATCAACGCCACTGGAAAAGATGACTGTTGCAAAATCCTGATTACGCTCAAAATCCCCCGGCGGGGGTCAATGAGTGTAATCGCCTGTTTTCGCCAATCGGACTTCCGGTTTGTGGCAAACCAGAAACTACGCACACGCTACCAAGCGACGATACACCAGCGAGCTGGCGATACGAAGGAGCGCATTGCGGATGCGAACAAACAGAACGAGGAGCAGCGCAACGCCCAGATCCAGTGCGCCATGAAACGCGAAAGTTCATGATCACTGGGGAGTGTTGAGCCATTTGCGGATGAAAGATATTGGATACTTTTCCAGCGAACTGAGAAACGCCCAAGTCGCGAGCTTGAGCAGCCTTTAGCAAGAAGCAAACAAGCCGTGGCGTGAGCCACGGCTTGTAGGCGGAGCAAGTTCCTTTAGAAGGTCAAGTGCAATCCAAATTCGACCTGACGCGGCGAACCCAAGGTATAAACGCCGGTGCCGGCGCCCACGCGGTTGGCGAAGTGGCCCGCGTACGTGGTGCCATTGATGCTACCGGGCTGACCGTTAAGCAGGCCTGACATTTCACTCGTCGGCAGGTCGAAGTTGACGAAGTTGAACAGGTTAAAAGCCGCTACAGATGGTGTAATCGTAACCCTCTCCTTGATTTTATAGTTCCAGGAGAGAGTCGTGTCGAAAGTCCGCAGCCACGACATGTTGACTTGGCCGGCAGGAGCGAGAGCCAACGGAACGCCGCCGTTGTATGTGGCTCCAATGGCTGCCAGTTGCGATTGCGTGAACAGGCCGTTCTGAATCAGAACATTGCCCGCCGGAGTGGGTGTATGTACCGCGACCAAATTGTTGAAATTGGTGATGGTTTGATTGATGTTGCCGGCATTGATGCCTCGATCGAAGCTGCCGACGTGGGTCCCCGGGAGGGGATCCTGAGTCACGCCGCTGCCTTCGAAATCGGTGCGGAAGATCTCACCTGCACCAATGGCGGTATTAGGCACGGTTAGGGTGTTGGGGAACGGGCTATCGAAGTGGCCGATGACTCCCCACTGGATTCCGCCACGGAAACGCAAGTAGCCGCCAAACGAGAGTTGGTTGGTGCGGTCGAGGGTGGAAGGCCCAAAATACTCGTTGACGTTCGCATTGTCCAGAGCCGGAATAATGAAGTCCTGGTCGCCGCTGGCAGCGGTCACGGCACTGTCGGCACCCACGCCTCCGCCAGTGTTCTCGAACCTCGACAGGGCATAAGAAATCTGGAAGTTCGCGACGGCTGCGCCGCGGAACGGATTGTTTACGTTCTCGACCAGCTTAGTCTGTAGACCGCTATAGAGCGACCGCCCAACGGGTGACAGAAAACCAAGAGGAGGCGAAAGAGGGTTGATGCCACCGAAGGCGCACTCGTAACCCAACGCTGCCAGGCAACTTTCGCCGCCCATGTCGCTGGAGGAACCTAAGCCATTGCCGGCATAGTTGCTCATGGTTGCTCCGGCGGCGATGGCACAGTTTATGCCTGCGACCCCCGCTGGGCAGCCAAACAAGGTATTTGTAGCTGTAATCGCATCGAGCGCACCCGCTTTATTGAAGAAGCGAACGTCTCCGGCATGATTCTGATCCACGCCTAAAAGGTAATGGGTTTGGACATTGCGTACGTAATCTGCGCTGAACACCATCCCGTTGCGGATTTGGCGCTGGATGCCAATGTTCATCTGCACCGAACGAGGAGTTCTGTAGTTCGGACTGAACATCGAATCACCCGACGCGAAAAAGCAGTTCGAACCATTCGTACAACCCGTGAGGTACTGTCCCGCATAGGAAGGATTGGCCGCCTGAAGGTTGAACGGCGTGAGGGACGCAAATTGCTGCTGCAATGCGATCAGAGGAGCAAGCGTATTGCCAATCAACGGGAAAACGGTGGCGCCTGCCGGGCCGCAGATAGCAGTCGCAGATGCGCTTCCGGGTGTGTTAATAGCGCCAGAGGGAGTTTGCAACACGGTAGGAGTTCCCGGAGCTGCGCAGGCTGAGAAGAATTGAAGGAAAGCGCCAGTTTTCTCGCGGAAAGGCCCGTCGAAGAGGACGTTGTTCCAGATGGCATTCTCATAGAACAGGCCGATGCCGCCGCGGATTGAGGTCTTGCCGTTTTTCCATGGGTCGTAAGTAAAGCCAGCCTGCGGAGCAAAGTTCTTATTCGGCTGGTTGACTGCATCACCTAGCCCAGGGATCAAGGCGCTAAGCTCTGGAATTGGGGCGAACTGGCTGTCACTGCGGCCAGTGTCGCGTTCATAACGCAAACCATAGGTCACCATCAGATTCGATTTGATCTTCCATCCATCACCCAGGTAGAGCAGGATTCGGTTGTCCGGGCCAAGACCGCCTGCCGGGAAGCCCAGAGCGGGATCGGTAAAGGAATAACCCAGTTCGTTCGTCAGAGTAGTGAAATCCGTCGGATAGTTGAACGGGTTGGCGGAGCCGCCAGGGAAGGGACCGGTTGCGGCCGAAGCGACCTCGCTGGGCAGAACGGCCGTACCAATCTGCGGGCCGTTTTTGAAGAAGGAAGCAAAACCGCCGCCTCGGAGATGGTTAAATGCGCCTCCGAAACGGATCATGTGCGAACCCCATATTTTGCCGCCGTCGTACTTGATCTCGTGGTCGCTTTGCGGCGTACTCTGTGGCGCCAAAAGATTGGGACCGGCAACCAGATTTCCAGCGAAGAGTTCCGCGTGCAAATCGTCAAAAGGCAGGGCGCTGTTGCCGGTGGTCGCGTCTACGATTTGATTCTGGAACTTCAAAAACGAGAAGCGGATTGAATGAGTGAAACTCCCGGTATTGAAATCAAGCCCTACAAGCTCGTTTCGCGTGATATCAATATTGTCGTAGAGCGAGAATCCGTATCCGAAGGTGGCACCAAGATCGTTCTTGAAATATGAGAAGCGGTCAAAAAGCCGAGCAGTCTTGGTGAGTTGGTAGTCCACGCGGGCCAGTAAATTGCCCTCGTGAAAGGGATCGGCGAATGTACCTGAATACGATTCAAAGGGGGCATCGACGGGCACTGGAACCTGAGTGTGCTGGACGGTGCGCTCGCCGTCCAGAAAGTAATACAACTTATCCTTGAGGATCGGGCCGCCGAGGCTGCCGCCGTACTGGCTACGCTGGTAGGGCGCCGAAAAACCCACAGGCGTTGGCAGTTGCGACGAGAATGCGCTGTCGCGGAATGCGCCAAAAGCTTCGCCATGGATGGCATTGGTTCCCGACTTGGTGGTCACGTTTACCGACCCCGACGAGGTTAGTTCGCTTGACATATCCAGGCTTGACTGACTGACCTGAAACTCCTGGATAGCGCTGGCTGGGATATCAGTAGTGGTTGTACCCACAGTTTCGTCGGAGACGTCAACACCATCGACTTCGATGCGGGCAGTGCGACCGAAGCGTCCGCCGAACGAAATTGAGGAGTAGCCAGCCTTGGTGGGATCGAAGTTCTGGCCATCCTGAATCTGGACGCCGGGTTCCAGTTGGGCCAGATCAAGGAAGTTGCGGCCGTTTACTGGTAGATTCTCGATTTGAGTAGCCGTCAGCACGCCTTGAACGGTGGCCTGCTCGGTATTGACTTGAACCTCGGTCCCCTGAACCTCAACGACTGTGCTTTCCTGGCCAATCTCCAACTTTGTACTCCCATTCGCCGTATTACCGATCTGGACGGTAATGAGCACTTGCGTAGTCTTGAAGCCCTTGGCTTCGACGCGCAGCGTGTAAACACCGGGAATCAGGGCGCCGGCGGAGAAGACACCTGACTGATTAGTTGTCACGTGAATCGTTTGCCCAGTTGAACCAGTAATCGTGGCTTTAGCATTGGGCAAGACTGCACCAGAAGAGTCGGTTACCGTGCCGGAGATGCTTCCGGTCGAAATTGAGGTCTGCGCAAGTATCGACGAAGAAAAACGAGGAGATATGGAAAGAACCATCAGAATCGATCCCAAAATGAATGCCCGGGAGCGGATGGGATCAAGGTTAAGCATGGCGCACCTACCTTTCGGAGTTCCTGGCGTAGATTTTTCGACATTCGAGCACTTCGGTCTGGAGCCCGCAGCCAATTTGAAAGAATCGTGGTCCAACAGACTGGAAAAAATGAAACAGAACCTAGTCAAGAAGAATCCGAGCGATGATCTCGAATCGAAACTAGATCTGTGGGTTGTGGCAATTTCAGAACCATCAAGCGGATGGGCCAAGAAGTCGATGGATACAACCTTATAAATCAATGTGTTAGCTGGCTATTTAAAGACAAAATACGAAAACTAGGATAGTTGGGTTTGTGTATAACAATACGCGATATCATAGTTTTGTTATGAATAATATTGGTTCCTTTGGGGATAGGCAGTACAAAAAACTGTATCCTTGTTGTGAAAAAGAGAACAGCAGTGCCCACCGGGCATCGCATCAAGAACACATCGGGAGAGCAGTTATGGTCAACTGACGTAATATCCCCATTACACTCATTGGCTCCCGACCGGGAGTTTTCAGTGAAATCGCCTGTTTACATCAAATTATCCGGCTGCCATTGACCACTCGCTCCCCGCATAGGATAATCCCAGCCTGCCGATGAGGCACCTTCCCCTTGTCGCCGATCTGATCGAAGGAATCGATCCCGCGTATTGCTTAGGTTTGCCCATGCGGATCTCGCAACCTTTGCGTTAGGGAGGGATTGCCGATGACAAAAATATGTGGATTAAAAAAGGTCAGCGTTGCGTTTCTGCTCTGTGCCGGGACTGCGATTACCACTCCCGCGCAGACATTCACGACGCTGTACAGCTTCAACGGCACGGACGGCGAATACCCCCAAGCGGCCCTGGTCCAGGGCACCGATGGGAACTTTTACGGAACAACCGAGGGTGGCGGGCCCAAGGCGCCCTATGGGACAGTCTTCAAAATCACCCCGGACGGCACGCTGACCACGCTTTACAACTTTTGCTCGCAAAGCGGCTGCGCAGACGGCGAATACCCCTACGCGGGGCTGATCCAGGGCACCGATGGGAACTTCTACGGGACAACATTTGAGGGCGGGGCCAACGGGACGCAATGCGACGGCGACGCTTGTGGCACGGTCTTCAAAATCACCCCGGAGGGCACGCTGACCACACTGTATAGGTTTTGCTCCCAATTCAATTGTCCGGACGGCGCACAGCCCCAAGTGGGGCTGGTCCAGGGCATCGACGGGAACTTCTACGGAACTACCAGTCAAGGCGGAGCCTACTTTGGGGGAACGGTCTTCAGGATCACTCCAAGCGGCACGCTGACTACGATCCGCAGCTTCAAACCCCCGTGGGGCGAGGGCCCCATGGGAGCACTGGTTCAGGGCACCGACGGGAACTTCTATGGGACAGCATCTGATAGCAGCAACCCCTACAAAGTAGGTGCGGGTGCCGTGCTCAAGGTCACTCCGAATGGTGCGCTAACCACGCTGTATAGCTTTTGCTCCCAAAGCAATTGCACGGACGGCGAATACCCTCAAGCGGGGTTGGTCCAGGGCACCGATGGGAGCTTCTACGGAACAACACTCATAGGCGGGGGCAACGATAGCAGCTACCCGTGCAAAAAAGGCGGCTGCGGCACGGTCTTCAAAATCACTTCGAGCGGCACGCTTACCACGCTTTACAGTTTTTGCCCCGACGGTTGCGAGAACGGCGCTTTTTCTCAGTTGCCGCTGGTCCAGGGCACCGACGGGAGCTTCTACGGCATAACCGAGGAGGGCGGTGGCGTTTCCTCGTGCTGGGGCGACGGTTTGTCTGGCTGCGGGACTATCTTCAAGATCACTCCCAGTGGCACCCTCACGAGGGTTTACAGCTTTTGCTCCGAGGGCGCTTGCACCTATACCAACTACCCTTCAGCCGATGCCGGGCTAATGCAGGCCACCGACGGGAACTTCTACGGGACAACGCGTAATGGCGGAGCCTACAACGATGGCACTATCTTCAGCTTGTCGGTTGGGTTGGCCCCGTTTGTGGAAACACAGCCCGCCATCGGTAAGGTGGGAAGACCCGTCAAGATTCTCGGGACCAATCTGACCGGCACGACCAGCGTCACGTTTAACGGCATGGACGCTACGTTCACAGTGGTCAGCAGTTCCCTAATTGCGACCACTGTTCCAGCTGGGACCACGACCGGCTACGTCACGGTGGCCACGCCGGGCGGGGCGCTAACCAGTAACGCTCCGTTTAATGTGATCCCGTAGTTTTGCTCGAGCCAGAACTCAAGGCCGCCACTCCTGAGCAGCGGAGTCGACATCGACTCCGCTTATGAAAGTCCTCAAGGCGCGAAGCTAGCTCAAGAATCCAGCTATTGGATTACTTTTTCACCGCGTCGTCGGTCTTCTCTGCGGCTTTCTTTACCTCATGCCCCGTGGCCTTCGTCGCCTTCTTGACGCCGCTGCCGGTTTTCTTTGCAACTTTCTCGGTGCCTTTCGCGGTGTCTTTGGCCGCTACTTTGGTGTCGTGGCCTGCCGTGTCGGCTGCCTTCTCGGTGCCTTTCTTCACATCCGTGGCAGCGTCTTGAGCCAAAATCACGGGAACTGCGCTTAACAATACCGCCGCCAGAATAGTCTTCAGACGAAGATGCATAACACTTTCCTCCTAGGGAACGTTGTCGGGAACGGTAATGGAGTATGCACCATCGAAACACATCTTGCCAAGTGCGTTTCGCCTTCAACTGCTAAACATCCCGTTTACGCTCAAAACGCAACCGGCGGGGTCGGTGAGTGCTAACGCCTGCTTTCGTCAACTATCAATTGAGGTATTATCCGTCGTTGACAGGCTGAGAGAATGATTGTCATCCGGTCCCGACGACTGCAGCTCACCCAGTTCCAGATGACGGACGCACAAGAGGTTTTTGGATGCATCACGCCCGCAATCGCCAAATTCATGCCGTGGGAGCCACCATCGTGGAGCGAATACGTAGCGCGATGCGAGAAGAGAGTGCAGGCGCCGGAATCGAACAACTTTTCTTTCGTCATCCGGCGGCTCGACAACGGGGAGTGCCTTGGCATGGCCTCGTTCGAAGGCGCGGATTCTGTTTCGCCCGAACTCGGCCTTTGGCTCAAGGAAAGCGCGCACAGGCATGGTTTTGGCGGGGAAGTCGTGGCCGCACTGGTTGAGTGGGGCCATGCTACTTTTGGCAAAGAAAGTTTCCTCTATCCAGTGGCCGTCGAAAATACCGCCAGCAGGCGTATCGCAGAGAATCTTCACGGCGAGATCATCGGCAACCTCAAGAAGCCAAAATATGACTCGGTGGTCTACAAGATTCCCGTCTATGAACCGCCGCCGGGAACTTGAGTGTAATGATTTCGACAGTGACCCTTTTGCAGAATCCCTGAGGGCGAGAAGAGCTAAGGCTAAATCCGGATTACACTCAAAATGCCACGGCGTCGTGAGTGCTTACGCCTGTTTGCGTCAGTTAGTTCCACTTGCACCGGATTTACCAGCCTATATACTTCCGCACGTGTTCCACGGAGGGAGCTATGAACTTCAAACGGACCGCGAACATTGGGGTGCTCTTGCTGGCCATCGCGGTGGGCACACCTGCTGGTTTTGCTTCTGACAAGAGCGAGGTAGCAGATGCGGTGCACCGCTTCTTGGACAATCTCGATCCTGACCACCCCGAGAAAGTAAAGATCGCCCTTAGCATGTGCGACTCGGAGATTTCCATCCTCGACGAATTTCCACCGAATGAGTGGCACGGCCCAAACGC
>JASHNX010000321.1 GCA_030041415.1 Candidatus Sulfotelmatobacter sp.
GCTCGAAGGCGTTCCCACCTTTGTCGCCGATCAGGACGAAGCCAATTACCTGGTCAACTATCACGCCGTCTCCGATACTTATGACAAGGTAGATTTCGTGCAGCTCAAGAAAGACGTCGCGGAAGCTGCCGAGTTCAGCTTCGCGCTGGCCAATCTTCCTGACAAAATCGGGCCGCGTTATACCCGTGCCCAGATTAAACAATCGATTCACGATACTCACAGTGAACAAATGCTGAAATCTGCGGGCCTGTGGGACGAATGGCAGAGCGGGCGCTTAGGCCGCGAGAAATAAAAAGCTGCTGCGTGATTTTCCGGCGGTAAGTCTGGTGCTCTACGTCTGGATTCTCTTCAACATTTTTGCGCTGAGCCTGTTGGTTCTGGATCTGCGTGTCTTTCATCGCCGCGGCCGGATCATGCGCTCGCGCGAAGCCTTTGCCTGGAGCTTATTCTGGATCGCTCTCGCTGCTGCTTTTGCGGCGCTCGTATGTTTCTGGCAAGGTCGCCAGGCAGCGCTCGAATTCGCCACCGGCTACGTTCTCGAACTTTCACTCAGCGTCGACAATCTTTTTCTCTTCCTTGTCATCTTTCGCTATTTCTCGGTCCCTGAGCCGCACCAGCACAGCGTTCTGTTCTGGGGAATTCTTGGAGCAATGCTCCTCCGCGGGGTGTTTATCCTCGCCGGCATCGGCCTCATTCAGCGTTTTCATTGGATTCTCTACCTGCTAGGCGCGGTCTTGATCGCGAGCGGGATTCGCTTTCTGTTTAGCGGTGGGCACCACGTCGATCCCCAAGGGAACCCGGCGGTTCGTTTTTTGAGCCGCTGTCTGCCCGTCACCAACAATTATGAAAACGGAAAATTCTTCGTCCGGAGAGCCAGCGTCGGCGGAGCAGGTCAGGAAGCACAAATCGGCAAGGGAAGTCCGAAACGAAGTCCGCTGTTTTATGCAACCCCGCTCCTGCTCGTGCTGGCAGTTATCGAAACTACTGACTTGCTGTTTGCCATCGATTCCATCCCTGCGGTTCTTGCCGTCACCCTGAACGCATTCATCGCTTACAGCTCGAATGTCTTCGCAATTCTCGGCCTGCGGTCTATGTACTTTGCAGTTTCCAGTCTGATCGGAAACTTTCGCTTTCTCCACATCGGCCTCGCTATTGTCCTGATTTTGATTGGCTTCAAGATGGTTTTCGCGAATTATCGTACGACCTCGACGCTCGCAACCCTCGCCGCCGTAGCACTCATCGTCGCCGCCTCAATCGCTGCCTCCATTGCTTTTCCCGTGAAAACGAGCTGATCGTTCACTTCGGTCGCCTCTCAGCATCTCCTCATTCGGCGATCAAGCATCACATTAGCCAATCCTCTCTAACTCATAACTTCCCTTACGTTATGATGGAATTCCCATGGCGCAAGTTACGATCCATGTGCAGCCCCGCCCGTATCAGGCCCGTATTGAAAACGGGCTGCTGGCTCGCGCCGGAACGCTACTCGCCGAGCTGTTGCCGCAGGCCAGCAGGGTTTTCGTTATCACGGTTGCGCCCGTGCGCCGCCGCTGGGGCGCGAAGTTAGTGCGCTCGCTGACTTCTGCTGGATTCAAGCCTCAAGTCGTACAGATGCCCGACGGCGAACCGGCCAAGAAACTCAAGACCATCGAAATGCTGTCCGAGCGACTCGTCCGCCTTGGAGCTGATCGGAAAGCGGTTCTTATCGCCCTCGGGGGTGGTGTAGTCGGCGATGTCACCGGACTTCTGGCCTCGCTCTACATGCGCGGAGTCGAACTGGTCCAAATTCCCACCACCGTGCTGGCTCAGGTTGACGCCTCGGTGGGCGGTAAAACCGCCGTCAATCTCGGGGCGGGGAAGAACCTGCTGGGAACTTTCTATCATCCCCGCGTGGTTCTGATCGATCCCGGTGTGCTGCGTACTTTGTCGAATCGCGAGTTTCGCGCCGGGCTTTATGAAGCGCTCAAGTGCGGCATCATCGGCGATCTCGATCTTTTTCTCCGTTTCGAGCAGAAGCGCGCGCAGATTCTCAAGCGTGACCCCGTCGAGTTGGAAGGAGCGATCGCACAATCGGTGAAATTAAAAGCGGAAGTGGTTTCTGCCGATGAGCACGAGGACGGGCTGCGCCGCGTGCTTAATCTGGGCCATACGATCGGCCACGCGCTGGAAGCCGAGACCGGTTACCGCTCCTTGCTTCACGGCGAAGCCGTAGCCTGGGGTCTGATCGCCGCCACCAACATCGCGCTTGCGGTTGGCCGCACCGACAGCGTCACCGCCGGTCGCATCGCTGATGCTGTCCTCGGCCTCGGACGTCTGCCTGAGCTGAAAGTTTTTCCGCGCAAAATCCTCGCTCGCCTGCAGGCGGACAAGAAAACTCAAGGTGGAGTCGTGCACTTCGTGCTTCCTCGCGAAATCGGCAAAGTCGAGATCGCCGCGGACGTTCCCGACAACGTGGTCATCGCTGCCGTGGAAGAACTCCGCCGTCTTTCACGTGGCGGATGGGGGAAGTAAATTCTGGAAAAGCCAACTTTCGGCGCTGCACCAGAGGGCGCAACCGACCCGCAATCGGCCGGCCGTGCGGTCCGCGACATGTTCACTTCCATTGCACCGCGCTATGACCTGCTGAATCACGTTCTTTCACTCAACGTCGATCGGCTGTGGTGGCGTCGCACTGCCCGAGCCTTCGCGCATTTGGTGGCTGCTCCCGACGCCCGTGTTCTGGATCTCTGCTGCGGCACCGGTGACATGACCTTTGCCCTGCGGTCACAAGCCGGAGAGAACGGCGCGAAGATTATGGGAGCCGATTTCTCCCACGCCATGCTGCAACTTGCCTGCGCCAAATCGCTTGCCGGATCGAAGCAGAAAACAAGCATGCCCCGTTGGATCGAGGCCGATGCACTGCGTCTTCCGTTTCCCGACGCCCATTTCAACCTCGTGACTTCGGCCTTCGGATTCCGCAATCTCGCCGACTACGACGCAGGGCTGCGCGAGATCGCACGCGTCTTGTGCCCCGCGGGCGAGTGCGGCATTCTCGATTTCAGCGAGCCGAAAGGACTGCTCGGCAGTTTCTATCGCGTGTATTTCAAACAGATCCTCCCGCGAATCGGCACCATAATCTCCGGGGTGCGCGGTCCTTACGCCTATCTTCCCGATTCGGTGGAACGGTTTCCCTCGCCGCAGGAGATGCTAGATCGCATGCGAGCGGCCGGCTTCCGCGAAGCCGTTTGGACTCCGTATACATTTGGAATTGCAGGCTTGTTCCGCGGCAAAAAATAGAGGGGCAAGAACGCGGTCATAAGAAAGGCTGTCATGCTGAGCGGGGATTGAGCTTGGCGAATGCCAAGTTCAATCCCCGTCGAAGCATCCAAACCGCTCCACGCACCCGCAAGCCAAGGCTTCGCTATCTCCCAGCAGCCGCCGCCGGTGGAACATCTCGCCGAAAGCTATCCGCAAACGCGTCGGCAATTGTGTAATGAATAACCGCTTCGTATTCGCTGCCCAGAAATTTCCGCAGCCGGTCCGTGTTCATGATGTATTCGCCGGTCATATAAGGCAGCGCCTCCGGCGGGATGGCCGAAATTCCCCACTTCCATAGCAGCTTCAGCACCGCGCGCATGCTCCATTTCCCCGGGGCGCGCCATAGTCTTGCTTGCGCGACTTGAACACACCGGCCAAAGGTCATCGGCTCGCCGCGACCGGCCACATTCAGAATCGTCAGGCGTTGCGCCTCGGGATCCCGTTGCAGAATATGCCCAATCAGCCTCGCCATGTCATCGACATGCACAAACTGAATTTTGTTATCCAGATATTTCTGACCACGCGGCAACATGCACGGCAGCCGTCGTCCGGCGGCTCGCATTTTTTCCGCTCGCGCGCTGTTGCCATTCGGCGTACCCCGGAACGCCCCCAGCAGGTAATTTTCCACGCTGCAGCCCGCAAAAATATGCGGCCGCAAGATATACACGCTGCATCCCCGCATGGCGGGCGCGCGCTGCTGCACCACTTCATCGGACTGCTTTTTGTGAATCGCGTAAGGGAGAGTGTGCGCGGCGAGAACCGAATCCTCCATGGCAGCAGCCGGCAAGTTCGAGCCGTAGACGGAAACGCTGCTGGGAAAAACGAATCGCTTTATTGGCGCATCTGAAGTGCGATTCGCCTCGGTCACCGCTTCCATCACCCGCGCTGTTCCAGCCACGTTGATCTGCCACATCCGGTCCGGATCGAGCACTCGCGTTCGCACGGGATCGATCACGAATGCCAAATGCACTACCGAAACTGGCCGGGTGTCGCGCAGCAACTCATAGAACGTGCGGGTGGAAGATTCTTCTCCCAGATCCAAGTTCTCGAACTGCAAGGCGCCCTCGGTGCGGGGTGGAACGAAATCCACCCCAATCACCGAGAAGCCCTCCAGTATGGGAAGCAATCGCGTGCCCAGATTGCCCGCGATGCCGGTGACCACGACAACGGGTTTGTCGCTCGACATCAGTCCTTGTCTGGTTGAGGCGCTTGTGCGGGCGGCGCCGCGCCGTTCGGATTCCTCATCGGATGCGGCGGCAGATGCGGACCGCGCATCATCTCCCCGGGTCCTTCTGCGGGCCCGAAGTAAGCTTCGTTCGGTATTGCCTGGAATGAGTTCGTATATTTGTCCATCATTTCCTTCATTCGTTCCGACTTCAGCTTGTTATGAATTTCTGTTTGCAGTGCTTGATCCAGCGGAAGTTCTTCTTTGCTCACAACCTTATAAACATAGTGCCCGCCATTGTCGCTGATGACCTGCGAAACATCGCCCACTTTTAGATCGAAAACCGTGGCATGCGCCGGAGGCAATCCCGTCCGCCGGACCTTGGGTAAATTCACCACCGGATTCTCAACTTTCTCGCCCGACGCTGCATAAGCTTCCTTCTGCAGCGCGATGAAATCCGTTCCGGCCGCAGCTTTCGCGCGTAGGCTGTCCGCTAGCTTGGTCAACTCTTGCTCGCCTTCCTGCTGTTTGGCCTTATCCGCGGCCTCTTTTGCCTTCCGTTGTTCGTCGGTCATGGTTTTCGGATCTTCTTTGTCCGATTCCTGCTGCTTGAAGCGGGGAACAAAGACCCGATCGAGTGAAAACTGCTCGTATTGTTCGGGATGCCCTTTGTAATAGGCGTTGATTTGTTCTGGCGTGATCTTTTCCGCCTGCTCTTGCACCGACCGCTGCAGTTCCTGCGACAGAACCTGCATCCGCACGATTTTCATCATCTCTTCGAAGTGCGGAGTTTTGTCCAGTCCCTTTTCTTTGGCCGCGTCTGACATCGCCATGAAGCGAGGCAGCAGGGTTTCCAGTTGATGCTTCAATTGGGGGGACACGTTCGGGGAAAGCGCATTTGCAATCTTTTCAAACTGAGCGCGGGTGATCTTGGTTTCGCAGTCGGCCGGCTTCTTGGCCGCCGGTTTACTCGCAGCAGTTTTCGAAACCGCGGCTGTCTTCTCCGAAGCCGGACAGACGCCTTTGATCGTGAGCACAACCGCGCTCTCCGGGATTTCCGCCGCCGGCTCAGGCGCCTTCGCCGCAGCTCCCGGCGCGGGGCCCGCATTCGATGGCGGGGGTGCCGGATTCGACTGAGCCGGCGCCTGTCCCCAGGCTAGCGACCCCATCAGCACACACAACAACCAACTCTTACGCATACCAAGATCCTCCAGGATTGGTTAATCAGGAAAGTTTGAAAAGCCGAACTTAGAATCCTAGCATAGAGGCGGTTTCCAGCTAAAACTGCTTCTCGCCATATCCGAATATAAAAGTACCGGCGATATCGTCCATACGCGGCGATTGATTTGGCGCAATTCGTTCTGAACGGCGATAATCCCATCATGTCCGGTACGCCGGCCCTTTATTCACCCAGCGCCATTCGCGCCGAAAAGCGCGCCGTCGCGGGAAATTCGGTCGTCGCAGCCTTCCTCATTACTGGGGCGAAGATCGTCGTCGGCGTCACTACGGGCAGCCTGGGAATTCTCTCCGAAGCCGCTCACTCCGCGTTGGATCTGATCGCTGCGGCTCTCACCTTTTTCTCGGTCGGAGTCTCCGACAAACCCGCCGATGCCGATCACCAGTACGGCCACGGCAAGGTCGAAAATTTTTCTGCTTTTCTCGAAACCGGCCTTCTTTTGCTCACCTGTGCCTGGGTCATCTACGAGGCGGTTCTTCGCCTGTTCTTCCGCCGCGTCGAGGTCGAACCTTCCATTTGGGCTTTTGCCGTCATGCTCGTTTCCATGGCGGTTGATTGGTGGCGTTCCCGTGCTCTCGGGCGCATCGCAACCAAATTCGATAGCCAGGCCCTTGAGGCCGACGCCTTGCACTTCTCCACCGATGTGTGGTCGGCCGGGGTTGTCGTTCTCGGTCTCATCTTGGTTCTTCTCAGCCACGCCTACCGTCTGTCATGGCTCGCGAAAGCAGATCCCATCGCCGCTCTGTTCGTAGCCGGAGTTATCGTTTCCGTAAGCTGGCGCCTGGCGCGCCGCACCATCGACGCCCTGCTCGATGCTGCACCGATCGGTGTTCGCAATCAAATCATCGACGCCGTTTCCAACGTCGATGGCGTTCTTGAAATCGGGCGCGTGCGCATTCGCCGCGCCGGCAACCGCTATTTCGCCGATCTCGCCGTCGGCTTCGCCCGCACGGTTACCTTCCAGCGATCCGAGCAGTTGGTCGCTGCTGTAACCGAAGCGGTTCATAAAATTCTCCCCGATGCCGACGTAACTGTGCAGCCGCTCCCGCGCGCCCAGCGTTCCGAAAATATTTTTGATCGCATCCGCGCCGTCGCCACGCGCCACAACCTCAACGTTCACGACATCAGCGTGCAGGACTTGGCTGGCCGTCTTCACGTCGAGCAGCACATCGAACTCGATGAGAACCTCACCTTGAAAAGCGCCCATGACCGCGTCACCGAACTCGAAGCCGCCATGCGTGCCGATATTCCCGAGATCGCCGACATCCTCACTCACATCGAAAGCGAGCCGGCTACCATCGAGCCCGGCGACACTTTGCTCCGCGATGCGGATCTTGAACGCAAGCTGAAAAAAGTGGCCAAGGAATTTCCCGAGATCATCGACATGCACGATGTCGAAGTTAAAAAAGTTCGTGGCCGTCTTTATGTCTCCTGCCACTGCACTTTCTCCGACGATCTCCCGCTCGCCCGTGTGCACGACATTCAAACGGAGCTTGAAATCCGTTTCAAACATGAAGCGCCGGAACTGTTCCGCGTTCTTATTCACCCCGAACCCAGCACCGACAATCGGCGGTAAATTTCAATCAGAGAGAAAAGCTCGATGCATGCCAACACAATCTGGAAAGAAAAATATGTCTTCAACGCGGTCGCTGATAGCGGTCACTCCATCCTGGTCGATGGCGACAAGAGCCAAGGCAACAGTCCCGTGGAACTCGTTCTCATAGGCCTCTGCGGCTGCACTGGCTATGATGTCGTTTCGATTTTGCAGAAGAAGCGGGAACCCTTCACCAGCCTTGAAGTTCATGCCGAAGCTGAACGCGCTAAAGATCCTCCATCCGTCTTCACCCGCATAAGGTTGACCTATCGCATTGGCGGCAAAGTCTCGCGCAAAGCCGCCGAAGACGCTGTGCGGCTCTCGAAAGAGAAGTACTGTTCCGTCTCGGCGATGCTGGAAAAGACCGCAAAGATTACAACGGAAATCGAGTACATTAACTCGTAGCTCATAGGCAGTTAAAAACACGTTCATCAGCCGACGAGGCCTACGATCCCAAACCAAGCGCAACCGACTTCTCATCCGCTCCGCGGTTACTTCTTTATCGCCTCGGCAGCTTTCCTCTGGGGAGTTTCCGCCGCTCTCGGCCGGGCTGTCTTTACTGGAAGGCTGTCGCTGGGCTGGGCCGCGCTGTACCCTGGAGTTACTACCGGCATCGATCCTTTAATTCTTTCCCAGACCCGCACTACTTTTTCCCTGATCGTTCTGCTGCCGATTCTCGCCGGCCTTCAGGGGTGGCAGCGTATCAAACTTCCCAGGCGTGATCTCTCATACTGTCTTCTGCTTGGAGTTCTTGGCGTTGCGGTCTCCAATTACTTCTATTACGTCGCCATTCAGCGCATCAACGTTGCGGTCGCGATCATCGTCCAATACACCGCTCCGGTCTGGGTTTTGCTTTACGTCGTTGTTCGCGGCCAGCAAAAACTTTCACTTCAGAAGCTCACCGCGGTCGCGATGGCTTTGATCGGGACTGCCCTCGTCATCGGCCTTATCGGTTCTGCATCAACCTCGTCCTTTCACATCGATATCTACGGCCTGATCGCAGCGCTTCTTGCTTCGTTCTCTTTCGCCTTCTACAACGTTGGCGGACATCACATTCTCGCGCGCTACGATCGCTGGCGCGTACTCTTTTGGACCCTTGCCGCGGCTTCGGCTTTCTGGCTGATCGTTAACCCTCCCTGGAAAATCCTCCGCGCTCACTATGCGCCTGGACAATGGCTTTTTCTTTTCGTTTTTTCGATGATTTCAGTGCTCGGCGCGTTCTCTCTTTACTTCCTCGGTCTGCAGTACCTCGAGCCCACGCGAGCCATCATCGCCAGTTGCCTCGAGCCGGTCTTCTCGATTCTTCTCGCGGCTTCGCTGCTCGGCGAGGTTCTGCACCCGATTCAGAGTCTGGGAATCATCTTCGTGCTCTCGGCTATCGTCATTGTTCAGCGGCCGACTCGCGCACCGGGCACGGAGGCGGTCGTGATCGACCCCATCGAATAGGCTACGTCAACTCTGTCCCTCGGGTCTCCGGCAATCGTGTCGCGAGCAATGCGGCAAGCAGATACCCCGCGGCACACAGATAAAACGCCGCTCCTAGTCCTTTCAACTGCCCAATCCTCCCGATCACCAGCGGTGCAACCGAACTCATGGCGCGCGCCCCGTTATAGGTAAATCCCAACGCCCGCGCCCGCAAACTCGTGGGAAAAAGCTCGCTGCCAATAATCCCCGAGCCGGAAAATAATCCCGTACCGAAGAACGCAACCAGAGTCCCCATGATCACGAGGACCTCCGGTCTTCGTGCCTCGGCATACAGCGGAATCAAGAGGGCTGCAATCAGGCTGTATAGTAAGAATGCATTGCGCCTGCCCACAAGATCGGCGATCCATCCGAAGCTCGCATAGCCCGGCAACATGCCCAGTAGATTCAAGATCACCAGCAGCGTTGTCGTGCCCACTACGCCAAACCCGCGACCTCCCTGCGACGTCGGCAACGACAGATATGGAGGGATCCAGGTGAACAAACCCCACCAAGCAAACAAACTGAAAAAGTTGAAAAATAGCAGCGCGAATGTAGGCCTCAGAAAATCTGGTCCAAAAAGAGCGGAAAACTCCGAAGCGGAACCGGCTTGGTTTTCTCCTACGTCGCCGCATTTCTGGAGATGTGGAGCTTTTTCTTTCGTCCGCTTCTGCCACATTTCCGATTCCGGTACGTCCCGCTGCATCCACAGGGTCAAGAACGCGGGCAGAATTCCAATGAAGAACACGGCGCGCCATCCGAAATACCGCGCCACCGGACCAGCTACCAATGCCGCAGCCGCAAAACCCACGGCCCACGAGCTCTGCACAATCGCAATCGCCTTAGCGCGCAGCTCGGTCGGCCAGGTCTCAGCTACTAGCGCCGCACCGGTGTTCCACTCGCCGCCCATCCCCAATCCCAGCACGAACCTTGCAGCGGCCAGCATCGCAATGCTGGTGGCCAATCCGGAAGCGAACGAGCAAATCGAATAGGTCAGAATGCTCGACATCAGCGCGCGCTTGCGCCCGACTCGATCGGCGACAAAACCAAACAGCACGCCGCCCAGCCCAGAAGCCAGCAGGGTCAGAGTGCTCAGCAACCCCGCGGTGGTCTTGCTCATGCCAAGGTCGCGCATCAGCAGCGCCAGCACCAGCGTGTACAGCATGGCATCGAACGCATCCAGCGCCCACCCGAGCGCAGCCGCCAACAATGTTCGTCGCTGCGCTGGCGTCGCCTGCCGAATTAGCTGGATCGGTCCAATCCCCATGCAGGCGGGATTGTACGTTGCGCAGGTCAATTTTCAAATTGGTCAGGCAGAATGAAGATGAGTCACGGCACACTCTTTTCAACAGCAGCCCATTTTTACTTCGCCCGCCTCGGTCAAAGGCGGACCGAAGGCTTCCTGCGGTGCGGGAGCGCCATTCAGAGCTGCTCTCCACCGCAGCGCCGCGTCGCAGACGACCAGGATCACACCCAGGATAAAGATGCCCATTAGAGTTGTGTCGAGATAACCGGTAAACACCTGGCCCGGTTTCGAGGTCAGCGGAAGAAAAATATTCTTGATCGAGAGCACTCCTGCTGTCAGGGTGGTCACACCAACGAAACACATGGGCAGAAATGTAATCCAGGCATACCGTTGCTTGCCCATGTTGATGAGAAATGTCGTCACCACAGCCAACGCAATCGTGGCCAGTAGCTGATTCCCCGTCCCGAATAGTGGCCAGATCGTGGAAATATTTCCGGTGTAAATCAAGTACCCCCAGCCCAGAACCACGAGAAAGCTGGTAATTAGGTTTCCAGGCAACCAGGAAGTATTTCCGAACGGCTTATGAACTTTTCCCATCAACTCCTGCAACACATAGCGTGCCACTCGCGTGCCGGCATCCACCGTTGTCAGGATGAAAAGCGCTTCAAACATAATCGCGTAGTGATACCAGTAACCCATCAGACGATCCATGCCCGGCAATCCGCGGAAAATCTGTGCCATCCCGATTGCTAGTGAAACTGCTCCGCCCGTTCGTCCCGCGAGATGTTCGCCCACTTCCTGCGAAAAAAGGTCGAGATTCACGGTGTGCAATCCCAGATGGCTGAATACGGCCGGCGCAGTGTTGATCGCGAAGTAATCTCCGGGCGCCATCGAGCACGCCGCGATCAACGCCAGCACGCCGACCAACGACTCCGCCACCATGGCGCCGTAGCCGATGAAGCGGGCGTCGCTTTCTTTGTCCAGCATTTTCGGAGTTGTGCCCGACGATACCAGCGAGTGAAATCCTGAGATCGCGCCGCAGGCAATCGTCACAAACAGAAACGGGAAAAGCTTTCCTTTGATGATCGGTCCACCGCCGTGAACGAACTCGGTGAAATTCGGAAATTGAATGTTCGGGTGAACTATAAGCACTCCAATCACTAGCGCCGCGATCGTGCCCAGCTTGACATAGGTCGACAAGTAATCACGCGGTTCGAGCACGAGCCACACCGGAAGCACCGAGGCAACCAGCCCGTAAAATGCCATCAGAATTGTTATTTCGTGCGGCGTAAACGTCAACGCGCCTGCCCACGAACTTTGCGCGACCCAATGCCCCGCAACCACCGCGGCAATCAGCAACACAACCCCGAAAATACTCGGGCCGGTAACGCGAATCTTTCCCGCATGGCTCTTGAACATCCACCATCCCATGATCATTGCAATCGGAATGGTCATGGCAATCGTAAAGAATCCCCACGGACTGTTGGCCAACGCATTCACGACCACAATCCCCAGTCCGGCGAGGGTGACCAAAAGAATGAAAAGCACCGCCACCATCGCAACGAGGCCGGCAAACGGGCTGATCTCGGTCCGCGCTACGTCTGCCAGGGACCGTCCCTTATGCCGGACGGAAGCCACCAGGACCGTAAAGTCTTGCACGCATCCCGCCAGCACCGCGCCAATCAGTAGCCAAAGGAAACCGGGAGCGAATCCGAACTGCGCCG
>JASHNX010000005.1 GCA_030041415.1 Candidatus Sulfotelmatobacter sp.
AACATTTTTTCAGAACGCAAGAATGACTTTTTCGAGGCTTGAAAAATGATGCTTTCCACACTCGAGAGTGATACCAGTGATACCGTTTCTGTGGTCAATCGAGGTCGTTGGAGGTTTTGGGAGGCAACGGACCCGAAGTCAAGAAAGTGCTTGAAACCCGTATAAACACAGGGTATTATCACTTATCTCTAGTCGTCACCACGACTTGGGCTAAGTGGCAGAAATCGAGTCCCACTCTCTCCGCCATGCAGTCTGGACTGCAGAGAATTCCTGTGTTGTTTTCCCGCAAAATCTGCGAATTATGCCCCATTTTTCGCGATTCCTGCTCGATAAACGGGACTGCACAGAACGGACTGCCTTGCACGCGGCCGTCCGCCATTGGCGCTTTTTCTCTGGAGCCGCGAAGAGCAGTCCGGCCTCCGCTAACTCGTCGGGCGAAGGTTGGGCGATTAGAAATCGAACCGCTTACGAACCCGACTTGACTTGACCAGAACCGGCTTTCATCCCACCCTCCTCTGTGCGGGCGCAAAGAAATCAGCACAGCACAGAAGAGCGTCTTCGCCGCCGAAACTGCCCGCCTTGCTTGCGACCGGCAGGCCGTGAAATACGCCGCCACGAAGAAATCCCCACGGGAAACCGGGCAGGATTTCGTCGCGCAGATCGATCGCACGGGCGCCGATAGCGTTGCAGACCCACGCGCCGGTATCTCCGCCAGTAAAGAACAAAGCGGCCGTATCGAGGCCGTCGAGTCCATTTAGAAATTCCCTCAATGCAGATTTGCTCGCATCCGGTCCAACGCTCACCACCAGGTGCCGTTTCTCCCGAAGCGCCCGCCGAGCTGTCGCTACAGCTCGCGCCGAAGGCTTTACTTCGACCGCATTTCCTGCCGCCAGCAAGGCGCTCTTCTGCCGCAGGCTGGCCGGATGAGTCGAGCCCACCACAAAGATCAGAGGCGCTCCAATGCGCTGCGAAACGAATCGCCGAACGCCCGATTTGGCGATGTGCTCAGCCAGCGCGATTCCCAGACCCGCCGACCCCACCCAAAGAATGCGCCGGGAAACTGCACCGGCGGTCGCAGCCCAAAAATGCAAGTCATTTTGGGAGTCGCAATCGAGAACGAAAAACTGCTTCCCGGCGTCGATGTGAGCAGTAAAGTCCTTTTCGAACTCTTCGACCGCCGGACTCATGTGCGCGATTTTGCCGGAGGCGATTCCCTGCTCCATAAGGGCCTGGGCGATATTGATCTGTCCCCTCCCTGAATAATCTGACCAATGGAGATTTCCCTTTCGCACGTGGCGCCGCATCGCAGGAAAAGCTGGCGCAATCATCGCAGCATCGCAACGAAACGCACGGAGCACGGTGGCAATCTCCACTCCCACATTGCCCCGGAGAGTGGAATCGATATTTTTCAAGATGAGGGCCGACTTCAGGCTAGAACAACCGGACGCGAGCGGCTCAATTTTTCGCTGAAATTGTTCGGGGCGGTCACTGCGGCTATTGGTGCTAAAGGCCAGCACCTCGGGGCCTCCAGAAATGCGGGGGGATGCGAAACTGAGGTCGACATGGCACGTGAGGCCGCAGCGCGCAAAGTGCACGCCAGTATCGCATGCGCCCGTGAGATCATCTGCGATCAGAATGCATTCGATATTTGCCGGTTCCAGTGACACTCATTTCCCCAGGCCAGCCCCCAATCACAGCGGCCGTCGACGCGTGATTTTGAAGGCAAAAGCATAATCGCAGGGTTTCGTTGCAGGGGTGTTCACTACCAAACCGTCCTTGGTCATCTCCCACTTCAAATCCCTTCCATCGCCGAGCATCGTGATCGAAACAATTTCACTCGGATACAGGCCCGCCCACGTGCGCCCCCTCGGCGCGAGGCTCTTGATCACCGCTTTCTCACCCGGCCAGTCCAACACAATGGCGTAGAGCGCATCCGGCTTGCAGGTGAAGCGGATATCCTGAGCGGTGAACACTTTTGCGTCGTTGCTTTCATTGAAAGAGCCGGGTTTTTCCAATTGTGTCGGACCCTCCGCCGCGATTAGCCACGGTGTCGTTCCGTAAATCGCTTCGCCATTCGTTTGGAGCCACTTTCCAATCCCGCGCAGACGTTCTTTCGCTTCCTCGGGAATCGCCCCATCTGGCTTTGGTCCGACATTTAACAACAGGTAGCCGTTTTTACTGACACGGTCGACCAGATTGGTGACTAAGTTATCCGTAGATTTGAAACCCGCCTCTGGGCAGTAAGCCCAGGCGCCCTGGTTATCGACCGTCGAATCGGTAATCCAATCGTTGTAAGTCAATTCGCGCTCTTGTCCCAATTCCAGATCAAGAATGCCGACCATCGGAACTAGGTTGTGCTTTTTGTAGGTGACCACTACGTCTTTTTTCCGTTCAGCAGCCTTGTTGTAGTAATAAGCTAGGACATCTTCCTTGTACGTTTCATGTACCAGTTCCAGTCCGAAGTCGAACCAGATCATGTCGGGATCGTAATTATCGATGACCTCAACGATCTTGCCCTGCCATCGATCGAGGAATTCTTTCGTGGGGAGGGCGTAAGGCTCGTGAATGAAGCCATATAAGCCAGAATTTTTGGGGTCGGAACTGTCCAACCGCTTGTCGGTGGTTGGAAAATAGAACCAGTTCTCCGCGTGATGAAATGCAGTCACAAACTTCATGCCTTGGTGTCTTACGGCTTTTGAGAGTTCACCTAGAATGTCTCTCTTCGGTCCCATCTTTGCTGCGTTCCACTCGGAATACTTCGTGTTCCACATCGAGAAGCCGTCATGGTGTTCGGCGACTGGACCAGCGAACCGCGCACCCGCGCTTTTGAATAATTCCGCCCATTCATCGGCGTCAAATTTTTCTGCAGTAAATTTCGGAATCAGATCCTTGTAGCCGAACTTATCGATCGGGCCGTACGTTTCTTCCCAATGTTTCCTCTCCGCGGAATCGGGTTGCCAATAGACTTTGTTCGCATACCACGTAACGTTCTTACCGACTCCATGGACGGAATAAACTCCCCAGTGAGTGTAAATTCCAAATTTGCTGTCTCTGAGCCATTGCGGCGAGGGAAGCCGGCGAAGCGAATTCCAGTTTGGTTGGAATCCTCCAGAGTTTCTCATCGGGTCCATCTTTTTGGCCGCTGCATCCGGAACTAAGGAGAACCCGGAGTCTACGAGCAAGGATCCTGCGGACAAAGCACCAGCGGTCAAGAGATTTCGCCTGGTTAGGCGCATTGCTCCTCCTGAAGACAGAAATTCTCCAACATTAATTGGTTGAACCAAGTTATCGGAACAGATAGTAGTGGTGGCCTCGCAGATGTGTCAAGCCAATTTTCGCTATTCTCGCGGCGACTCAACCTTTACGGAAACCGCGATTGCGAGTCTTATGGTCGAGCCGCTAGAAACCCGAGAAGAGTCAGTTCCCTGGCTGCCCGGCAGCAGCCAATGTCAGGGGGAAGGAGAACCGTTACTGCACTTGTGTCAATTCAACCTTGACTGCTTTGTCCGATTCCACCTCTACCCAAGCAATGAGAT
This sequence comes from Candidatus Sulfotelmatobacter sp., assembly GCA_030041415.1. Classification (GTDB taxonomy): domain Bacteria; phylum Acidobacteriota; class Terriglobia; order Terriglobales; family Acidobacteriaceae; genus Sulfotelmatobacter. The sequence continues at coordinate 3,537 of JASHNX010000005.1, forward strand.
CTGTGCCTTCCAGGTGTGGAACAAATCCGTAACGGAATTTTGTCCCACGGGAAAAAGCCTTTCCATCTACTGCTAATCTGACTTCCGAGTTGCCCCAATTCTTGACTACGAACGCCGGATTTACTAAAGGCGACTCGGAACTTGCCTGGAGCTCAAATTGAAGTTTGGAGGAGACGGAATTGGATTTGCGCTCGAAGACGAAGGCGCGCTGCGTAGGGTCGTAGCCGTGGCTGGAAAAGCCCCCGCCACTAAGTTGGGTAACTGGAGGAGAGAGCCACGACTTGGCTAATGGAATCAGGTCTGTTGCGGATTTGGTAGTCATTCCATGCAGCAGAATTTTGGTCATCGAATCCGGTGTTTGGGCATAAGGATCCCAATAGATGTGAGACAAAGACGAGTGCGAAGGACGATCCGGTGCAACCGCTGAAATTCCACTCGATCTCACCTGCGCGACCGGCCAGTGATTCCACCATTCGAACATGGAGTAGGTCGGCTCGCCCGTATAGACCCTGAGCGACGAATGAGCCGGCGACACAATTTGAAACGGTTTCCATTTAGCCTTGAGGTTGACAATCTGAATATTTGGGTTTTCAGGTTTGTCCATATCCTTGGGAGGGGGCCCATTCTTCCAGGAGTATGTCGCCGTTTCACCTTTCATATTCCCAATCGTCAACGCATCGGGCTGAATATTGTCTTCAGGCCTCTGACCGGGCCCGTTGATAACGATAGTCTCTTGAAACTCATGCCAATTTTTGAAGTTTGACGTCCACAAGACCTGTTTGCGAACGGCAATCCCATCCGGGTAGATGGTGAAGTATTCGTCGGCCCAATCGGTCCAACCAGTGACCGGATCCGGATTTGCACATGAGTAGTGCAAGACTTCGCAGAGTCCATAACGCCAATGAACCACTGCACGTGCGTCCGTATTTTCCAGGATGCGGACATGAGAGTATCGATTCTCCTTGTCCGACATCGGCTCGCAGTCTTCGCCACCCGGACAGTCGATCTTTCCCCCGGTCTCGAGAAATTCATCGGTATACCATTTGTTGTTTTCACTCACCCAATCGCCGCCGTAATTTGTTCCTTGCCAGAACACCATTCGGATTGGGGATTGGTCGAAGCGCACAACCACATCGGAGTCCGGGGCCACACGCCGCGGTTCATCCCACAGATCGTCATATTTCAAAGTTGTGTAGAAAGCGCCGAAAGGACCAGGACCAGACGGGCCTGAGGGTAGAACCGGCCAGGGCAGCACCTCTCCGCTTGGAGCATGTATCTCTGCATAGTCTCTCGCGATTTCGTCTCCGGGCACGCTTCGGTCGTAGATCCGCAACTCGTCAAGAATGCCGTCGAATGAGTATCGAACTGGAATCTTGGGATGAATCCATTGGGCGGGAAGAACCGGATCCTGAACACGACCGATCACGAGATCTTCACGATCGGCGGGGACGAGGTCTCCTTGCAATGGCATCTCGCCGGCCGGTTTACCGTCGAGATAAATTGTAATTCCTTTCGCAGAGTCGTAACTCCCCGCAATGTGCGACCACTTCTTGAGTGGGAGCTGCGATTTTGAAAGCAGGCACCACCACTGGCCTCCGACGGCAACCTTCAGGCCGAAGTGTCCGAAGGAGTCGATGCCAAAAGAATAGCCGGCCTGTTCCTCGCGATGCTGTTCGACGATCGGAATCCAGTTCCACGGATATGTATTCACCGCGACCCACGCTTCCACCGTCACCTGAGTCTTAATCTCCGGTGCTGATCTGTGATCGTGAATGATCACGGTTGTCTCTCCATCAAACCGCAAACCGTTTCCAGATACGCCGGGAACATGTTTGAACAGTCCAATAATCGCGTCATCCGCTCTACTGACAGACTCGCGCGCTACCTCCCCGCTCCTTTCGTTGAAGGACCACTCGGCAACTGGCGTGCTTTTCTGTGCCAGGGTGCCAAGCGGAATGCAAATCACCAAAAAGAAGAAATAAGATCGCTTCATCGAAGGGCTTCTCCAGGAAAGGGACAACATACGATGGCCGAACCAAGAACTTTAGAACATGTCGTCACTGGTTTTAGATGCGTGCAACTCACGCGTCACCAGGGATCGAATAGAACTTCACCGGATTCTCTTCCCAGATTGCGCGTTGCTCATCCTTCGAAAGACGGCGGATGTAACTGGCCTCAAGCTCGATCACAGACTTGTAATCCGCCGCCAAAGTGCATACCGGCCAATCGGAGCCGACCATGATGCGATGCGTTCCAAACGCATTCAGCACGACATCGATATAGGGCTCGAAATCTTCTCGCGTCCAACCATCCCACTGCGCTTCCGTCACCAGTCCAGAAATCTTGCACGACACGTTCGGAAAGGCGGCGAGGCGTTTAAGATCGTTTGCCCATCCGTCAATCTCTTTCGCGCGAACCGGGGGTTTTGCGATGTGATCGAGAACGAAGCTTTGATTTGGAAACCGATTCACCACGTTGCATGCCACCGAAAGATGCCGGGGAAAAAGGAGTAAATCGTAAGTTAGCCCGAACTCTTCCAATTTGCTGAATCCTTCGAGAAAGCTTTGCTGCAGCATAAATTCGTCGTCGGGTTCATCGTGAACGACATGCCGCACCCCGCGAAATTTGGGATGCTGAGTCAACTGCTCAAGCTCTTCAGAAACATCTTCTGAACAGAGATCGACCCATCCGACTACGGCGCGAATAAACGTGTGTTCCTCGGCTAAACGCAAGAGCCACTGACTCTCTTCAAGGGTCTGGCGGGCCTGCACCGCGACAGTCCCTCCGATGCCGGCGCCGGCCATGAGCGGAGCTAGATGCGCTGGCAGATGATCCCTGCGCAGACGGTCCATTGTCGCTGACATCCACACATATTCGCCGTCGTTGTATTTCCAAAAGTGCTGATGGGTGTCGATTTTCATCGGTAAACTTTTAAACTCGCTCGACTATGTGGCTCAGCGAAAGATGTAATAAAGGACGGCCACTACCATTGCCAGGAATGCCGCGATCAATCGCGGATCTCTCGCCCCCTTAAACGTTTGCTGCGTGAGAGCGGCAAGCGGATGACTCCATGTCAGTCCATCCACCGATTCCGGCGCGGGTGGCGGCGTTAGCAAGCTGACCACCACGTAAACCACCGTGCAGAGACAGAACATCCACCACGCCTGCATCATGAACGGGATGCCCCAGCGATGAGTAATGATTTTCTCGGCGCCGAACACGGGAAGATCCAAGATGAATGCTGTCACTCCCAGGGCAAAGCCAAAGATCAGTGTGAACAAGGAAGCCTGTTTTGTCCCCCGCCGCCACAACACACCCCAAAGAAAGACAACTGTAATTGGAGGTGCCAAATCTGCCGCGATCGCATTGATGGCCTCAAAGATGCTGGAATATCTGCCTCCCTGTGTCGACCAGGCCATAGCAAGGAGCATGACAACGACTGAACTAATGCGCCCAATCGTCACCTGCGTCCGATCAGATGTGCTGGGACGAACCCGGGCGACAATGTCTACCGCTACAAGGGTTCCGATGCTGTTGAGGGCGGCAGCGACCGCGCTCATGAGCGCCGCCAGAACTGCTGCCGTGATTACACCGCGCAGACCAGTGGGAATCAATTGTTCAATGAGCACCGGCAAAGTCTGGTTGCTTGAACTGCCGATCAAGTCGTGGAAGAGGACGTATGCGATGACTCCAGGCAGCACAAGCACAAAGACGGGAAGTATTTTCAAAAAGCCTGCAAACAAGGGACCCAGTTGAGCATCATCAGAGCTGCGTGCTCCCAAAACTCTCTGGACAATGGTTTGGTCCGTGCACCAATACCAAATGCCGAGTATCGGATACCCGAGCAGGACGCCGTACCAACTGAGACCTGCCGAATCATGTGTGTGAAGCATGGAAAGCTGTCCCGGTTTGGCGGCAGCGCGAAGATCTGCTAGTGAATGAATTCCGTGGTCGGGCAGTGCCGCCAGCGAAAAGGCCAATATCAACAAGGCTCCCAAAACAAGGATCACGGTATTCACCGTTTCAGTGATCACCACAGCGCGCAGTCCCCCGAGCACTGTGTAGATCCCCACCACCGTAGAAATGATCAGGATGGACGCAACCACGTTAATCCCGAAAAATCGCTGAAATACTGCCGCGCCGGCGTAAAGGCTAATGCCGATATGAATGAAGACCGCGGCCACAATTGCCATGAACGCCAAAAACGACCGGGACGCAGGGCTGTAGCGGCGCTCAAGAAATTCCGGGAGGGTCGCGATGCGAGTTTGAAAATAGAACGGAGCAAATACCAGCGACAATAAGATGAGCGTGTAGGAAGCCATCCATTCGAAGTTTCCCCACACCAGACCTTCGTTGTAGCCCGAAGCAGTAAGACCGACCAGATGAATCGTAGAAATGTTGGAGGCGAATAATGCTGCCCCGACGAATGGCCACGAAAGAGACCTTCCAGCAAGGAAAAACACGTTCCCGGTGACTTTCATTTTCCGAACCGAGAGCAGGCCGATCGTCAATATGCCGCACAGGTAGAGCAGAATGATCGCGATATCGAATGGCGGAAGCGTCAATGTATGGCGCATGGAGTTTTCATAGCCACCGGCACACCCAGTGAGTGGCATTTGGATGGGCCAATGTGAGCGCGAACTGTAGCACCGGGCTATTCGGAATGTCAAGGAGCGCGAACTGTGCACAAGGCCCCGTGCCCTAATAAACAGCCTTGTGTGCTTATCCAATGGCTTCCCGTTATGTGGTCTGCACAGGAATGCTTGACGAGAAACAAATCTGCACATACAATTCGATTCGATTTATGGCTGGACCAATCGCAGATACATGGCCAGCGCGCGAGGAAACGAGGTCATGAGAAAAATCCTGCTGAATGCTCCGGGAGAGTTCCTCGACGTGAAAGCGCCACGCCCGGTGCCTGCCAGTGGAGAAGCTTTGGTACGAGTTCATCGTGTGGGAGTATGCGGAAGCGACTTTCACGCGCTTGCCGGCCGGCACCCCATCTACACCTACCCTCGCGTCCTCGGTCACGAGCTGGCGTGTGAAATCGTCGAAGCGCCTGAGGACGGTCGAGGCTTAAAGGCCGGCGACAGATGTGCGATTGAACCTTATATCAGCTGCGGACAATGCCGCACTTGCAAGGCCGGCCGCACGAATTGTTGCGAACAGCTGCGGTTGATCGGCGTGCACGTCGATGGAGGGATGCAAGGCTACTTGGCAGTTCCCGTCGGACTGCTGCATAAATCCGAAGTGCTCTCGCTCGATCAACTGGCCTTGGTTGAAACTTTGGGAATCGGCGCTCACGCTGTAAGGAGGAGTGGACTCCACGCCGGCGATGACGCCCTCGTCATTGGCGCCGGCCCAATTGGATTGGCGGTTAGTCAGTTTGCCGCCGCTCTAGGGGCAAAAGTGACAATCGTCGAAATCAACGATTGGCGCCGCGAATTTGTCAAGAAATTGGCGATTGAGTCCTTGGCCGCTCCGGATGGCAAAGTCGCTGATGTGGTCTTCGACGCGACCGGAAATGCGACAGTCATGGGGGAAAGCCTGAACCACGTTGCCCCCGGAGGAAAACTTGTGTTTGTAGGATTGACCCGCGATCCGGTGAAGATCGATGATTCTTTGCTGCACCGGCGGGAAGTCACGCTTTATGCCAGCAGGAACAGTTGCGGGCAGTTTCCGCCGATCATCCGCATGCTGGAAGACAGCACAATCGATACCCGACCCTGGATTACCGACCGGTTGAGCCTTGAGGAAGTACCTGCGCGTTTCAAAGAGCTCCCAACCAAGGTCGGATTAATGAAAGCCGTGGTCGAAGTGCAGGACAGTGACGGATAGTGCAGTGGCCAGAAATTTCTGATGGGCACCCGGTGTAAAAGGAATTTCAGGGAAGCACGCCGGAGCAGTTTCTTTCATGGAATACAACCCTCTTGGGAAAACCGGGATGAAAGTCTCCCGGCTCAGTTTCGGAGCTTCCTCGCTCGGCGGCGTATTCCACTCGGTTGACGAGGCAGAAGCAATTAAGGCCGTTCATGCGGCCATCGAATGTGGGATCAATTATTTCGATGTCGCGCCTGCGTACGCGGGCACTCTCTCCGAAACGACATTGGGAAAGGCGTTACGCGGCGTTCGCCGAGATCGATATTATCTCTCCACAAAAGTCGGCAAATACACAAAGCCAGGAACTTACGGCGAAGATACGCTCGATTATTCCCGCGCTCGAATTCGCAAATCGGTGGAAGAAAGTGCGGCCCGCCTTGGAACCGATTACTTCGATCTGATCCACATTCACGATATCGAATATCAGGGCCGCAAGAACGTTGAATGGGCGTTGACAGAAGGGTATGAATCGGTTCTTGAGCTCAAACGAGAAGGGCGGATTGGTGGAGTCGGCTTTGGAATCTACCCGATGGATCTCTGGAAGAGAATCTTCTCTTCTCTCGATGTGGATGCTGGCCTTGTGCACAACCACTATTGCCTGAATGACACTCGAATTTCCGAGGTGTTTCCGCTCGCTGAAGCGAAAGGGATCGGAATCATTAACGGTTCGCCATTCGGTAGCGCTCTTCTTACAGACCGAGGCCCGGCAGATTGGCATCCGGCAACGACCGAGGAGCGCGGGGTTTTTAAATCGGCGGCCGAGTTCTGCCGGACACATGGCAGTTCCATTGCAAAGGTGGCACTGCAGTTTGCCAGCCAGAATCCTACCCTGCCCACCACGCTTTTCAGTTCGTCGAATCCTGAGTCGGTGAAGAGAAATGTGCGCTGGCATGAAGAGCCGGTGGATATGCAGCTCGTAAAAGAAGTGCAGAAAGTATTGACGCCCGTGCGTGACAAGCAATGGGAATACTGATTGGTGCGTATTGATATTCGAATCCACTTGGGGGCCTGAGGATCAATACAAAGGAAGTCAATGGATTATCCGAAACGTCGCTGATGTTGTGGCGAAGGGAGGCAACTTCATGGTTGGCGTTGGTCCCGACCGCAACGGAAAGTTTAGCCAGACCGCGGTCGGTCAGCTCGCATAAGCAGGCGCGTGGCTGAAGGTGAATGGGGAAGCGATTTATTACACGCAACGAGCCGGATGGATTGGTCGTACAAATTCCCGAATCTCTTCACGACGAAACCGAGAGGCCTTGCGAGGTCGCATGGACTTTGAGAATAGAAAACGTGCGGGTGTAGCGCAGATCGAACTTGCATGTTAAGCTCGTTAGCTTACATCAAGTTGCATTTATGACAACTGCAGCTCGGACTCGTCGGAAAGCAGCGGATGACACACGGCTCACCGCCAAGATACTCGAAAAGATCAAGCGTCTGATCGCGACCGGCGCCGTTACCCCCGGAGAAAAATTCCCTCCCGAACGCGAATTAGCCAAGGAATTTGGTGTTAACCGCGCTTCGTTGCGGCAAGCAATGAAAGTGCTTGAAATTATGGGCGTGCTCACTCCGCGAGTGGGTGACGGTACTTATTTGAGTTCCAGCGCCGAGTTGACCCTAAAGGAACCCCTCGATTTCCTCGTCCTGCTAGACGATCTCTCCCATCATGAACTCTTTGAGACACGAATGATCGTCGAGCCAGAACTCGCTGCTCGTGCGGCACAGCGAGCCACAGCGGAGGATCTGATCGGATTGCGAAAAGCCATTATTGCGATGGAGCATTGCCGCACAAATCAGGAAAGACTAGACGCTGACATCGCCTTTCACGAATGCATTTTTCGCGCCAGCGGCAATCGCATCTGCCATTTGGTGTTCCGGGTCATCCACCGCAACTTGCTTACCAGCATGTCGCAGCTTTCGCGCCGTGTGCCGCTCGATCGGCCGCTCACCTACCACAAGCGAATCTATGAGGCTATTCAAAACCGCGACTCCGAGGGCGCTCGCCGTCAAATGCTGGACCATATTACCGACACAAAAGTACTGCTGACTACGACGGAACAGTAGCGGCCCCCTTTAGTCGTTGTGATAAACCTCTTTCATCATTGCCCATGCATTCTCGCCCGCTAGCGGCGTCTGCATCGGTGCAGTCATCGAGAGCCATTTTTGGTTACGTGGTTCTGCGGCGAGTTTTTCCATGTCCGCCTTGTAATCCGTCCCGGTGTATTCGTAATACCCGAAAAGGTAATACTTGCCGTCGTCAAGTCGACGGATGTAGATCGAAAAATTATGCATATTGTATTTGTTCAGCAAGTCGCGCACGCCCGGGTTCGAAGCGGCGTGCAGCGCCTCATATGCACTGATCTGGTCTGTTTTCACTCCAATGACCATGCCGACGCGTTGTACCTGGGTGTTAGCGCTCTTGCCATAGAGAGCTCCGAAAGAGAGCGCAGCGATAAGCAATGTTGCCAGTTTCAGATTTCTCATGGTTCCTCGGTCACGACTAGATTTGATTCTTCTCCAAGTGAATCTTGGAGTGAAGCTCAGGTGCGCCAGCGTGCGGGAAACTCCTCTGTCAATCCCCATTTCCCCATTTCAAAGTTCTTAAAGCCGACCTTCAGCGCGGGGGAACCTGGCTGCACCTGGAAGTTTTGCTTCGCTGCATCCATGAATAACGGATCGGCAAAAATAGAATGTTGGTCGAATCCGAGTTTCTGCCAGTCCTCAAGGCTATAGCGCTTTGCATTGCGCTTGCCATCTTCTGAACGCAATTGGTCAACCACGGCCTGGAAGTCACCCTGCGAGCAAAAAAAGCAGTTGCCGTCGATCTTTTCGAACCACGGTCCAACGGCTGGAGGAGCAATGACCGAGTAAAACATCTGCGGCCACCACGGCCACCCGTCGGGCCACTGGCTGTTGCCTGGGTCCATCACCGTGATGTTGTTGAAATATTCATCGTGGTTGTAGTTGTTACCCACATGGAAGCAAGGCGCAGCCTTGGCCAGGTACCAGACATTGTTATAGACCTTTCGATAAGCCCCTTCGCGGAGCTTCATGCTCACTCCGCCCACAGAGATATTGTTGTAAATCTCGTAGTTGCTTGCGCCATCATCCAGGTCGAGGCCCCATCCGGACTTCTCATCGAAAAAATTATGGCGAACTATGATCGGCTCCATCGGGTCGACCAGCGCCTCCCAAACGTCAAGGCTGCGGTCCTGAGTATAGGTTCCGTGAGATTGCGCTAGGGCCCATCCGCGGTCGCGTCCCCAGGCGTTGAAGGGCCCATGATCGCTGGTTTCACGGACAGTATCGTGCGTGTGGTTGTATTCGATGACGTGCCCGCCCCATGTGCCATCACCGATACAGATGGCCGCACGCGGCATGTTATAGATCAAATTGTGACTGGCGGTGATGCGCTTGGCGCGCGAGATATAAACTCCTGCTATCTGCTTGCCATAGAATCCGCAATCGTGAATCAAGTTATCGCTGGCCTGGCATTCGTAGGGAAACGCGCGCTGCGTGCCATTGGTTTTTTCAAAATCTCCGACAAAACAAATTGCGCTATCGCCGGACTCGGTGAACTTGCATCCGCTGACGGAAAATCCGCGATTGTAGTTGTTCACAAAAACTGCGTTTCCACCGACTGCGTCGAACCAGCAATCTCTGATCGAGCAATTCCGTGTTCCCTCCGCAAAAATTGCTCCACCGCGATGAATCGCCCAGTCGCTCAGCGATGGAACGTCGTAGTCCTTCAAATAGGTCGTCGTCGTGTGCGCAATGCGAAAGCCCTCCAGAGAAATGTGTTCCACCGGATCCTGCTGGGTACCGGCAAATTCGATTGCATGCTCGAGCAGCGGCACCTCGATCAGGGCGTTGTGCAAATCTTCGCCAGGCTCCGGAAAGTAATACAGGACGTGTTCCCGCTTGTCGAGGAACCATTCGCCGGGTGCATCCAACTCTTCAAATACGTTATCGATGAAAAAGCGCGACCTTTCGTTGACGGTAGCGGGATGTGTGCTCCACTTTGCTCCAATCTGTTGTCCACCGTCTGCGAACCAGATCGAATTCGAGTCGAAGTTAATCGCTTTTATTTTCCATTGCAGGTTTCCCCAGTAGCTCGCCTGAAAAATGTGGATTTCCGCGTCTTCGGGGTGAGACCATTTTTTCGCAGTAAAAGTCTTGGGATCAAAACGTACCCCCCGCGGCGCTTGCGTAGAGTACGTCATGTCATCGTCTGGTCCGGCGGCGGAATTTATCGCGTCCTTCGAAAGTGCGCCCGCAGCTTGAAGATAACCAGACCTTCCCGGTTCAGATGCATCATAATTCGGGTAGCGAGCCCGAATGCGCCGTTTGCCATTGACAAAGAGTTGCGTAAATTCGAGGTCAGCCGCAACTTCCGTCATCATGACGCCATCTCGATACGGCTTCCACTCGCACCTCAGCCGGCGCCCTCCGCTGAGGGTAACCGGCTCACCCGGCGCGGCGAAGTAAGCCACGGGCTCTTGTTTGCTACCGGAGTCTTGCGAAGAAAAGCGCAGCGGCTCTTTCAGATAGTGCGTACCTCCATGCACAATGATGGACGCCCCGGATTTCGTCCGTCGCCGGACCGCCTGTTGGGCGCGTTGAAGCGTGGCGAAAGGGGCAATCTCGGTACCTGGGTTAGAATCGTGGCCGGCCAAGGAAACGTGAAACGTGCCATTGGTCACCCGGTTGGTCTCTGCGGGGATCTGCAAAGCATCCCTTCTCAGATGCACGGCTGCGGCTGCGCCGGCCGTAATTTTCAAGAATTCTCTACGTCTCATAATGAATGAAATGGACGAACCAAATCGTACACAGCATTCTGCAAAAGTCAAGCGACCCGGAGAGCGGATTGCCAGGACGAGCCAAACGGAGCCGCATCGTAATGCGGTAAATTGGGCACATTGTGAATGAAAAGCTGCTTGACAAACAAAATGAAGCGGTGCTAGCGTGTGGTCCGAAATTGGTTCGACCGATTAGAACGATCGAAAGAGTCGATGGGGGTTTTTCTGAACAGTTGGCGACACGGAACTCAGAGCACTTTCCCACGTGCACTGGCCCTAGTCGCAAGTTGGTGCCTTTCTGATTGGTCGGATCAGTTGCTTGTTTCGTGCGGTGGGGGCTTTCCAAAAAATTGCGCTTAGGGGGATCAGCAATGAAACCGCTGACTCGTGTATTTTGGAGCACTCTGCTTCTGGCGTTTTGTTCGACTGCCTCGTTCGCCCAAGAGTTTACCGGTCATGTGCGCGACGCGAGCGGCGCTGCGCTTGCGGGGGCGAACATCACGGTTTACAACCAGTTGACCAACCAGGAGATCAAAACCAAAACAACCGCCTCCGGCGACTACGCAGTTCCCTATTTGAAGCCGGGACAATACTCTGTGACGGCCGAGATGCAAGGTTTTGAGAAGCAGCAGCGAACCAATATCACCTTAGCGGCCGACAGCACGGTGGCGGTTGATTTTGCTCTGAAAGTTGGGTCCGTCTCTGAGACCGTGACCGTAGAAGCTCAGGAAGAGCTTTTGGATACGGATAACGCAAGTCGCAATGAAACCTTTTCGAGCAAGATGGTGACGGAAGTTCCAAACAACGGGCGGGACGTCAATATGACGGCGACGCTGAGTACCAGCGTCAATTTTTTTGACGTAAATGACGGATCGGTGACCGGAACGGAATACGGTTCTGCGAACTTTGGCGGCGGATGGTTCACCATGTCCGTCAATGGCGGCCAGTACGGCGGTGCTTTCACCCTGATGGATGGCATGCCAAACGATTCGGTGGCCGGCAGCGGCCCGCAACTGGCGCAAACCTTGACCAGCGCGTCGATGGAGTCCGTGCAGGATTTCAAGGTGATCGCCAATGCCTACGACGCGCGTTATGGAAACGGATCGGGGGGCGGCTTTGACACGGTGATCAAGACCGGAACGAACGCGCTGCACGGCACCGTATATGAAATCATGCGCCGTTCCTGGTTAAATGCAAATCCTTGGATCACCGATTACTACGCAAACACGCCCAGCGCCGCGGCGAACCCCGCCCCACAGAGTACAGAAGATTTCTACGGATTCGCACTCGACGGCCCGGTCGTTATTCCGCATATTTACGATGGCCGAAATAAAACCTTCTTCTTCATTCAATTCGATAACCGCGATCAGAAAACGCCAGGTACTACGACGGATTCCGTCCCCGACTGTGCAACATGGAACTCTGCCGGACAACCGTGCGACTTCTCCAACCCAGCCACAATAGGGGATTTCAGCAAACTGTATGCTCTCGGGCCGACGGGTTCGCCCGTGCCCGTTGTGCTGTACGATCCCCTCAGCGGCACTCCCACGAACCGCAATCCGTTCCCCAATAACATCATTCCGCCATGCGTGGGATCGACCAATCGCGGCCCGACCGGAGGCGCCTGCATCAGCCCCATCGCGATGAAGATTCTGTCTTACTTTCCTGCGCCCAACGTCGCCGCTCCCGCCGGAACCAATCCCTATAACGACAATTACTTCGCGCCTTGGACTTCGAATGCGATTGTTCGCAATCTCATGGCAAAGTTCGATCACAATCTGACGCCAGCCGACCGGGTCAGTTTGCGGGGCACTTTGTCATTGCAACGCAATGGCTTCGCCAATCTTTTCGGGGGCACGTTTTTTCCCGGACCTGCGGGAACAGGAGAAGGCGGCGACAATCGCGGCTGGTCCATTCAGCCGGATTGGGTTCACACTTTCAGCCCAACGCTCTTGCTGGATGTGAAGGCAAGCGGCGGATACGCAGACACCGAGCAACACTACACGCGTGAAGGCTTCAGTCCCGCGACATTCGGTGGGGGCTGGACGCCCGCACTGGCTGCGGCACTCGGAAACTTTGGCACTTTGTTTCCCCAATTCAATTTCACTGCGGATGGATTTTCCAGCCTCGGTGCCACTCTCCCTGCGAATGTATTGAGCGGCACGTCGTTTAATTTCTTCCCCAGTCTCACCTGGGTCAAAGGCAAGCACACCCTTCACATTGGTTTGGACTTCCGCTATCGCATGGAGGGCTTCAATGGAGTGCCCGGAGGACAGGGCTTTCAAGCACCCAACTTTAATGTAAGCAATGGCTGGACTCAGCAGGATTATCAAAACAGCGGCTTAGCATTCCAGGGATTTGATCTCGCCTCGCTCTTGCTTGGATACGCCGACAACGGCAGCACGAACATTGTAGTCAACAGAACCTACTCCTCTTATTATTACGCTCCGTTTATTCAGGATGACTGGAAGATAACTTCAAAGCTGACGCTAAACCTTGGCTTGCGCTACGACTATTCGCCTGCCACGACTGTGCGCCACAATGAGCAGAACTATGCTTTTGACACTACAACAGTGAATCCGGTGAACTCGCAAATCAATCACGCTTTGCTTCCCAATCACGAGGCCATCCTCGGCGGCTTCACATTTGCCGGTGTGGATGGCAATCCGCGACAGGCGATAAACACTGGAAAGCTCGGTTTCCAACCCAGATTTGGTTTTGCTTACGCGGTCGACTCCAAAACGGTTGTGCGCGGGGGATTCGAAGAAATGCTTACTGGACCGTTGCTCACCTACTCGAGCCTAATCCAGGATGGTCTAGTCGGCTTCTCTGCGCAGACAACTTACATTCCCAGCTTGAACAACATGCAGACTCCAAACCCCATCGCCAACATCGGAAATCCATTTCCGAATGGCATTACTCCCATCAGCGGATCTTCGCTGGGATTGCTGACGGCGCTCGGGCAAAATGCATCCTTCTATGATCCCAATTTCAAGTCACAAAGTTATTGGGGATTTTCGCTGGGAGTGCAGCGCCAGCTTTCCAGCCACGACATACTGGAGGTCAGCTACGTAGGAAGCAAGACTTACAACCTGGATCAAGGAAATACAAACTTTACCTTGGGAAACGACATCAATTTAATCAGCCCGGCATGGCAGAAGCAATGCGATCAAGGTTTCGGCGGCAATCCCACGATCTGCAACAACGATCTGGTTCCAAATCCTTTCTATAACGTCAGCGCCTTCGGCGGCGCCGCCGCATTTTCCAACGCGGCTCCGACTATCTCCTATGGGCAATTGACTCGCCCACTGCCGGCGTTCGGCGACATTTATGAAATCGTCAACAACAGCCGGTCCTGGTACAACTCATTGCAAACCAACGTGAATCACAGGTGGAATAACTCACTTACTCTCCGCGCAGGCTGGACCTGGCAAAAGACGCTTGATGCCGGCGCCTGGGCCGATCAGAGATATAACCTTCGCCAACGGATCGTCGATCCACTGGACATGACCCATAAGATATCGATTTCCGGAGTTTATAATCTGCCGGTCGGCCACGGGCGCGAATTTTTTGGAAATGACAATCGGTTTGTCGATGCTGCGATCGGAGGCTGGGAGCTTGGCAGCCAATACACTTTTATTACTGGCATGCCGGTTACGATTACAGGCGTGGACATGCATAGCTACGCGAAAGTTCCACTGGAGGCAGAAAACTCAATCTATACTCGTGCCTTCGCTCCCTGCACCAATCAGTGGGTGCAGGCAAACAACGGAAGTTGGTCGCTGCAACCGGTTACGGGCTACGTTTATTCGGGAACATGCGATCAGTACAATTTCACTCTTCAGCCACAATACGGCATCACTCCAAACCTCGAATACACGGGCATACGCGCGAGGCCTACCGATCTCTTCGACGTAAATCTTTCTAAGTTCTTTGACATTACGGAACGCTTTAAGTTGCAACTGCGAATCAACGCCTTCAACGTGCTCAATCATCCGCAGTTTGGAACGGTTTCTGAACCGTACAATGGGGAATGGGACACCGGCCCCACCGATCCTAATTTCGGAACCTACAGCAAACTTGCCGGTTCCAATAATCCCAGGAATCTGGAGCTAAACTTCAAGCTGTTGTGGTAACTGTCGAGAACGAGGACTGGGACGTTTGATTCCCGAATGCTAGCTTAACCCGAATTAGTCCGCAAATGGCTCGACCAAATAAAGGTCGCGGCCGGCTTGCTCGACGATTAGCGTATCGCGATCGCTTCCGTAGTCTTCACGGCGGAAGGTCTTCGGGTTCATATATTTAAGATTCACTTGCTTGCACGTATCAGCGTCCACTGCGGAAGCGAGAACGATCGAATATCTTGGCACGACTGTCCCGTCGGCCAGCCGTCGCCCGGCAAAGCTCACGTGGGCGAGGTGAGCAGCCACACAGAGGTTCTCTTTCAGTTCAGGTGACTGGGCTACCAGTTCACGAATTCGCTCCAATGGAGCGTAGCCGAATCGCTTGATCAGAGCTCCGTGCGTTTTGGAGATGCAGGTGAGTTGCGGGGCAAATATAATCAATTCCCCGCCGTCCTCAATGACCGGACCAAGTCGATAGCTTGCTTTGCCGCCAACCCAAAGGTCTTCATAATGCGGGTCGAGTAGAGCGACGACTCGCTTGTATTTCCTTCCCATATATTTGATGTGCACCCGACTGCTGATCTCTGCAGCTCTTCGCACTGCCAGCCGGAAATCTCCGCAGAATAGAGCATGCGTTCGCAGACGTCCGTTGTCGCGGGTTACAACGGAACTGAGCGAAATCACTCGCGCAGGCACAAAGTCTGCTGCCGCCTCGAACAAGCGACGGGTCGGAGTTTCAACCCGTCCGATTGTTTTCTCGATTCCCGCCATAGCGCCCAGCCAGTGTGTAGCGTGCGTCAGCTCCGGCCCCGCGACACCCGGGAAAAAGTATTTTGCTCCGCCAGAGAAGCCTGCCACCTCGTGAGGAGCGGTCGCGCCGAAAATCAAAACCGTGTCGTAGCGCCCCGGAGCGAGCAAATTATTTACCTTCAATTCGATGGGGCCTTCGATGAGATGGCCGGTGATTTCCGCTACACGATCTCCGCTCAAAAACCCTAGATTCACTAGCTCTGACGGATCTGCCCAGTTGTGATTGAAAATGTGACCAACCCCTGGAAGTGCGGTGGAATCAGCGCTGCCGATTTTGTTTCGCTTATCTTGTGTGCTCATCGCGGGATGCGTGCCCTGGGCAACGAGAGCGTCGAACTTTGCCACTCTTCTATCGGCAAGAATCTGCGCAACCAGCGGAAAAAGAATGTGAGTGTTATCGTCGCGGGTCTTGTCCGCCACGATTGCGAGTACGGTGGTACCGGGAGAGATCGTCGACAACGCCTGCGAAAGAATAGTCTGCAGGTCGCCAGGCGTGAGATCGAATTCCGGGTGCCCCGAGCCGGTAATCGATGATTGCGGAGCCGAAACGGTACCCATCAACTAAGCCTCCAATCGGACTCAAACTTTCCTGCTCGTATAAAGAAGAAAGACGAAAAGCGCTTCTCACAGACTGGTTGAACCAATATGGCAAACATTTATCTGACAGAATCTCTTTATGCTGCCACTATTTCCGCCCTATTAACGTTTAATTGACCTCGCCGAGCGACCGATGCTAGCATCCTTTCTGCATATTGGTCGGATCAATCGTATCAATCAAGATGGCATATCGCAATCTGGATTTGACAGGCAGAACAGCAGTTGTGATTGGAGGCTCCTCCGGTATCGGCGCAGCAATCGCCATGGGGCTAGCACAGGCAGGCGCCAATGTAATCGCCACCGGACGCCGCGCGGATCAGGTTGCGGCCATCACTGCTGCGATCGAAAGCTTAGGACGGCGCAGTCTCGCGGTGACAGTGGATGTTACCAACCGAACTTCAGTCGATCAGCTGTTTTCGTCTGTGGCCGGGGAATTCGGGGATATCGACATTCTGGTCAATTCGGCCGGTTCCATTGTCCGGGAGCCAACCCTTGAGTCCAGCGAGAGCGAATGGCAAAGGATTCTCGATACCAATCTCATGGGAGTGCTTCGCGCTTGCCAGATATTTGGCCGGCACATGCTGCAAAAGAGATATGGACGCATCGTCAATATTACTTCGCTCAATGCATTTGTGGCGCTTCGTGAGGTCGCGGCTTATGCGGCCAGCAAAGCTGCAGTACAATCACTCACCCGATCGCTCGCGGTCGAGTGGGCAGGGAGTGGAGTCTGTGTAAATGCGATTGCCCCAGGGGTTTTTCCGACCGCGCTCAATTCCGAACTCTTGCAAGGCACCGATCGTGGCCAGGAACTGCTAATGCGCACGCCGATGAAGAGATTTGGGAATGCCGAGGAAGTCGTTGGAGCGGCGATCCTGCTCGCGTCCGAAGCTGCTGCCTTTATGACCGGCTCGGTTGTAGCGGTTGACGGCGGTTTCTTGGCGAGCGGCGTCAATCAGTAATCCCGGTCCAGCGGTATCTTAAATCACTGCTGGCGAATCATCGAAATGCTTGGAGCCGAGAAGAATTTTAATGGTCGAACCGCGCTGATCACGGGCGCAAGCAGTGGAATAGGCGCCGAGACGGCGGTCTTGTTCGGATCCCAGGGCGCACATACGCTGGTCCATTACGGGCAGAATCTGAAAGGTGCATCAGCTGTTGTCGAGAAGATTCGCGATGCCGGCGGAAGCGCGAGTCTCGTCTCGGCAGACTTGAGTACAGTTTCGGGCATTAAACACTTCGCGGAGACAATTCAAGCTCTGAAAAATCCAGTTGATATACTGGTGAATAACGCTGGGTCGCTGATTCAGAGAAAACCATTCCTTGAGATCTCCGAACATTTGTGGTCGGAAGTGTTTACACTGAACTTGACTAGCGCCTTTCTCATAAGCCAAACCGTCCTGCCGTCGATGGTAGAACGCCGACTCGGCTGGATCGTGAACGTTAGTTCGGTTGCTGCCCGGTTTGGGGGCGATCTTGGCGCCATCGCCTATTCGTCGGCCAAAGCCGCTTTGTCGACGACGACCAAGGGGCTTGCCCGTGAATTCGGCCCCATGGGCATTCATATAAATGCTGTTTCACCGGGCACAATCGATACAAACTATCACAAGAAATTCTCAAAGCCAGAGGCACTCGCGGCCGTAGTCGCCGCCACGCCGATGGAGCGGCTGGGCACTTCTGCTGATATCAGCGAAGTGATCGGTTTTCTTTGTTCGGAAGGGGCGCGGTTTGTCCACGGCCAAATAATTGAGGTGAATGGAGGTTTTTTGATGGTGTGACGCCAGACGACAACGGCACGGTGAATGGCGCATCAACTCGAAAATTACACCAGCCCTAGTCTTTCGCAAATCTCAGCAGCGATCACCTCAGCAGGTTTCGAAACATCAACGCAAACGGCCGATTCAGGTTCTTCCAAATCTGCGAACTGACTTGCAAGAATTTTGGTGTCCGCAAAATGTCTCTGCCGTGACCGCAAGCGTTCTGCGATTAGATCGGGGCTACCGCGCAAGTAAACAAACTTCACATCGGGCCCGATATTCAACTGATCTCGGTAACGGCGTTTTAAAGCGGAACACGCCAATACGCCACTGCGACCTCGTGCGCGCCATTTCCCGATCTCTGAGCGGAGGCGCTGTAACCAAGGGAACCGATCCTCATCCTTGAGCGGAATGCCGCGGCTCATTTTGTCGATATTGCCCGGCGGATGATAATCGTCGGCATCGGCGAATTCCCATCCAAGCTGCTGGGCGAGCAATCGACCGACTGTCGTTTTGCCTGCTCCAACCACTCCCATCACTATCACGATCATCACCGCTTACCCGCCGCTTTTCGCGGACATTAATTGGTCCGACCAAGCGACCGATCGTAGTGTAATGGCCCTCAACTGTCAAGCATGTATCGATAGACGTGATTCCATTCGGCGCTATCTCGAAAATCTGGCATCGGCGTCCCGACAGTATGCGCTCACAATACATAGAACCGGCTCAATCGTCCTCTCATCGTCCTGAAGTGCGAACAGAATCGGTGTGCCTGGAAATGAACTTGCTTCAGGGTACTTTTGTAATTTGTCGAGAATCGTTCTGTAAGCGACTCTAAGAACTAGGGCGAACCGGCACCACAAGCTATGACTGTTAACAATATGACTCTCGATGTTGCCACCGGGATCAAGCGTGCAGACCAATGAAAACACCAGTTAATCCTCGTCGGAGGCCGACCTGTGCCAGCGAAGGCATTGTAAGCGGCGACCGGGCGCGGAGCATACAAGAGTGGTTTGAAGCCATTCTTCTCCGGGCGGCCCAGCATGGCATCCGGCTTGAGGCTCTCTCGAGCGCGGAACTGAGCGAACTCGAGTAATTCATCCGTGAAAGTCCTCGCTTCGAAGGCAACAGACGATTGAATCCTTTCTCCTCTTCATCTGCCTGTCACACGAATCCGGCATGCACTCTTGCAGCTAAAGGCTAACGTCAGGCGCAAAAGGGCGAGCCGTACTTCTGAGGGATTTCGCCCACCCACCCAAGTTGTTGCGGGGAATCTGTAGATTCACGAGGTTACGTCGCTCTGTTCGGATTTCGTAACAAAAGTTAATTAGAAAGGCGATCGTCTTCATTTTGTTTAAAATTGCGAGCCAGATTTTCTTCCCCTTTGACTAAACATGGCAATCCGCCCTGCTCAGCGGATTGAGCAATGTAATCGCATATCCCGGGTCACTAGAAAATGCGACTAGCTTTGAGCTAAAGCAAGCCGTATATTTCGCCGAATCGCGAATCTTCTACGAGCCCGGGATCGGTTCGAACAGGGAGTTACCGCGACCCCGGAATAGGTATCGTCGCCAGTTGCCTCATGCATTTCAACCCTCCACATGAGGCGCTGGCGAGTTCTGTGGTCGACGGCAGTTACCCATTCGGTCGGAGAAATACCATGCGCACCAGCCCAGTTCTTGTGGCCATGGAACCTCCCGCACTAGTCGCCTCGAACAGTGCGAACGAGGTCGTTCGAAGTCTCATGGGACTGATCGACCTTGTCACTCGCGAGCGCAGAGGAATAGAAACAGTCGGAAGTCCAACAGAACAGGTGCTAGTCGACACGGAAGTGGATGGCGTCCGCTATCTTCTGGTACGCATGCATCCGTCAGAGTGCAACCGCATTCAGCTCAGCCCACGCGAGCGGGAAATTGTACGTATGGTTGCCAAAGGACATCCCAATAAGGTAATTGCAGACGTGCTCAATATCAGCTCGTGGACCGTGTGCACGCATTTGCGGCGGATCTTCGCCAAGTTAGGCGTGGGGTCTCGCGCGGCCATGGTGGCTCAACTGCTGGATTTAGGAGTGCTCGCATCGGAGTTGCGCATCCCGTCTGTTCCGCGATAAGGAAAGACGGTTCGAGTGGGTACACCATTTGGCTGGAGTTCATATGTGCTGTTCCTGACAGCTATGCTGGATTTCACTTCAGCACTCTACTTGGGATTGCGCCACCCTAGTTCTTCTTTGAGGCCTTGGTCCCAATTCACAACTGGAACCCCAGCGGCGCTGATGTCGCCGCCGGAAGCGGAGCGAGTCGGACACTGGATTGCGGAACTTCAAGGGTGTGAGACCGGCGTATTGAGCGCCTCAACACTTCATCTTTTTTGGGATCTCTTCGGCATGCTGGCAGGGAGCAACGTTACAGTCTTCGTGGATGCGGGGACTTATCCAATCGCTCGATGGGGCGTTGAACGCGCCAAGGGGCGCGGTGTCCCGGTGCGCGAGTTTTCGCACCATGATGCGGATGCGCTCCGCCAAAAACTGGATGAGGATATGCAAAAGCAATTACTGGTCGTGACCGACGGCTTTTGTCCTGGTTGCGGTAAACCGGCGCCGTTGCCTGCTTATTTGGATTGCGTGCGTCAGTCCAGTGGATTGTTGATTGTGGACGATACTCAGGCGCTGGGAATTTTTGGTCATTCCCCTGGCCGCGACGCACCCTACGGCCGCGGTGGAGGAGGAATGCTCCCAAGACTGCAAGTCGCCGCACCGAACATCTTAGTGATTAGTTCACTGGCGAAGGCATTCGGCGTGCCGCTTGCGGCGCTGAGTGGCAGCCGGAAAGCAATCGAGAGATTCAAAATCCGAAGCGAGACCAGGGTGCACTGCAGCTCACCATCCGGAGCAACACTTCGAGCTGCCGAGCATGCGCTCTTGATAAATCGCATAACTGGAGATCGCTTGCGCCGACGTCTTGCCCGTTTGGTAAAGCGCTTTCGCCAGGCTGCGTTAGGAGCCGGCATCCGCCTGATACGCGGACAGTTTCCGGTGCAGACCCTGGAGCCGGCGTCAAAGCCAGAGACACTCCGGTTGCACGACCGCCTTCTCAAGCGCGGAGTTCGCGCAGTTTTGCATCGCACTCCTGAGGACCGGGATCCGCACATCAGTTTCGTTATCACTGCGCGGCACACTCCCGAAGCAATCGATCATGCGGCTGCGGTGCTTGCAGAAGAATCTGAGCGCGCTGCCGATTCGACAATCTCTATTGATGTTCACGAACTCCGCGATCCGAGGCCCGATCGCGTATGCCGCCCGCGGCTACTAGCTTAGCAGCCAGCGCCAGATACCAAACGCTGGTTTTGATCGCGTTGTAAAAGTTCGGCAAATAAAGCCTTTCGTTTGGCGCGTGGATGTGGTCGTCCGGCAAACCGAAACCCATGAGCACGACGGGAATCCCAAGCATTTCCTGAAGAGACGTGACGACCGGAATGGAACCGCCCGAACGCAGAAAAACAGGAGTTGCTCCAAAACCCTTTCTATAAGCGAATACCGCCGCTCGCACTGCGGGATGATTACGATTGACCAGAGCGGGCTTGATTCCCGCGAACGTGCGCACTGAGCAACGCACGGCCGGTGGAGTAATGCGCTCGATGTGATGGCGAAATAGTTGCGCGATTTTTTGGGGATCCTGGTTCGGCACCAGACGAAAACTTAACTTGGCAACGGCTCGCGCAGGGATGATGCTCTTCGATCCCTGGGCATAGTGCCCGCCAGCGATTCCACTCAAGGTTAGCGCCGGCCGAATCGTGGTGCGCTCATAAAGGGTAAAGCCGGGCTCTCCCCAACTCTGTTCAACTCTCGCATCCCGCAGAATCTGCTCGTTGGAAGGCCCGGTTCGGGCCATGAACGCTCGCTCTTTTTCACTCCACTGCCGCACACTGTCATAAAAGCCGGGAATCGCGACGCGTCCGTTGGCGTCGTGCAAACGGGCAATCATTTCACAAAGGGCCTGCAAGGGATTATGAACCGCGCCGCCGAAATTTCCGGAATGCAAATCCTGGGGTGGTCCTGTCACTACGAGTTCCGCCCGCAACCCGCCTCGCTGCGCGTAGCTGATCGCCGGACGATCGGGCGCGAGCATACGGGTGTCGGAGATGACGGCAGTATCTGCACGAAGCGCGCGCTTGTTTCGGGCGATAAACGAGTTCAAGTGCGGACTCCCAATTTCCTCCTCGCCCTCGAAGATGCATTTGACGTTGACCGGTAGAGAGCCGGTGGTCTTCAGATAAGATTCGATTGCCTTAATGTGGGCAAAGAGTTGGCCCTTGTCGTCGCTGGCGCCGCGGGCGTAGAGATTGTCGCCCTTGAGAGTCGGGGTGAATGGTGGAGTATGCCATTCGCGCAGGGGATTTCCAGGAAGAACGTCGTAGTGGCCGTAGATCAGAACCGTAGGCCGTGTCGGCTTCTGGCGGGACATCGCATAGACGATGGGATGGCCCCGCGTCGGAACAAGGCGAACCTGATCGAGACCAACATCTTTAAGGTGTCGTGCCAGCCAGTGAGCGCATTTTTGGACGTCGCCGGCGTGTTCAGGCTCGGAGCTTACGCTGGGAAAACGGAGGAAGCGCTCAAGTTCGGAGAGGAACTTTGAACGTCGAATTCTAGAGTATTTCAGGGCTCGGCGAGGCTCCACGGTTCATCTCGCAATTGGGCTCGGGCTCGAGAATGCCAAGCAGCCCCAAGGCCGTTCGAAAGAATGCTCGCCTCCAGATGCAGGGATGTGCCCGTCAAAATGCTTTCGAGTCCGCATCACTGTTCATTCCCCAGACCCTTTTCAAGGAACGAAAAGAAATAATCGAGGACCGCTTTCGTTTCTTTGGAAACGGGCGTCAACATAGAAGCCAGGTCGTATTGTTGAGACGCCGTCAAATTAAGCAACCCACTTTCTAACTTGTACTTCATTAGCGCGGCAGCGAAGAACGAAATCCTGACCCCTGGGCGCTGTCTGCTTGATCTGTCGATTGTTGGCGGACTGTTGCTGACCAGAGCAAACAGCGGCATGCCCGAGTCGTCTTTTGCGGAGGTCAGAAAGTCACGAAAACGCCGGAACGGGTTGGCATAGTAATACCTGCGTAGGTTATCGGCCAGGGACTTGTCTTCGTCGTAAGTCACGGCCAGATTGATACCGTCAATGTCGCCGAGAAGATTAGCGGGCCCTGCTGCTTTTCCCAGTTCGGAGCGGAGATCCGGCCGCTGTCCGGTCACTATAGACTCGGCGTACTGCTCTAGCGCCTTGCCGAGATCTCCGCCCCAGGTGAGAGTGGCCTCTGTAGTTGCGTCCCTACTCAAAAGATACCAGTAGGTCGAATTAGGCTGCTGCTTTCTTCCTCCCTCAATTCCGGTGAGCACGTGGCCGATGTTAACCATACTACCTGCAATTTCAAGTCTTTCGAATCGCCAAATGGCTCTCGCCTGGGGCGAGTTGAACTCGGCAAGCGGACATATCTCCTTATTTCTGGCCAAGAACTTGTCGAAAATTTTCTTCCAACCGGGACTCGGTGGGGCGCCGTCCTTGTTTGTCGTAGGCTGGAACATCTTGCGGGTTGCTGAGAGAAACTCCAACCGCGTGACCGCATCGCGACACGGAGGGCTGGTCCGCCAAGGCTCCTGGCGTGTCTCCCAGTCGCCAATGAATGTGAGAAAACATTCCAAAGGGCTGTACTGAATAATCGCCTCGGTCGTGATCCGCTTGCCCGATCGAAAATCTAAATTTATTAGGACACGAATGCGGGCAGTGCCGGGGTCGACCGCTAGCTGGGATTCTGTGGTGAAGCTCCCGTCAGCTGCGACGTGCGCTTCGAGGTTAAGGCTCGTGCTCACGCTCACGCCGCGCCGCGTATAAACCTGATTGAAGGCGCTAACTGGTTGCCACACGGTGCGGTCGGCCGCGGTAAATGGACGCCTTGCGCCGCTCTCTTCAACGAGGATGTTTCCATAGATGTTGAGGTAGCATTGCGGATACGGAAAGGGATCGCAGACTAATGCCTGGAAGCCGGAACCTGCCTTAGAGAATGCCGCAGGGCGTCCGGAGACCGTCACGCTCTTTAGAGAAATCACCGGGGTGGGGAGAGGGTTTTCCGACTCCCGATCGAGCATAGAAGCGAGTTCCCCTTCAAACTCGCGGCCCAGTTCATCCTCATGCAGGAGGTCTAGTTCCAGTTCGCGTAGCAGACGGCGGTAGTTCACGCCCATAAATCCCCGTGGTTGCTAGTGGATGTGAGCGGCGAGTCAAGCCCTGCCGGGGAACGCATCCCCGGTTAGCGGTTCGCTCGCTTTCGCGCGGCCAGCGCGAGCCCAGTTGCTCGCGCTGAAACGAGGCTCCCGGTCAGACTTCAAACTCGAACTCTCGGGCCGGCTCCCGCTGTGGAGAAACTCCCGCTTTCTGCCGGCCGTTTGCCTTCACTGGCGTCGGTTGAGTCTGATCCCAGGGCAACACACGATGCGCCCCTGTTCGCTTGCTAAGACCCATGGCTTGCGCACTGGTCAGCCACTCCTCGGATTGTTCGGCAATCTCAAGCAACAAGGTTTCGAACTGCGCCCTTGTGGTCTGCAAAATATGCGGTTGTGCCAGCCAGCGCAAAACTTCGCGTCCAGTAACTCCCATGCGCTGACGCGGCGAAGTGACCAGGCGCTCATTGTGGTAACGAATCAGTATTTCTTCCAATACATCCCAATGGCTGTCCGCGCCAAACAGGCGTTTGACGTCGGGAGAGCCGAGGATCTTGAATGCCTCTTCAAGCAACTGCATCACCTCCACGCGCAGCACGTTCAGGTGGCCGAAGGACAACCATTTGAGGTTGTTGCGCAAATCCAGACCGGCGCGGCGCACAATGGCAACGGAACCGAAGCTGGGATCATAAGCGCGTTCACGAATCACATCGGAAATGCGCTTATCGCGCCAGAACAAAGTTACCTGGTGAACGAAGTGAGAGAACAATTTGTGGAAGTCGGTATTCGCGCGAGAGCCCGTGGGAACCGGTGCGCCACCATACCCGAAAATTCGCTTGTAAGCCGATAAGCGATCTTTCTTGGTGTAGCGGAGAACATCCCGGCGATCGAACTGATACAGGGCGAACGCGCCAGGGCCCGCGGACAGCCGTACCGTTCCTGCCTTGAACAACTCCTGCAATTTCTGCACCGCGCGGAAGACCCCAATTTTTTCATGCTGCCAGAGATAGTACATATCTCCAACCGCCATGATTCGCTCGGAGGTGATGGTCTCGTCGTAAGGCTCTACCCCAGGCGGAATGCGCGTGGTGCCGAGTTCTTTCGCCGCTTCCGGGCCAATGCCGATCAGGGATGCAAGGCCCTGATCGGCTGGTGGCGCCGTTTTGCTATCGGCGGCCACCGCGGAGGCCAGCATGTCATCAATCTGCTTGGTGATCGCATCGGCGAGCTGTGGATTCGAGACCAGGTCGGACGAAAGCTGGCTCGCCACCTGTTCCCGCAGTGCTGCTATGCGGTCATATAAGCTCTGATAATCCTTTTGTGTAGACATCGATGCGCCTCCTCGTTCACCATGCCTGGAGCGTGAATGCTTCCTACTATTTCGTCATACTGCTCCGCACACAGCCACCGGCCAATTGCCAAGTTTCGCAGTGACTTACCCTGCGATGGCCTTCAACATCGCGGCGGGGGTTGGGACATTCATGCCGACCTGCTGGCCCAGAGTAAACAGTTGGGTCATTTGATCGCTAAGATCATCCAGGGCGTGCCGCACGCGGGCGGTGCTGAAGCCATCCGGCACCGCATCTATGTTCTGCGGATCCTTCGTGCCCTGAATCAGGTTCATGAGCGTTTGCACCACGGGCAGCAGGTTGTTGTTTATGGCGAGCCGGCCACCATCCTTAATGAGACGTGGCAGTTCGTCACTGACTGAGGTTTCAATCTCCACCAGCACATCTTCCAAATACATAGCCGGCAGACCAAAGGCGTCCTGGAAGACAAGCAGCAACGTCTGGCGCTCGTTGGGTCCGATGAATACAGAATCGAGCGCAAAGCGCACCTCGTTCACCGTTTCAGCGATTACTCCAAGTTGCCGCGAGATCAGTACCAGCTGCGTTCCCAGGAAAGCCGGGAGGCTGGACGGACTCAACATAAAGTACTGGTAATTGGCCAGCCAGCTCTGCAGCAGCCCAGTCATATAGTCTGAAATCACGCGAAAGTTCGTGATATCCGCTTCATCATCAACCGAGTTCGAGAAGGGATTGTCCTGGTTGTTCTGCTGGAAGAAAATGCCGTAGATATCCCTGAGGCTTCCAAGCGTGCCCCCGATCTGGTCGGGATCGGTTATTACACCGGATTCTGGAATGACCCGAAAGCCCGAGCTGGACGTGCCGCTAGATACTCGGTTTCCCAGAAGAATTGTGAAATAAGTGTTGACCCTCAGGATGGAAGGGGGAACCACGCCGAATTGCTTGACGATTTCGACGATCTGGCTCTTTGCCATGTCGCGCAACGCCGTCACATACTCAGGATCGGCGGTGGGATTCAGCGGATACAATCCATCGAGCAAGGGCAGACAATTATCCTGAGCGACTTTTGCGCGAGTATAGAGGCTGGCCTGCGCGCCTGAGATCACTCCCGACAGATCGGTTTGCACCGTGTAGCTGCGAGCGTTCCACTTCGACTCGATGTGTCCCTCGACCTCTTTGAGATCGAATGACTGCGTGAGTGCGCCGATGAATCCTTTGGCGTCGGATGGGTTTGGTTTCCATCCCAGGGCGCTGCCGATAGCTCTCGAAGCGATCTCACCGAGTCCTTGTCCAGAAACGCCGCCGAAAGGGACTCCACCGCCGGCTCCCGGACCAGGTCTCGACGTCACCGCCGGCGGATAAGACACTTCCTCCGTAAGAATGGGATAGGAGATCGCATCCTCCACGTCCCGAGTCATTCTCGCCACCGGACCCGTCCCCGCCACTTGACGGACGATCATGGCAAAGTTGCCTTCCAGCGACGCAGGCTTCGGACCGCCGGGTTCCGCTACTCCCTGCACGTTTTGGACTACGATATTTACCCAGTCGCCGTCTTTGAACTCAGCCGCCAGGAAGGTTAACGTAACGATTGTATTGCCGCTGCTGGGAACACCCTTGCCACCACTCAGTAGAGCGGGCGGGATCTTCTTTGGCGGCTGTGTGCTGAAATCCGCTGAGCCCGGATCAAAAACCGTATAATTCGCGGGATTCAATGCACTGTGCGAATACGGGGTTCCAGAGGTTGCCACATTCACCGCATCAGAGAACGTAATCGTGATCGAATTATTCGTCACGACGCAATCCGTCACTGTTAGAGGCACTACTTCCTTTACAGGCTGAGGCATGGTCGGTCTCCTTCCGCGACGGTCATTCGGTGTTCCGGTCTGCGGTTGATACAAGGCGCCGGTTGCCCGATACGCCAATTTGACGCCCAACTCTGCGGCTGTTCAAGTTACGCCTTCCGCTTCCAAATCCTCCGCGCGAGATCGAGGCACGCGAATCTGCTGGCCCACATTGGTCGACTGGACCGAGATGTTCGTCGTTCCCAGCCGCTCGGCCAGTTCCTGCCAGCAGGCCGCCAGAGCCGCACTGGTCAACTCGAGCGGAGGCTGGCATTGCTCAATTCCCTGCTTGACGGCCGTCGACCAGTGCAGCCAGGCTCGCCGCTCCTTGCCCAGTCTTGCCAGCTCTCTCAATTTCTCGTACGCCAGCAGATCCGAGGTGAACTGCTGCTCGATGCGGTGGAAGCGCTCCTGGCAAGTAGTGAGCGACCGCCGCGCCTTGTCCAAATCCAAAGGATGGCCCGCTGCCTTGCGCGCATTCAGCCCTGCCTTCCGCATTTCGTGCAGCGTTCCCATCAGGTCGAGCACTACAGTTTCCAAGCCATCGGCGAGAGCGGATTCATCGTCGGGCGGTTTATCTCCCATCGTAACCTGCAGCGCGTTTAGCGCATCGTGCAGATGATGCAAGCAGACTGAGAGATGCCGAAATGTCGCTTCCAATGCCACGACTATCTCCTCACCAGCTCGTGGTAAAAATTCTTGGTGATAACTCCCGGCCGCGCCATGCGGCGATTCAATGCTACGCGCGCCGCGCCAATCAGAAATCGCTCGGGGATAATTCCCGGGTCGACTCCCGCCGCCATCCGCTTGGCCGACTCTTCAATCATTGCCTGATCCTTCTTCTCGAAGCGGATCACCTGGGACAGGCTCTTGTTTCCCAGCGAAGGATAAGGCCGAAAACACATGGCATCCACCGCGACAGCGCAGGCTTTGGGAAACGTTGCGACGACTTTCTTTGGAATTGATCCGGCCCGCGGGTTGGGATAAATTCGCGCCCAGGCCCGCGCATATTGTTCCGCTTCCTTGGTAAAACCCATTCGGCGCAACATTTCGCTGCTAATCAGCAAGCGCAAGTACGGTGTAGGGTGCGGCCCCCTCGGATTGAATCCAAACACCGCCGCCGGCGCTCGCCCAATCACATCCATTAACGACCCAACCACCTCCGGTCCGCCCAGCAGAACCGCGCTCATATCGGCGAACATTTCACGGTTCCATCGTACCCATACCTGCGAAACAGAACGTCCCATGTTCGCCTTTAACAGTTGCAGGCCAACCTGGCGAGGAACGTCCTTGCTCAGCCCCAGATCGTTCTGCAGATTGTGGCTGACCTCGTGCATTACCGCACCCAGAGTCCACGGATTCACCAGGCGGTGATAGGGCAACTGCACCAGCGCGAAGGGATTCATCTGTTTGCCGAGTCTCCTCATGCGCATGCCCCGGCGAATCGTGGCCGGCGCAAATCCCGTCTTCATATAACAGAACGGCGGGGGCGCAGGCACCGACCTGGCCACACCCAATCCCGTATAAGCAGCCTGATAACAATCCATGGCGATGCGATCGCAACTCAAAAGCCAATTCCCGTATTGCCCCTGGCGTTGGCCGAAGAGCTCGAAATAAAAATCCCAGATCTTCTCGATTCCCTGCACCCAGTGATGAGCTCTGTCCTTTCTCGCCACCACATCCTGCAAGCGCGGCGAGCTCGGTTTCTCGCTAGCCGTTGCGATCGAGTCGTGAACTTTCTCTGACATCTTCAGCAGGCCACGTCGCAGCTTGGTAATCAGCTGGTTCACGACCTGAATATGACCTTCCGACGGCGCCGCCGGCCCGTTGCCAAACTCCTCTCGCTTGAAGGGGCGGAGTGCGGCGGCATGACGCGTTACATTGATCGATTGCGCCCGCAACCAGGGCAACAATACGGGGGCGGTTCCGGCAACGGCTTTCAGCCGTTTGCGCGGAGGCCGCTTCACCCGCATGGTTGTTTCTGGCAGAGTTTCGGGCAGTGTCGCCATCGTCTCGCACCTTGAAGGAAAAGTTTTGGGTTCGTTGATTTATCGTCCGCAGCATCCGCAGCAGCAGCCACAATGCGCGGCCTGTCCGCTCGGACCGCGCGCGGCTGTTACGCGTCCGTGCGTGACAGGACGACCCCCGACTCTCCCCGCGCCCATTGCGCGAAGACGGGCCCGGTTCACGCCTCCTGCCATCCGTGGCGCCAGTCCACCGCGAAGTCTCCAACCGCGGCCGTAACGGCGGCCATAATGAACGTGCGGACGAGCGAAGCCGCGTCCGACGCGACTATGGAACCTGCGCTCCAGGTGGTTGTGACGACGAAGCGCCTGAGCTCGGCGCTGTGGCGTGCCCAGCACGCGGTGAGCCTGTTTCGCTAGAGTACGTACAGCGGTGTGCGGTGTGATGTGGCCTCCACGCGCCGCCCTGTGAGCGATAGTGCCCACAGTGCGCCTGGCGATACCCGGCACCACGCGGAGCAGGTGCCGTGTCTGGGGATGCCGGTGAAGAACTTTCGCAACTTTGCCGATGCCTCGCGTCAAGCTGGGAGTGGCTTTGGTCAGCACTTTGGCGATCTTGGGAAGAGCGCGCTTTGCCTTGGGCGCGATCGCCTTAGCCACCACTGGAAGCAGCTTGCTGGCAGCCATTCCAACCAAAGGTAGGAAGTGCTCGGCGGCTTCGTCTTCGCTTTCCGACTCCACAGCCAGTTCGCCCAAGTGTTCCATCACAGCGTCTGGATAGATCTTACGGATCGGGCTGATCTCGTCCTCGAACTCATCCTCGAATTCGTCTTCACTCTCGAATTCGTCTTCGCTCTCGCCGAGGATGCTCCCGAGAAAATCCTCCCCTTCACCTTCTCCGAGGATGTCTCCGAGAAAGTCTTCGCTTTCTCCCAGCAAGTCTCCGAGAAAATCTTCGCTTTCCAGTTCGTCTTCCGCCTCGTCTTCGAGTTCAGCTTCGAATTCGTCTTCGAGTTCGGCTTCCAGCTCACTTTCATATGCCATGACGGATTCCTCCTGCTAAGAATGATCGAACTTGGGGGAC
Source organism: Candidatus Sulfotelmatobacter sp. (assembly GCA_030041415.1). Classification (GTDB taxonomy): domain Bacteria; phylum Acidobacteriota; class Terriglobia; order Terriglobales; family Acidobacteriaceae; genus Sulfotelmatobacter. The sequence continues at coordinate 33,905 of JASHNX010000005.1, forward strand.
GGTTCTATCTAGATAACAGCGCTGCGGCGGCGACGCGCGGCAAAACGCCGGCGCAAGTGGCGCGGACGCTTGTAGGCGCGGCTTACCCTCCGGTTGCGCCGGATCGCAGTAATCGCTGCCTTGGGATTACCGAGCACGCGACGGATCTGTCTGGCGGCGGTCCGCGCTGCTCGCCGGCGAGTGATCTTTTTTCCTTTGGCAGCTTGCCGCTTCAGGCTCTTTACAGTTCGGCGCATGATGGTGGGTACGGCACGAACTGCCGCCCGCGTGCTGCGCCGGCGCCGGAGAATGCGGGTGAGAATCGCTGTACCGCGCGTGAGATGGGGCAGGATGCGGCGCAGGGCTCGGCGATCTTTTGGCGAGATCACGGTGACCGCGGCAGCCCCGGCCATGGCTTCAGCTTCACCCTCGCGGGACTCAACCGACGCGGCTTCCGCCATCATTTCCGCCATGGCCTCGTTGTGGGTTAGCGGATGAGTGGCAATCTCACTGGCGGTTTCGGATTCCGCTTCGTCCTCAAATTCGTCTTCGGCTTCCTCTTCGAATTCGCCTTCGCCTAACGCACCGGCAGCCATCGATCCCAGCTTGCCGCCAATGGGGCCGCCAATGGCCGTGCCTACGATCGGTGCTGCGACCTTGGCAACTTTCTTTAGGACGGGCAGTGCTTTTTTCATAAGACTGCCAAGGAACTGCTCGCTTTCGTCTTCGAACTCATCCTCGCCTTCTCCGAGAATGCCTCCGAGAAAGTCTTCGCTCTCTCCAAGGATGCCACCCAGGAAGTCTTCGCTCTCTCCGAGCAGTCCACCGAGGAACTCTTCGCTCTCACCCTCGTCTTCGAGTTCGTCCTCGCTCTCGTCTTCCGCTTCACCGAGTATGCCGCCGAGAAACTCTTCGCTTTCGCCCTCGTCCTCGCCCTCGAGTTCGCCCTCGAATTCGTCTTCGAGTTCCAGTTCCAGTTCGCTCTCTTGGTCCGCCATTGTCCTGACCTCCTTCGGTTGATGACGACGAAGGGAGCTTAGACGCGGGTCGCAAAGGCGTCTAGTCACATCTTGAGGCGACCCACTTTGAGTTCGCCGGAATGTGCGACAGCGCTGCGATGCCTACCTGTGGAAGACACCACAAAGGACAGAGGCTGAATGACTACCCTTCGGCTCACCTGCTTCAAGGCATCTTGCGACGACGGGATTAGTTGTGATGATAACCGCCCGCGCTCTTACGAGTGAGAGAGCCGGAGGTGGGATTTTTTTCGAAGTACCGGACCGCGCGCTCCAGGTCTTCATACAGCAGTCCGGCGAGATCGCGGCTCAGGCCAAGGCGAGCCAGGACGCGTTGCACTATCAGATCAGTTCGATTGGCCGGCATGGGATATGCCGGAACCTGCCACCCCTTGACGCGCAAGCGGTCTGCCAAATCATATAGCGTGAACCCGAGTTCGTCATTTTTCCGGATCGTCCAGGTACAGCCCGGGACTCCGCCGCGGCCGTCGTAGATAAGATCGAACACTTCCAGCTTTTTGATCTGGTCTGCGAACCATGTGCCAACCTCGGCGCAGCCCTGGGTAATCTTCTTATAGCCCTCACGTCCCAGGCGGATCAGGTTGTAATACTGCGATGCGATCTGGCCGCCGGGACGCGAGAAGTTGAGAGCAAATGTCGGCATGTTCCCACCCAAGTACTTCACCTTAAAAATCAGATCTCCGGGCAGGTCCGCGGCTTCTCGCCAGATGGCCCAGCCGCAACCGAGCGGCGCCAAGCCGAATTTGTGTCCCGACGCATTGATCGACTTTACTCGCGAAAGGCGAAAATCCCAGTTCACAGTAGGGTGAATAAAAGGAGCGACGAACCCGCCGCTGGCGGCGTCAACGTGAATCGGTATGTCGAGTCCGCGTTCTTCTTCCAAGTCGTCCAATGCGGTGGCAACCGCATGTACCGGTTCGTACTGCAGGGTATAGGTCAGGCCCAGTGTCGCCACCACTCCAATCGTATTTTCATCGCAACGTTTCAGGGCCTCCTCAGGGGTCATCATCAGCCGCTGGCCTTCGCATGGAATCTGGCGAAGCTCTACGTCGAAATAGCGCGCGAACTTGTGCCAGCAAATCTGCGCCGGGCCGCATATCAGGTTGGGCTTATCGCTTGGCAATCCCGCCCGCTCGCGGCGCTTGCGCCATCTCCATTTCATCGCGAGGCCACCCAGCATGGCAGCTTCACTCGAACCTGTGGTCGAACATCCCATCGAGTTTTCAGCATCAGGCGAGTTCCACAGATCCGCCAGCATATGAACGCAGCGCTTTTCAAGCTCTGCCATCTGCGGATACTCGTCCTTGTCGATCATGTTCTTGTCGAGGCACTCGTCCATGAGTTTGCGGATTTCCGGCTCTACCCAGGTTTGGCAGAATGTAGCCACATTCTGCCGCGAGTTCCCATCCAGCAATAATTCATCGTGCACCAGTTGGTACGCGGCCGTTGGATCGGTCTCGTGTTTGGGCAATCGATACTTTGGCAGAGGATGAGGAAGAAAGCCGGTTCCAAAAACATCGTCATCAAGGTTGGAAAAAATCTCTTCTTTGCTATGAATGGCCATAGCGGCTCTCCTCACGAACGTGTTGGTCGCTCCGGGTTGGCCTCTTCATTGATACAACCAGCATCATGGTAATGCAACCGTCATTCATAAGTCCGAGCTTGATGGACTTGCTTCTTTTTGAAAGGCAACTCTAACGGAGAGGAACCCCTACTCGGCTTTACATTCGCATGACCATATTTCGTTCCAAAAACGGCTGACGCATTGTCTCGAACCATATGAAAAACAAGAATCCATCCCTGAACTTCTATGTCGACGGTAGAGATTTGTACAAAGGCAAGGTCGCGACCGGACCAAGCGGCGATGAAGGTTTGGGAAAGTTAGGAGCCGGATTCATGAAGTTGTACCGGTCGAACCCAGGTCGCCACGATGGTGTCAGGCATGCCAGATTTCTCCCAGCACTCTGCGCCAGTTCCGGCCTAGCACCAGGCGGATTTGCTCATCGGTGTATCCGCGCCGGATGAAAGCAGCGGTGAGATCGTAGACTCGCTTTTGTCCTTCGAGGCCAGCGACTACTTCGTGTGTTCCATGAACGTGATACCGCGGGTCGGCTTTCGTCAGCATGTCCTTGAGTATCTTGGGATCTCCCAGATCATTGCTCTCGATGCCGGCGTCCGACCCGAGTCCCACGTGCTCGATTCCCACCAAGTCACGGACGTGATCGAAGTGGTTCACGACATCTTCTACCGTCACCGGTTCTGTACCCTTGACCATGAATGCGATGCAAGTTTCTGCGTGCCAACATGGTCCCAGGGACCGATCACGAGATAGTGCTGGTTCACAGCTGCCGCGGGAGCATTCTTGACGTGGCCGCGATAGTAATGCAATGCCCCCGGCTGGTCATTGTCGAAATAACCGGTTGCAGTTAGTACCGGGAAATCCATGCGAGCTAAGTCTTGGGCTTTCGGTTCCGCCGCCAGATTGAAGGCTTCGTCGCCTACGTGATCGAGCCACATTTTCATGAACGAGAGCTTTTGGCCGTGATCATCGGTCATCCACCAATCGTCCTGAGCAATCCCGATGGCGTCGTCCAATTCCCGGAAAGGACGATAGGCCGCGTACTGTTCGAGCATCTTTCCCGCCCAGTAGTTTTGGTTTGCAACGAATCCCGCATTCAGCGAGCGGCCGGATGTGTAGCCCATGATCACCGCTGACCACGCTTGCGGAATTCCATTTGTATTAGGCACATCCCACCCCGGATAGATGGGCACGTAAGGTGCGATGGCGGCGAGATGGGGAGGGTGCTGGGCAGCGGTTCGCCATTGCGTCATGCCAACGAACGAACCTCCAAACATCACGACATGCCCATCGCTCCAAGGCTGGGCCGCGATCCACTCCACCGCGTCGTAGCCGTCGCGCCCCACCTGCAGACCCAGATTGTCGCTCTTTACGCCGCCCGAGCGGCCTCGCCCGCGCACATACACATCAACGAAAACGTAACCCCGCCGGGTATAGGCGGTGACGCTGCCACGGTGGACACCATCGATCTCGTACTGGGTCAGGGTCAGAACAGTCGGCGCTTTGCCCTTTAAGTGGGAAGGCTTGAAAATCCAGGCCTCGAGCTGGACACCGTCTCGCATCGGAATCATGCGGCTCATTTCGATGTCATAACCTGGCCCGACCTCTTGAGCCCAAGTCGGCGCGGCAGCCACTAGTATTGCGATCGCAACCAGTACCTTCAGGACCGATCTCCCGACCATTCTTCCTCCGTTCGCCCCACGGACACAGAACGTTCTTATGCTTCCGATGGAAGCACGTAAAACCGAATACCGACAGCGGACAGGATTGGTAATAGTAATCCGAATTGAATGGCGATGGGAGAGTGATCTGTGCTTCTGCAGAAGCAAACATGAACTCGCCGCCCCAGAAACGATCGAGCAGCAAGATTCTCATCGTTGGCTGATCGTGATAGGGTGACAATTGCGCTGGCGATTCCGATGTCCGCGCAAGAGTTTCTTCAGCCTATGTCCGAGTCGTCAAATCCAGCCCCCCGGCAGCAACTGGCTCCTCTGCTTGCGTTGGCCACTGAATCGCTCAGGGCGGGGCGACCAGCTGATGCCATCGCGCCTTTGCGCGATGCAGCTTTGCTCCAGCCGTTCAACGCCGCCATCCAGCACGATCTCGGTCTCGCCTGCCTCGAGGTCGGCCGGACAACGGATGCAATCGCCGCCTTGCAACGGGCCATCGCCGCCAAACCAGCCTACCCAGATGCGCACTTCCGCCTGGGAATCGCTCTTGAGAAGGCGGGCAACATGGGTGAGGCAATCGCTGCATATGACCGCGCCACGAAACTGCTCCCTTCCTTGACCGAGGCGTGGTTCCGCGCTGGCGCTTTGTGCTACACGCTGGGCCATCGCGATGGGGCGATCGGCTGTTTCCGCCGCGCGGCGGCCGCCGGCGGGAGGACGGGCTTCGCCCGCCTCGGCAAGGCGCGGGCGTTGTTGATAGAGAACCGCAATCAGGAAGCCGAACAGGTGTTGCGAGAAACGCTGGTCGCTGAACCAAAAAATGCCATGGCCTATGACCAGCTTGGCAATTTGCGATCGGAACTTGGCCGTTTCGCGGAGGCCCGCGCATGCTTCGAGCGCGCGATCGCAATCGCGCCACAGCTGGCGGGAAGTTATTACGAACTCGTGCGGTGCCGCCCAATCACGAGCAATGACCATGGCCTGGTTCAAGCAATGCAAACCGCTCTGTCCACGCCGGGACTCGAAGCGGGGCAACTTCAGCGGCTTCACCTCGCGATCGGCAAGGCAGCCGAAGACCTAGGGGACTACGGCCTGGCCATGCAGCATTTCGACGCCGCAGACTCCGTGCGCCGCCGATTCTCATCATTCGATGCGGCTCAGTTCTCAAGTGAAATCGATCGATTGATTGCGCGCTGCACACCCGAATACATCGCGCAGGCGCCCGAACTTCGCGGCGGCGATGCGACCCCGGTGCTGATCGTCGGCATGCCACGGTCCGGTACAACTCTTGTCGAGCAGATCATCTCCATGCATCCCGAGGTCGGCGCAGGTGCCGAGTTAAATTTCTGGAACGACCGCGGCGCGGCATGGCACCTCTCCAATGTGCCCGGGAATGAGAAGCCGTTCAACCTGTCGGAGTTCCTGCACAGGGCGGCGGCAGACTATCTCCACCTGCTGCGCACGATCGCGCCGAAGGCAACGCGAGTAACCGACAAGATGCCGTTCAACTTTCTCTGGGCCGGGCTGATTCACGTGGCATTTCCGCGCGCAACGATCATCCACTGCCGCCGAGCCGCAATCGATACGGCACTATCGATCCATCAAACTCACTTTCAACCTACCCTGGCCTTTCCAACCGGGGGCGTCGAGCTGGTGTCGTATTTCCGCGGCTACCAGCGGCTCACCGACCACTGGCGGCGCGTGCTGCC
>JASHNX010000322.1 GCA_030041415.1 Candidatus Sulfotelmatobacter sp.
GCGAGGGCAAAAACAACTCGGAACAAAAACGGAAATCAAAAACGTGAATTCGTTCCGTTTCATTCGCGACGCACTCGAGTATGAGATCGCCCGGCAGATCGATGTGATCGAATCGGGCAGCACGATTACACAAGAGACGCGGCTTTATAACTCGCATGAAGGCAAGACCTACAGCATGCGCTCAAAGGAGCAGGCGCACGATTACCGTTATTTTCCTGAACCGGATTTGCTGCCGCTGGTGGTCGACGAAAGATGGAAGGCCGAGATCGCGCAAAGTCTCCCGGAGTTGCCCGAGGCGCGGCGGGCGCGGTTGGTGAAAGATTTTGGGGTGACCGAATATGACGCACAGGTGCTGACGGTCTCGAAATCGCTAGCCGATCAGTTCGAACAGGCAGCGAAAGCTGCGAAGAATCCCAAGCGAGTCGCCAACCTGGTGCAAGGTGAATTGTTGGGTCGGCTCAAGGCGTTGGGCCTGGAGATCGAGCAGTCTCCGATTTCGATGAAGGGCATTGCGATGTCAGCCGACCTGGTGGAGAGCGGCGCGATCTCCGGCAAGATGTTGAAGGACCTTTACGATCTCAGCTTTGAACGTAGGAAGGATTTCCCTGACGTATATGAGCAGGAGGGACGTCCACAGCAGTCGAGCGATACGTCGGCGCTGGAGAAGATCGTTGATGAGATCGTTGCGGCAAATCCGAAGCAAGTGGAACAATACCGCGCCGGGAAAAAGACGGTGCTAGGATTTTTTGTGGGCCAGGTTATGAAAGCTTCGAAAGGCCAGGCAAATCCGCAGGTGGTGAATGAGTTGATTGTGAAAAGGCTTGGGTAGTTTTTGACGGCGCTTTGCAAACGCAACTACGTAAGTGTGTTGTCATGCAGTGACCGAAGTACCACGCCGCACTATGACTTCTGCCATCTGATTCCCTCCTGACATTCCCGCTACGATCATGCCGGGCCTGTGTGTCCGGGCCGACCGTTTGAGCGGGTTCATGAAACTGAAAATCGACCGCATTATCAGCATTGCCACGTTAATCGCCTCGCTGGTAGCTATTTTCCTGGTGCTAAAAAAGCCGGCTCCAGTGGCGCGGCCGCAAAGTCCGGCGGCGATTGCGGCCAACGCCGAGTCGTTCGACAAGAAGATGGAAACGCTGGAGGCGGCGCAGCAACGACGGCCTGCCGTGCAAGCGGCTCCCACGGCAGAACCGATCGAGTCAGTAAACACCGAAAATAATGCGGGGGCGCTATCGGCCACCGATCCGCAGCGGAACATCGAACTGCCTGGTTCATCCGCTGCTGCGCAAAAAACCGAAGTGCGGGTCAATTCCGATGAAATCAGCGCCGTGCTGGCGCAGGCGCTGGGGTCAGTCGGAGGAGGCGCCGCGGCCAGTGGGCTCTCGCCTGATTCGAACGTGGGAAGCGGTGAACCCGCGATCAAAGATCAGCATGTGAGCTTCGACGGCGACGTGGTCCACGGGCAATTTCTCACCGAGATTGCGGGCAAGGATGTCTGGGTTACGGTTTCAGGCCATCTCGGGTCGAAAGAAGGATACGCGACGTTCGATCCGACGGAATTTAAAGTGGGCGATTTGAGCGTGCCGGTTTCGCTGGTGAATCCGGCGTTGCAGAAAAAGCTTGCCGAGCAGCGCGACCGGATGAAGCTTCCGGATTATGTCGGTGATGTGAAAGTGCAGGATGGACAGTTGGTGATGCAGCAAAAGTGATCGCGCTCGCCTCTGGACGTTAACCCGCAATACCGTTTTCCGCGGCAACCTTTCCATACCAGCGCCCTGATTCCTTTATCGTGCGCTGCTGGGTTTTGAAATCCACATAGGCCAGGCCGAATCGCTGACTGAAACCCTCCGACCACTCGAAATTATCCATCAAGCTCCAGGCATGGTAGCCGCGCACGTCGGCACCTTGGGAAATGGCACGTGATACTGCGCCAAGGTACTGCCGCTGATATTCAATGCGGTGAGTGTCCCGAATCATACCATCCGGATTAGGGACGTCATTGTAAGCGCAGCCGCTTTCCGTAATTTCGATCTGCGGGTGGTGGTAATCGCGGGTGATCCGCATGATCACGTCGTACATTGCCTGCGGCCACACTTCCCATCCGGCATCGGTTTTCGGGACTTCGTCGCCGCCCCTCATCTTCACTGGAAACAGCCAATCCTGCGGGCTCGCAACCCGCTCCAGAATGCCAGTTGAAGACGCGATCGTACGGTAGTAGAGATTGATGCCGATGAAATCGAGCGGCGCGCGCATTTTCTCGAAATCTCCCGCTTTGATTCCCATTAAAGTTTCCGGCAGAAATGCCAGAGCCTCTGGATAGCGGCCGTTGATCGCGGTTTCGAGAAACCATAGATTGGTCAGCGCGTGAGCCCGCTCTGCCGCGAGCTTGTCTTCTTCGGAGTCGGTCGCGGGCTCGCAGGAAGACATGCTGAAGGCGGTGCCCACGCGAGCAGAAGAATGCCCGCTCTTCAATGCCCGGAAGCCCGCTCCCTGGGCCAGGTTTACCACGTGGGTTGCGCGCAAAAAATCGAACAGGCTGGAACGGCCGGGAGCGTGTGCCCCTTCGAGATAGCCGCGGTAAGTAAAACCAAGAGGCTCGTTAAACAACACCCAGTCGGCAACCCGGTCGCCGAACGCACGCGCGCAGATTTCCGCGTAGTCGGCGAAGCGGTTGGCCGTATCGCGATTGGGCCAGCCGCCGGATTCTTCTAGACTTTGCGGTAGATCCCAATGGTAAAGAGTTACGAGCGGGCGGATGTGGAGCTCGAGTAGCGCATCGATGAGGCGATTGTAATAATCGACGCTTTTCGGGTTCGGTGCACCGGGGCCGTTCGGTTGAATGCGCGGCCAGGAAATCGAAAAGCGATAGCTGTTCAAATTCATGGCCTGCAAGAGGGCGATATCTTCACGCCAGCGGTGGTAGGAGTCACAAGCCACGTCGCCTGTCTCTCCGTTCTTGATCTTGCCTGGGATGCGCACAAAGCGGTCCCAGATGGATTCGGCTTTGCCATCTAGGTTCCATGCGCCTTCGATCTGGTAAGCCGCGGTAGCCGCGCCCCAGAAAAAATTCTTTGGAAAAGAAATTGGAGACGAATCCTCATCTTGCGCGGGTTTCGCCCTTGCGCCCGCGGCCGAGCGGACCGTTCCAGCGGCCTTGGACGAAACACTACAGCCGGAGAACACAGATGGCAGCGCTGCGATAGCTCCTGCGGCGAAGGCCGATTGGGCAAATTTACGCCGCGTCAGAGGCAAAGCGAAGCCTGGGTCCTTGTTTGGAATGGGTACATGTCGTTTTGTCCGTGATGCCTTGATCCAGATCGAGTCCGGAGCTTTTGCAGGTTCTCCGGTTTTCGGTTACGGGCAAAATTCTAAACTGGAAGCGGCAAAGCGTGCACGTAAGAGTAGCCGCGGCTTTACTGTTGGGGTTCGGCAGGGGGATTGCATTAGGAAGTAAGGAAGGGACCTCAATCTGCCAAACCAGACTTGGCACGGTGGATTTCAAACTGGGGCCTTTCCACAGATTAAGCCCATCCAGGAGTACATCATGCACGTACACCCGAACCAAGTGAATCCCAACGCTCAACTCGACGCCATGTACGCCGCACAAAAGGCCGCGGCCAAACGGGAGGCCGAACGAACCCGTAAAAAGTTATTTGAATTTGCCTCGGAACTGGCGGCAGAGATGGATGAGGAGGCCTGTGTCGTGCAATTGGGTTCGGCGCAGGGAGAACACCGCGAGGATGCCCCCAAAAAACGCCAGAATCGTGCCCGGAAGGAAAACGCAGCCAGTGGAACCGAAAGCTTCATTTCCGACTGGGCATAAGAGCCAAGCCGGGATGCATCCCTAAAAGCGTGCAAACCGTGTCTCCGCTTCAAGTCCAATTCCTCAACACTCGTTCCAGGCTTGCGGCGGCAATCGCGAGCTGCGCAAGTTCGTCGCCGGTCAACGATGCTAGATTTGCCGCGAGATATTCTATGCGCCGCCGTCTTCCTTTTTGAAGAAGCCGCGCTCCCTTTGCAGTCGCACGAATCTGCATGCGACGCGCGTCCTCCGTATCGCGGGAGACCTCAATTAAACGGCTGCGTTTGAGCCCGGCGACGATGCGGCTCATCGTAGGCGGCTTCACCTGCTCTGCAGAAGCTAGTTCCCCAAGCGTTCTGGGACCAGCAAAAACCAGCACCGAGAGGGCAGAAAGTTGCGCCGGGCCGACGCTTGAACGCAAATCCTGCGTGCGCAGCCGCCTTAGCAAATGAATGGCCGCGGAATGCAGCTGATCGGCGGTCCTCAGCGACTGCCCCCACAGCTGCGCAGAATCCTGCTTGACTTTTGCCATCGATTATAGTTAGCTATGCTAACTAATTTACGAAAAGAGGTCAACGATGTCTGCGACTGCGACCGGAATCGGAATCACTCGCCTGGGTCAAATTGCTGTCAATGTGAAGGATGTTGAGCGTGCGGCCGCCTTTTACGAGGGTATTCTCGGGCTAAAGCTGCTGTTCAAAGCTCCGCCGGGCCTTGCATTCTTCGACTGTGGCGGCGTGCGGTTGATGCTCGACCGCGCCGAGAAGCCGGAGTTCGATCATCTCAGCTCGATCCTGTATTTTTCCGTTCCCGATATTCAAGCGGCCTTCGCGAAACTCAAAGAGAGCGGCGTACGATTCGAAGACGAACCGCACGTAATTGCGAAGATGCCGTCGCACGATCTGTGGATGACATTCTTCCGCGACTCGGAAGGAAATCTGATGGCGTTAATGAGCGAAGTGGCGCGGGCCTGAGCAAGGAATTCTGTCACTGCAGTCTTTCTTGGAAATTAGCCTTGCCGTAAGTCTGGGAACGAAGGAAAGACGCTGACTGGGCCGAGACAGAGCACTGTAGCAGGTTAGTTAAGTGCGGACTTAGTTGCAGTTGATCATGTTCTGGGTTACGCCCTGCAGGCTGATTACCGAGTTTCCGACCAGCGGCAGGCTCCAGAGCTTGCTGTGATGCTTGCGCAGAACGTAGGCGGCCGCGAGCGACCCGACACTCTTAACTGACGCAACCGCATAAGTCCGGCCAACTGTCGGATGCTTACCGTAGAGATAGGCTGACTCGACTTCCTCGTTGCAAACGCCAGTACGATGAGCAAGCCAGTTATCGCGGGCGAACAAGGTCGTATATGAATCGGAGAATGTGCTGCCGGTAGAAATGATGGCCAAACCAATAAATTTCTTATCGACGATGTGGGTTTCCACCTGGTTAGTGGTCGTCAATGAGTTTGCCGACGTTACCCTAGTTACAGTAACTGGAGTAACCGGAGTAAATGGCTCCATCATCGAACTGGACGATTCGGACGCGCTCGGGGCGTTTGGCAGTTCCTTAGCGAATGAAAGCTGGATGGCTGCAAGAATGATAAATACTAGCCAAGTGAATGATTTCATTGCGTTCCTCTCTCGATTTGCCAAAGGAAGGACGCGAGGAGCCATTTGAGCTTTCTGGATCAGCACGCCAGCTTTGGGGGTGGACTTCATGATTTGAGATTACGGTGTTACCCCTCCCCCCACAATTGCAACAACGTGCCAACCAACTCGAAGCTAGTAATAGGAAGTAACCACCATTTATGTGCCATGTGCGGTTTCTGTTGATTACAGAAACAAGGGTGAGCGCCTGACAGGAAGGCAGCGGTCCGTGCACGGCAGCTATGCCACGGCTGCGCAAGAGCGTGACTCCTGAGAGTCATTTTGCTGAGGTCGACTGACTGAGTGAACTTTGGTCAGCAGCACAAACGCTGTCGACCAGTTGTCGGACGGGAGTTGGACTACTGAAGACTTCACCAATGAGGTCGGTAATTCCAAGGAGGTTGACGCCGCCCTCACCACCCAACGTGGTGCCAAGAGGGAAAGATACTGGGCCAAACGATCGGTTGATTTTGAATCTTCGTCCTCCGCTGTTGGCAACCGCGGTCGTACCGTTGAATGGATCTGCAGGAATGCGTGAATTGGGTGTCTTTTTTTTCTGCCGGTTGCCTGCCGCGTTGCCCTTCATCGACTGCCCATGCTGTTTTCGCCTGACCCGAGCCCGTGGAAGAGCCAGAGATCTGGGAGGGAGTACGGCACAGGCAAAGCCCTTTTACATTTCTGGCGACCCTCCGTCAGCTGAATGTGATTCACCAGTTTTCAAACTTTTGACATCGGCGTGACAACTCCGGGTATGACGCCTGGTCTCATGCTCGCCGGAGGTCTTACGATGAAATCGACGAGTTCAACCATCTTCGCTGTTCTGGTTCTCAGTTGCAGCGCCGCCTTCGGACAAACGACCGTCAAGCTCGGATTTCTCGGTCACGATAAGCAAACGCAGTATTGCGACTACGAGCAACTCACCATTGAAGCAAACTCCATCGTTACGGGGACGCACTTCATATCGGCGCCCGGATCTCAGACCTGCTTCAACGAACCCGGACTCAACGGGACAATGGCAGGGACCGCGGTGAACATTTCACCTGCCTCGGGCCTGGCAGTTACCGGGCCGGTCGCGACTTTCGCCGACAACACCTACGATCAGCAAGGAGGTTACATGGGCGCCTGCGGCTGCTCCGAGTACTACATAAGCAAACTGAGGCCTTCCAGTTCAGCGGAAATAGAAAATGACGTGTATGGATGGGCACTTTACACCAACTTCGGAGGCACGGCCGCTCTCCAAAATTTCGGTTTCACCACAAAGCTACTGGGCAACGACAATGCGAATGCAGAAGACACATTCGATTTGCAGTAGAGCCAGTTTGTTTCTCCTCGGGTAAAAGGCCGCGCTGGCTGACGGCGTGGCCTTCTCGACAATTCCTTCGCAGACCGTGCGTAGTCACCTCCTGGTTTGAGAATGACTTCATTATTTGAATGAGAGTAATGAAATGGTTCGATGGGCGAACGCGATCCTCTGGTTGTTTATCTGCGTCGCGACACCCCTGCTCGCGCAGGCTGGCAACCAATCGGATACGCCGGGTCAAGGTCACGTCTCTGACTCTGGCCCTTCGGGAAAGAGTGCGGCTGGGCAAACCGCAGATACAGTCCCAGTTGCCGTTTATCCGCTCGATTTATTTCAGGATTTCTCCGCCGTCATGGCCGGCAGCAGAGCGGAGCCAGGCGAAGGCACTTCACAAGGCCACATCTACCGGCATCGCGGCCAGATAAGAATGGAGGAACCGGGTGGACACGCCTACTTCATCACGGACCTGGGCTCAGGCGAGAGCTACGGAATCGTAAGATCCCGCTGCATCCATGACGATCATCCTTATATTCGTGCCATCCCCTTTTATATCGCCGGCAAAGCGGACGCTACCGTGACACGCACGTCCGGGGGAAAAGAGACCGTCGACGGCCACTCGTGTCTGATTGAAGAGGTTACTGTCTCGTCACCGATACTGGCCAACGCGCAGAAGATGAGATTCTGGGAAGCGGAAGATCTGCACGGCTTTCCCATAAAGATTGAATTTGTGGTTCCCGGCGACCGCGGCCCGATCATTCGTTATAAGAATGTCGTTTTGGGCGCGCAAGATGCGACACTCTTCGTTCATCCAAGTTCCTGTCGACCGCTTCCCCAGTAGTCGAGGTGTTTGCACGATCTTCATAACGTTCGTAGAAATTGAAGACTGCTAGCGGATGCTCAAGTCAGCGTAGTAGTCGAAGCTGGAAAGTTCTACCTGGTCGTTGCCGGGGATATAAAACCCAAACTTGCCTGCGGCAAAATTGGCGCCGGCCTGCGTCCAGTGATCCACAACGGTCCAATTGTCGCCGTCCTTGATCTCGTGGACGAGCTCAGTGGGGCTGACGCGGATGCGAAGCGTGCGGAAACCTTTCTTGTCGCCTCTGTTGGGAATCTTGACCTCGTTCGTTTTCTCCCCGTTGCGAATAATACTGCGATCGAAGTTGTTGTCGTCAATTTGAAGGAGGATGTAATTCCTAGGGTCGGTGTAGCCAACCACCCACTGAAGAATGTGCCCCTTGGGCATCGCGGAAAAGACAAAGGTACCCGAGACAGGAACAGCTCCGTAAAGGACGAACTCCCCTCCTTTGCGAATGAAAGAATCTCTCTCCTGCTTCCACGCGCCTGGATCCTCCCACTTCGACATACCGGCCGGAGCGAGAGACAAATCCAGAGTCTTCGATTGGCCGGCGAGAACCTCGAGCGTGGACGAGCGCGCGAACCGGTCGGCCGTTCGCGCCGTTAGAGTGTATGTGCCCGCCGCAAGATTGAGCGGGACGCCGTTGCTTACCATGGTCAGAGAATTACCTTTCACAATTGCGACTTTGGCGTCGGCGGGCACAAAGTTGATTTTTAATTCTCCGGGAGCGGCCTCCAGCGCGGCATCTGCAGCCGCAAGAGATATTGCTCCTCCTACAACAAAGTGTTCCTTAAACTGCCGTGGCTTGAATCGCTCTTTGCGTAGTTCCACAGTATGGTCTCCCGGATTCACGGTGGAGACAGAAAGCTTGCCATCAGGCTGAATGGTGCCAACGAAGGTTTGATCGACGAGAACCGTGGTTCCGGGAGCGCCACCCTCGATCGTCAGCGACGCGAGGTGCGGCTGGGGTGGTGGTTGAGGTTGGAGGTTGAAGACGAGCCTGGTCAGTTCGCCTTTACGAATGCGAATTTCTTGCTGGGGAGGATCCTGGAAACCGCTTTTGGAAACTTGCACTACGTAGTCCCGGACATCGAGATTCGGTATGCGCAACTGGCCGGCTTGAGTGAGTTGTTGCTGAAGCTTTCCGTTGAGAAGAACTCTTGCGTTGTCTTGACCGGTAACGACCAGGAGTGTGCCGAAGCTGTGACCCGAGTCGGCGGCGGCCCGGTTATCAGTCGCGACTTTTGCAGCCACGGCACCGCTGGGGGAAGCAGTTAAAGCAGGCGTGGATGGTTCGGGAGTCGATGCTGAGACTGCCGTGTCGGTGGGAGCGGACGCGGGGGAAGTCGAGGCAACTGGAGTGGATATCGCCGGAGCAGAAACGGCAGGAACGGTTGCGGCCGGGGAGTTGTTCTTTACTGAATCGACTAGTGGCTGCGCATAGTGCCTTCGCGTCAAGAGGAAGGTCGCTGCGCACAGGCCGATCGCGGCGGCGAAGATGACGGCCAGCTTTATGGGGTTCGACCTCGTCGGCTGTTTTGCCGCGGATGAACGAGGTGCAACCTTGGTCGCAGGCGTGAAGGGTTCGACGGAGGCAACGGTTGCAGCTTGCGACACGGGCGGTTGGGGCGATGGCCGAGTGGTTACGGCTTTCACCGCGGCCACTATGCTTGGCGGAAGTGTGCTGGCCGGACTTTGGCTTGGCAAAGCCTTGCTCGGCGGAACCTCGCTCGGCGAAGCACTGGTGGTCGGAATAGTTCCGGATGAAACCTGAGTCGGAGTAGCTGCGCTTGGCGGAATTTGGCTTGGCGGAGTCTGGCCCGCATCGGCGGGTGAAGACTTGGGAGTGCTGACGCGTGGGACGTGAAAAATAAGGGCCGCGCCTGTGCCGCGTTGCGGCGTGGCTGAACTCTCCGGAGCGACCAATCCCAGCCGATGTAGAAGGCCATTGGCGACGGCCAGGATTTCGCCGTCTGTCCAATATTTGGCGACCACTCCCTGTATGCGTGCGGCCAACACTTGTCTTGCAGCATCGTCGACAGCAGCGGCGATTTCAGGCTCCATGCGCCGCAGAGCTTCCAAGTCAACGCGGCGGGCCTGGCGACGCCGAGCGCCTTGGTCGCGGTGGATGGTGTCCTGGATCTGAAGCAACTTAGGATCGTCAGGATGAACCGCCAATCCTTCTGCGACCCAGGCCAAGGCTGCGAATAGATCGCCCGAGGACTGCAGCTTTCGCGCTCGCGCGACCCAATCCTCTACCGGGCTTGTTTTCTTCAGCTCTACGATTAAGCTGAAAATTGTCTTGGCCGTGGGATGTGCCGGATTTAGGGCGAGCGCCTGATTGGTCAGCTTCTCGGCTTCCAGCCAGTCGGTCTCGGCAATGGAATTCGCATGCTCCACCAGAGCATTGGCCAGGATAGAACGGGCGAGGGAGTTGTTCTTGTCGAGTTCGTACGCTTTGCGCAACAGCTCGATGGCTTCGGCAGATTTCCCCTGCGCGAACAATTCCTGGCTTTCGGTGATAAGGCGTTGAGCTTCAGCGTTGCGCTTCATGCCGTCGTGCGCCCGCTTCTCCAGTTCGGACAGCTCCGTGTCGTTGGGAAATTCGGCACCGGTGCCTCGCAGCAAATCCAGGGCGCGAGAATGGTCGCCCGCATTCAAATGAATCTTGATTTGCTCAACGAGCCGCGTTTTGGATTCGCTGCGGGCCTGCTGATCGCTTCTTATCTCCAAGCGCTCTACCCTCGAAGACCGATCAAGGACTTCCCCTAGCCAGGGCCATTGCCGTACCTCAACCAGCCTGCCAATCTCTGGCTGAAGTCGGGAAACCCGTGGCGCACATGCTATGTGAGCCTCAAAAAATCTTACTCGATCAGGCGAATAGAGCTAGTGTCGTAGCGGTTGCGTGGCTCCCGGTTTGCCCGTCGTAGCGAACTGCATACTTCTGCGTCGGCGAGAAACATGAACCGGCGTGCTAGAGGCCCGTGATTGAAATGTCTCAGCGGGCTGCAACGCAATCCGCCTCAACCTCAACCAGCCATTCGCGATTGATGAAGCCCTTCACTTCCACGAAGGTGCTGGCAGGCCGGATTGCACCGAAAACCTCGCCGTGCGCGCGAGCAGCGGCCTCCCATTGCGAGACATCGGTCAACATGATCCGCGTCCGCACCACAGAGTCGAGGGATAAGCCAGCATCCCTGACCGCGTTGGCGATGATTTCAAGGCAGCGCTTCGTTTGGCCGTAGAGGTCGCCGCGACAGGCGACACTTCCGTCTGCCGCGATGGGCGCGGTACCAGAGACAGCGACGATCTGTCCCACCCTCACGGCTCGTGAAAAGCCGATCCTCGGCTCGAACGGCGATCCCGACGACACGAGCAACTTCCCCGAACCCGACTTCTGGCTTGGCGAGTGCGGATCTCGTCTTCCAGCCATGTTTGCTCCTCCTGTTTGAGAACCTGTTGAATTTTTCAACCTGCGGCGACGTGCCTCTAAAGCTGGTCCGTCGCTTACAATTTTTAATATTCCCGTAATGTCCCTTTAACTTTCGTTGCATAGCATTCCTTTCACCCTTGTGGGTATTCCCTCACTGCAAGTCTGGAAAGGACAAAAATCTATGCGTCAACTGTTGTCTTTGTGTCTCGTCGCCATTATTGTGGCGGGGCCAATCAGCACGCCAGCAGCCTCCGCCGCAACTGTGAAGACAACCACGCCAATTCAGCATATTGTGATCATCTTCGGGGAAAATCAGTCGTTCGACCACTATTTCGGTACGTATCCGAACGCCCTGAATCCTGCGGGTGAGCCGCCTTTTACCGCGCTTCCAAATACGCCCACCGTCGACGGCTTAAGCACCGCGCTGCTGACTAGAAATCCAAACTTGAACTCAGCCAATGGAGCCGGCGCTGCCAATCCCTTCCGCTTGGATCGCTCGCAAGCGTACACACAAGATATGAGTCACGACTACACGCCGGAGCAACAGGCTTTCGACGGTGGGGCGATGGATTTATTCCCGTTGAATACGGGCTCCGCCGGTCCTCCACCCAACCAACTCGGCAAACAACCAGTGCTGACGACCGGTTTGGTGATGGGGTACTACGACGGTAACTCGACGACCGCCTTGTGGAATTATGCCCAACACTTCGCGATGAGCGACAACTCCTACAGCAGCGACTTTGGTCCTTCCACGGTCGGCGCCATCAACCTGATTTCGGGCCAGACGAACGGTGTCGTGAAATACACTGGCGGCACGGGCGCCTACATCGGGGACGGAAACGGCGGATTGACCGTAATCGGCGATCCTGACCCGTACGGCGATGTTTGCTCCGGTTCGGAAACGGCGCAGATGGGTGGCCAGAATATTGGCGACCTGCTCAACGCCGCCGGGATCACCTGGGGATGGTTCGGAGGCGGATTTAACCTGGGAACCGTAAATTCGAACGGCACGACCGGGTGCAACCGCTCGTCGAGTTCGCCGATAGTGACCGGTGGACCGCAGAATGATTACGTCCCGCATCACACTCCGTTCCAGTATTACGCTTCCACCTCAAATCCAACCCATGCCCGCCCCAAATCACTTCAGACCATCGGATTCTCGGGCGATGCCGCCAATCACGATTATGACGTCAATGACTTCTTTAACGCGGTTTCTGCCGGCAATTTCCCGGCGGTAAGCTTCCTGAAAGCCATTGCCATTCAAGACGCCCATCCGGGAAATTCCGATCCCTTGGATGAGCAGCAATTCGTGGTGAAAGTCGCCAACTTCCTGCAGGGCCTGCCGTCGTGGTCCAGCACCGCGTTAATCGTGCTCTATGACGATTCCGACGGCTGGTATGACCATCAGCTTGGCACAATCGTAAATGGATCGAACACCACCGCCGATGCTCTCACCGGTCCGGGAAACTGCGGCAGTGGCGCCAATGCGCTGCCCGGCATCAATCCGGCAACTCTGCACGCGCAAGGCCGGTGCGGATACGGTCCGCGTCAACCGCTGCTCGTTATCTCGCCTTGGGCACAGCACAACTTCGTAGATCACTCGGTCACAGACCAATCCTCGGTCATTCGCTTCATCGAGGACAATTGGCTTGGGAGTCAACGGATCGGGCAAGGTTCGTATGATGGAGTCGCAGATTCGATCAGTTCCTTGTTCGATTTCAACCAGACCATCAGCACCACGCCCTACATCCTCAATCCAAGCACGGGCGAACCTGAAAACTAAGAACACTTCGCTAGTGTGAAATAGCGATTAACGACAGCGGCAAGGCGAGTGGGACAATCTCACGGCCTTGCCGTTGTTGTATGCTCAGATGGCAGAAAAAGGTAATTGGTGATTACGAGACGAAAGTTTCTGCAACGGTCGGGGGTACTGGCGGCCACGCTGTCGGCTGCTAAAGGCGGCCTGCTGAATGCGATGGCGCACCAGTCAGCCGTCATGCCTGTGGCGCTCGACGTCAATACTCTGGCGCAGTTTGTCGATCCGCTTCCGATCCCGGAAATTGCGCAGCCTCACGGATTTCGGCCCAGTCCTGCCGACGCCAAGGCGCGCGTCCCTTTTTACCGCGTTCATGCGCAGGCGATTCGCAGCAGAGTTCACCGCGATCTAAAGCCCACCACTTTCTGGAGCTTCGGGCCATCAGCGCCGGGTCCTACATTCGAAACACGCACCGGCAAGCCGCTATTCGTCGAGTGGGTAAACGGGCTGCCCAACCAACATTTCCTTCCGATTGACCAGACTATTCACGGAGCCGAGGCCGACAAACCCGCGGTCCGCACCGTCGTACATTTACACGGAGCCAAGACCCGCCCCGAAAGCGACGGATATCCCGAGGACTGGATT
>JASHNX010000323.1 GCA_030041415.1 Candidatus Sulfotelmatobacter sp.
TGCGGCATGGCGCTGCTGCCGGTCGAATAAGATTCAGGCAGTTGCACGAAAGCAAACTCCTTGGACGAAAAAAGAATCATCTCCTCCGCCCATCGGCTCAAATGCAATCCCAGCAAAGAAAGGGTATTCACAAACTCGATGACAAAATCCCGGTCGCTCGTGGCGTCGATGCTGTTTGCGGTGGGAGCATCGAACTCCAGTTCGCTCGCCATGAATGCTCGATCCAGAGGCAGGGTTGCGCCCGCGACTGCTCCGGAACCCAGAGGGCACAAGTTCACTCGCTTCCCGCAATCGGCCAGCCGCTCAGCGTCGCGCAAAAACATTTCGACGTACGCCAGCAGCCAATGCCCCACCAACACCGGCTCGGCATGCTGCAGGTGCGTGAAGGACGGCATGGCCGCGCTGCACGCCTGCTCCGCCCGATCAATAAACGCACTGCACACGTCAGCCAATTCGCTTCTAAGCTGATCAATCGCCGCTCGCACATACAACCGCAGGTCCGTGGCGATCTGTTCATTTCTGCTGCGCCCGCTGTGCAGCTTGTATCCGACTTCGCCGATTCTTGCTACGAGTGCCTTCTCCACAAAATGATGCACATCTTCGGCTTCATCGTCGTCGGCCGTATTGACGGAATCGATCTGCTGCAAACCTTCGAGAATGCTGATGAGTTCCTCCGCCGACAACACTCCCGCACTCCTGAGCGCCTTCGCGTGAGCCGCGCTCGCCTGAAGTTCGTATTTCAGCAGCCGCCAGTCGAATTCAAAAGACCGTTGCCAGCGTTCAAATTCCGGATCCAGCCGCTGCCGGAACCGTCCCGCCCACATCTTCATCGTGCAACCTCCACACGCGTGCGGGGACGCGTTCGTGAAGGCAGACCCAGGATGCGGATGAATCCCGCCGCGTCTTTCTGATCGTAGTTATCGCCCATGGTGAAGGAAGAAAGATCGGTGCGGTAAAGCGAGTGGTCCGACTCGCGGCTGACTACGGAAATGTTGCCTTTGTACAGAGACAACATCACGCTTCCTGTAATCTCTTTTTGCGTCGTCGCAACAAACGCATCGAGAGCCTCGCGCAGGGGAGTAAACCACTGGCCGAAGTAGACAAGCTCGGCATATTTCAGACCTACCTGCTGCTTGAAATGCGCGAGTTCGCGCTCCAGGCAGAGCGCCTCAAGTTCGCGATGCGCGGCAATCAATAGCGTTCCGCCGGGAGTTTCATAACATCCGCGCGATTTGATTCCCACAAACCGGTTCTCCACCAGATCCACGCGGCCGATCGCGTTGCGCGCGCCGATCTCATTCAGCAATTCGACCAGGGAGATCGGATCCAATCTCATTCCGCCGACTGAAACCGGCACGCCTCCTTCAAATCCGATCGTGACGGTTTCATCCTTATCCGGAGCCTCTTTCGGCGACCGCGTCATCTGCCAGGTCGAATCAAGAGGAGCGTTGCCAGCGTCCTCCAACTCTCCGCCTTCATGGCTCAAGTGCCACAGATTCTTGTCGCGGCTGTGAATTTTCTCGCGGCTCGCCGCCACCGAAATCCCGTGCTGTTCTGCATAATCGAGGCAATCCTCGCGCGACTTCAATGTCCACTCGCGCCAGGGCGCAATCACTTTCAGTTCAGGCGCCAGCGCCTGATACGCCAATTCAAATCGGACCTGATCATTTCCTTTGCCGGTGCACCCGTGTGCCAGTGTCGTCGCGCCCTCGCGCAACGCAACATCCACCTGATGCTTGGCGATCACGGGCCGTGCCAGCGATGTTCCGAGCAAATACTTATCCTCGTAGACTGCGCCAGCCTGCAATGCAGGAAACACGTAATCGGTCAGGAATTCTTCGCGCAAATCCTCAATTACGACCTTGCTTGCGCCGGTCTTATAAGCCTTTTCCACCACCGCTTCGATATCGTCACCTTGACCTACGTCGGCGACCATCGCAATCACGTTGCATGCATAGTTTTCCTTCAGCCACGGAATAATGATCGAGGTATCCAAACCGCCGCTGTAAGCAAGCACTACTTTCTCAGGCATGAGCACTCCTCGAGGGCCGGCGATCTCCGCCGCCCAGCAATAAATAAAGAATCGCTTTCTGTACATGCAGGCGATTTTCCGCCTGCTCAAAGATCACTGAGTGTTCGGAATCCATGACCTCATCGGTCACTTCCAGACCGCGATGCGCGGGAAGGCAGTGCATGAATACCGCATGGGGCGCAGCTTTCGCCATGAGCCCTGCATTCACCTGATAGGGCGGGAAAGTCGTCTCCCGCTTCAGCGTTTCGTTTTCCTGCCCCATGCTCACCCAGGCATCTGTATAAACCGCGTCTACTCGAGCGACCGCTGCGTGCGGATCATTCATCAACTCGATCTGCGCTCCAGTTTCTTTGGCGATCTCAAGAGCCGCGTCGACGATTTCAGCGGACGGTTCGTAGCCCGCTGGGGTCGCCACGCGAATCGACGACCCCAGGCACGCAGTTGTCAGCAGCAGGGAGTGCGCCACATTATTTCCATCGCCCACGTATGCAAGCCGAATATTTTTCAGATCGCCAAACTGCTCCCGGAGCGTTAGAAAATCGGCGAGTGCCTGGCAAGGGTGCTCCACATCGCTCAGCGCGTTGATCACCGGTACCGAAGCGTGCTCGGCCATTCTTGCGATCGTTTCTTGCGAAAACGTGCGCAAAACGATCACATCCACCCATCGCTCAAGGTTATGAGCTATATCGCTGAGCTTCTCGCGGGCATCGAGTCGCTCCTGCCTCTGATCTACGAACATCGCAGTCCCACCCAAAGCCGTCATGCCGGATTCAAAAGTGAGGCGCGTTCGTAAGGATGGCTTTTCGAAGAACATCACCATTTGCCGGCCAGCAATCGAGGTCCGAAAGTCCGCGGGCCTCGCCTTCATAATCTCTGCCAGATCCAAAACCGCCCGCACGCCTTCTGGTCCGAGATCCCGAGTCGAAACCACATCGGAACACCAGAACGTCCGGACGGGCGTGCTGTTGCACACCGCCTTTGATTGGAGCGCAGATTTTCCCGCCGCCACTGCGGATGAACTCATGAACAGACAACCTCCGTTCCACACTCCAACTTCTCGAGATAAAACCGCGGCAACAACTCAGCCTCGCTGGCCGGCAGGATTCGCACTCGCCCCACTCCCTGCTTCAGCGCCAGGGCGCAAGCCTGCAGCTTGGGCAACATCCCGCCACTAACGATCGAGTCAGCCGCCAACCCCGCCGCCTGATTCGTCGAGAGCCATGCCATGACGCCGCCGGTCGCATTCTTCACTCCCGGCACATCGGTCAGAAAGATCAAGGTATTTGCATGGCAGGCAACGGCGCACGATGCTGCCATTTCATCTGCGTTCACGTTGTAGAACTCGCCGTCGGCTCCGAGCGCCATTGACGCCATGACTGGAATTCCTCCCTGCGCCCACAGCGCCTCAATCCAGCAAGGCTCAGCGAAACAAATCTCGCCGACGAATCCCAGATCCTTTCCATGAACAAATTTCTTGCGAGCACGAAAAGTCATGCCATCCCCTCCGCAAAATCCGATCGCCGGCATTCCAGCGGCCTGAATTGCGGCAACCATCTTCTTGTTCACGACCCCAGCCAGCACCATCAGAGCTGTGTCCCGGGTTTCAGCATCAGTCACTCGCAAGCCATCGATGAACTCGCTTTTCTTGCCTAGACGCTCCAAGACTTGAGTGAGAGAACCGCCTCCTCCATGCACGACGGCGACGCGATGTCCGTCCTGTGCCAGCTCCACCACTGCTTTCGCACACTTGCGAAGCAGCGCAGCATCTTCGATGGCCTTTCCCCCGATTTTCACGACGACGATCAATGCAAACCCTCCCCCTCATCCCAGCCGTACATCCAATTCATGTTTTGAACGACCTGCCCGGCTGCGCCTTTCATGAGGTTGTCAAGGCACGAGATCATGATCAGACGCTGGCCATCTTCCGCTAATCGAAACCCGAGATCGCAATAATTCGTATGCAACGAGAACTGCAACTGCGGCAGCTTTTGAGTGGGGAAAACCCTCACCCATCTGCGTCCCGCATAAAAGTCGCGCAGGCAGTCGTCCACTTCGGCGACAGTCATCGCACGGTTCAGTCGCACATAAACCGTCGACAGAATTCCGCGTGGAATCGGCAACAGATGGGGAGTGAAAGTCAGTTGCTCATCGTCCAATCCCAACTGCTCCGTAATCTCTCCCAAGTGCCGGTGCTCAAAAATGGAGTAGGCCGAGAGGTTATCCGCGACCGCAGCAAAATGTGTGCGAGGCGTAGGAGATTTACCGGCACCCGAAACTCCTGACTTCGAATCCGAAATAATTCCGTGCTCGCGATCGACGACGCCCGCCGAAAGCAACGGAACCAGCGCGAGAATCACCGAAGTGGCATAGCAGCCTGGATTCGCCACCAATTGCGCCTTTCTGATGCAATCCGCATTCAGTTCCGGCAACCCGTAAACTGCCCGCTCCATCAGCATTGCGGCCATCGCCGAGTCCACATCCTCGAATCCATAAACTGCGCGATGCCGCTCATGCTTGAGGCGCCAGGCGCCGCTCAAGTCGATGACTCGCAATCCCTGCACAATCGCTTCGGGAACTAGCGCCCGCGACACTTCATGCGGCGTCGCCAGAAAGACTAGTTCGATGCCCTGCCGTTTCAATTCCGACCACGACATAGCCCGCAGCGGATATCCACCATTTCCCGACAATTCCGGAAATATTTCTGCAAGATCGTTCGGAGTGGTCCCGGCGTCGCCGGTCCTACTGTTGGCCGAACTGTCGCCCGGGCGCCGCAACAGCACGGGCTTTTCGACGCGAGGGTGCCGTTCGAGTATCCGAACCAGTTCCAGCCCCGAGTATCCCGTTGCGCCGAAAATGGCTGTCTTCAATTTCGCCGCCATCAGCCCAGCATCCCCTCGATCCGCGTCGCGACTTTTTTCGCCGCCTCTTTATCGGGACACACAATCAAAATCGCGTCATCGCCGGCAATCGTTCCCACCACTTCGTCCCACTCCTGTTCGTCGAGCGCCGCAGCCACCGGTTGAGCGCTGCCGATAATCGTTTTCACCACCAGCAGGTTCTGCGCCGGACGCACATCCAGCACAAACTCCCGCGCCAACCTCTTCACCGGGGGCAAGGCCAGCGCAGCAGCCACTTCCCCCTGAGGCAGCGAATATCCCTCCGCTGTCTTGATCAAGCTCAAATCTCGGATGTCGCGCGAGAGCGTTGCCTGCCCTACACGGAAACCCCGCTTGCGCAGCGCCCGTTGCAGATCTTCCTGGCTCGCGATCGGGCCCGATCCCAGTGCCTCGAGAATCGCTCTCTGCCGCAGTGTTTTATTCATTATGCATATTTATTCATGTCAATGAATAAATATTCTCCATCTTACAGCCCATGTCTGGCCTGTCAAGAAGAAATTTGGCCTGGAATGCCTTTGGTACCCGATCGAGAGCGGAGTGAGGCCGGACAGTGAAACGCAGAGCCCGGCGGCAATCCTTGGTAGACTACTGGCGGCCAAAAGTCGTTCAGGAGCTGCGCCGCATGAACTTCAAGCCCACGTTGCTCGCCGAATTGATCGCCGAATTTCTCGGAACCTTCGTTCTCATCCTGTTCGGTACCGGCGTTGTCGCCATGGTGGTGCTGTTCCCCTCGGCCCCGGGCACGACAGTTCACGGTGGCTATACCAACATCACTCTGGGCTGGGGATTGGCGGTCACCATGGGCATCTATGTGGCCGGGAAGGTCTCGGGAGGCCATCTCAATCCGGCTGTGACACTTGCCTTCGCCGTCTTTCGCGGCTTTCCTTGGCGCAAAGTGATTCCTTATTCCGTCGCGCAAACAGCGGGAGCGTTCTTCGCCGCGGCACTGGTTTATCGCAACTATCTTCCCGCATTTCGCCAAGTCGATCCGCAACTGGAAAAGACAGCCAGCATCTTCACAACCTTTCCCTCCTTCCCGGCGTGGCCGCAAGCGGGATTTCTCGATCAAGTGATCGGCACCGGCCTGCTGGTGCTGCTGGTATTCGCGATCATCGACGAGTTCAATATGCCTCCCGGAGCCAACCTCGCGCCGGCGATGATCGGCTTAGTGGTCGTGGCCATTGGCATGAGTTTCGGCGGTATGCACGGATATCCAATCAATCCGGCGCGCGATTTTGGTCCGCGCCTTTTCACTGTGCTGGCTGGATTCAAAAGCAATGGCCTCACAGACGGCTCCCGCGTATGGTGGATCCCGGTGGTTGCACCTCTGCTTGGCGGTCTTGTGGGTGCTGCGGTCTATGATTTCGGCATTCGGCGGTTTCTGTGCGCTTCTCGCTCGTCGTAAACATTTCGGTTTCTCAGGGGCAAGGGCTTTCATGAGTTACGTTCTTTCACTCGATCAGGGCACAACCAGCTCGCGCGCTCTTTTATTCGATGATCGCGGCAGAGTCGTTTCTGTTGCGCAACGCGAGTTTAGGCAAATTTTTCCCCAGCCAGGATGGGTGGAGCACGACCCGGAGGAAATTGCAGCATCTCAAATTGCAGTTGCGATCGAGGCGCTGTCGAAGGCGAATTTGGTGGCCCGCGATGTCAAAGCAATCGGCATCACCAACCAGCGTGAAACCACGGTCGTTTGGAACCGCGCCACCGGGACGCCCATCTACAACGCGATTGTCTGGCAGGATCGCCGCACCGCCGATTTCTGCCGTGATCTCAAATTACAAGGCCACGAAACTTTCATTCAGAAGCACACTGGTTTAGTCATCGATCCTTACTTCTCCGCATCCAAAATCTTCTGGATATTGGAAAATGTTTCTGGGGCGCGGCAGCTTGCCGAAGCCGGGCAACTCGCCTTCGGCACGGTCGATAGCTGGTTGATCTGGAAATTAACAAGCGGCCGCTTGCACATCACGGACCCCAGCAATGCCTCTCGTACCATGCTCTTCAATATTCACACGGGCAAATGGGACGAGGATCTTCTCGCACTTTTCCGCGTTCCTGCCTCCATGCTTCCCGAAGTCCGAAGCTCGAGCGGGATCTATGGGGAGGTCAGCGGAGTTCCCGCACTCAACGGCATTCCGATCGCTGGCATCGCCGGAGATCAACAGGCCGCGCTCTTCGGCCAGCGCTGCACCGCTCACGGGCTCAGTAAGAACACCTACGGCACCGGCTGCTTTTTGTTGCAAAACACCGGTACCCGCGCAATCGCCTCCACGAATCGCCTGATCACAACGGTCGCGTGGAAGATCGGCGACGTCGTCGATTACGCACTTGAGGGCAGTGTCTTTGTGGGTGGCGCGGTTGTGCAGTGGCTGCGCGACGGTCTCAAGATCATTCGTTCTTCGGCGGAAGTCGAGGCGCTAGCCAACTCTGTGCCGGACAATGGCGGTATCTACTTCGTTCCGGCCTTCGTTGGGCTTGGCGCGCCGCATTGGGATTCGTTTGCCCGTGGCTCTATCTTCGGACTGACCCGCGGCTCGACGGCGGCACACATCGCTCGGGCGGCGCTTGAAAGCATCGCGTATCAAGTCGCCGATCTCACCGATGCGATTCAGACTGACACGCAGAGTCCACTTCGCGAACTGCGTGTAGATGGCGGCGCTTCCGCAAACAACACTCTCATGCAATTTCAGGCCGATATTCTCGGCGTCCCCGTGGTGCGTCCTGCAGTTACCGAAAGCACCTCGCTCGGCGCTGCGTATCTTGCCGGAATGGCAGCGGGAGTATGGAAGGATGCCGCCGCAATTGCGAAGCTCCCACAAAATCATGCCCTCTTCGAGCCACAAATGCCTCGCTCACAGGCCAAGGAATTGCGCCAGCGCTGGAGCGAAGCAATCTCACGCTCCCAATCGTGGGAAACAACCTCGTCGGAAAGTCCAGCGTCGTCCTAGCCTCCGCCCTGCGTAATCCCCAAGTAGTTGTTCACCATGCTAACGGGCAAGCTGAGGCTGGTTGAGATTTGCGGCACGGTCTGCCCCTGGTTGTAAAGGTTGTAAACCTGCTGCGCCTCTGTGAGTGTCACCGTGTCTGTGGGAGTGTTCGTGGGCTGTGCTTGTTGTTGAACCGGTGGTTGCAATGCCGTCGTCGAAGGAGAATTCGGGGCGGTAACCGATGCGGATGCAAGTGCGCTGGCAATGGCAAGACTCATAACAACTCCTTTTCCTCCCCACAGGAGGTAGGGTCGGCAGATGTTTGGATTGCATGACAGGTATTCGCGGACTTCGAGAAACAGCCGTATGCCAGCTATCCAAAACGGTAAATCGCCTCGAAAGGGGAATAATCGAAGCGAGCGATCTTTAATAGACGCAGGACCACCCTCTAAGACGGAAACTGAAACAAAACATGTTTACGTAAAAGTTCGTAAAACCAAAGCGTTTTCGGAACTTCAGATCGATAATTAGGTTTGTATGATGTGCCGCGTCGCAGGCACGGAGGAGAAAAATATTATGTTCAAAAGTGGTTTGCTCGCGCTGATGCTAGCAGTGCTCGTCTATACCGTCACGCCGTCCGCCATCGCACAAGACAACGGTAGCAACGACCAGCAGTCCCAGATGGCTCCGATGGGACATGGCCACGGCCATTGGGATCCGCAGCAGCGGACCGACATGTTGACCAAACGATTGAATCTGACTGCAGATCAGCAGGCTAAAGTGTTGGATATTTACAAGTCGGACCAGTCACAAATGGAGAGTTTGCGCTCGGATTCCTCACTATCGCGGGACCAACGACACGAGAAGATGATGGACATCCACAAGGCATCGGATGAGCAGATTCGGGCGCTACTCGACCCTGATCAGCAAAAGAAATGGGATGAAATGCAAGCCCACCACCACGAGGGAATGCAACATGAGAACGGACAGGCTCCGCCAGCCCAACCCCAGCAATAATGAACCGGATTTTGCGGCGCAGATTTGACCAAACAAGAAACTGGCTCCTCGCTTAGAAAACGAGGAGCCAATTTTTTGGGCTACTAATCTCAATCGTACCTCGTTTTTCGTTCAGCGCATTCGAGCCTCACTGCTGCAGCTTCGTCTCAGATTTTGGCGGCTTCTGCGACAACTGCGAAGGCGTGGGCAATTGCGATAGATCCCATCCGCCGCCCAAAGCTTCAATGAGAGCAACGGCGGAGGTCATCTCTTCAACTTGAATCGTGACTAGGGTTTGCTGATCCGAGAGCAGCGTGGTTTGGGCCGTCAACACATCTACATAGGGATCGACTCCTGTTTCGTAGCGCGCCATCTCGAGCTTCAGGAACTCCTGGGCGTGCTTTACCGCTTCTTGTTGTCTCTCGATCTGCTGGGAATATAGGCGGACGGCCGCGAGATTATCCTCGACCTGCTGGAACGCGGTAAGTGTTGTCTGACGGTAGATCGCCAGGTCGGAGTTATAGGTCGCGATGTATTGGTTCAATTCGGCGCGATACAATCCCCCGTTGAAAATAGTCTGCGAAATCGAAGGGCCGATCGACCAAAAGCGGCTCGGCCAGGTAAACCATTTCCTAAAAGTGGAACTCTCGAAGCCCCCGTCAGCGGAAAGCGTAAGAGCGGGGAAAAACGCGCCGTAGCCAATTCCGATGGTCGCATTGGCTTCGGCAAGCGTGCGCTCGGCTGCGGCGACATCGGGACGGCGCTGCAATAGTTCGGAGGGGACTCCAACTGGGATTGGAGGCGGCGAGGTCAGCTCCGGCCGCACGGGAACCGAAAAGTCGGTGGCTAGTTTGCCGACCAACATCGCCATGGCGTGCTCATATTGGGCGCGAGCCACTTTCACGTTGATGGCGAGCGATTGCGCGCTCTCGAGAGTAGTCTGCGCTTCAACCACGGAAATGTAGTTCTCGACTCCCGTATCATAGGCCGCTTTGGTTACATCCAAGGCTTTCCGGTCGGCTTCCACGGTATCGTCGAGAATCTTCTGCAGCGCGTCCTGGCCGCGAATTTCGAAATAGTATTCGGCGAGGCTCGATTGTTCCGTGAGTTGCTCGCCGGCGAGATCGGCTGCGCTGACCTGCGCCGCATACTGCGCTTCGCGAACTTCATTGCGAATCTTTCCCCACAGATCCGGAACCCAAGAAGCATCTATGGGAAACGAAATGAGCGTGGTCGTTTGGCCAGTGTTGGCTTGAGTCGCGTTCGTCAAACTGTTCGAGGTTCTCGCTCGTGTCCAGGACGGATTGGCCGTTACGGTCGGCCAGTATTGCGCGCGAGCCTCGCGGACGACAGCACGCGCCTCCATCAGATTTTCGAAATATTCTTTTATGTTTTGGTTGTTGATGTCGAGCTGATCTTCCAGAGCATTCAGTTCCGGTTCGTGAAAGATTTCCCACCATTTGCCTCGCAGCATTGTTTCTTGCGGATTAGCGACTTTCCATCCTTCCGCATCCTGAAAATTCACACTGGATTCTTTGTAGTCCGGCGCGGCCGGAGTGGCAGGCTTTGGCGGATGATACTTGGGCCCGAGCAGGCACGCTGGCATCACAACCAGCACGACGGCAGAAACGAGCAACAGGAAGATACGACGACTGGAGCATGAACTTGACTTAGGCATTTTCGGGCGCTCCATCGGGATGTCCGGGCGTGTGCGTATCGCTTTGTTTCCCAGTCATACGCAGCCGCATGCGATCCAGTTCGAGATACACAACCGGGGTCGTATAGAGCGTAATCAACTGGCTCAAAAGCAACCCTCCGACAATAGTGATCCCGAGTGGACGGCGAAGCTCAGAGCCGATCCCACTTCCGAAAGCAAGAGGAAGTGCACCGAACAGCGCTGCCATGGTGGTCATTAGAATCGGACGAAAGCGGAGCATACATGCTTCGAAGATAGAGTCGCGAGTGTTCATGCCTCCCTCGCGCTCGGCAGCGAGGGCAAAGTCGATCATCATAATCGCGTTTTTCTTTACGATTCCGATAAGCAAGACAATGCCGATGATCGAAATAACGTTGAGGTCCATGTGAAAAATCAGAAGCGCGAGCATGGCGCCAACGCTGGCGGAAGGCAGCGTGGAAATAATGGTCAACGGATGAATGAAGCTCTCATACAAAATGCCAAGCACGATATAAACAGCAGCCAGAGCGGTCGCAACCAACATCGGCTCAGTCGAAAGCGACTGCTGGTACGCTTCCAGCGTTCCGGCAAAAAAGCCGCGAATGGTTGAAGGCATTCCCAACCGCTCCTCCATTTCGGTCACTTCTTTCGTCGCCTGGCTCATTGACATATTTGGCGCCAGGTTGAAAGACACAGTGACGGACGGAAATAAGCCGGTGTGGTTCACTTGCAGCGCAGTGGTATTGGTTTGCGATTTGGCAAAAGTGGAAATCGGGGTCATGGCAGCCGCATTGTTCAGGTTCGTGTTGCTTTTTATATAGAGATAGCTCAAATCCTGCGGCGACTGCCAATACTTCGGCGCGACTTCTAGAACTACGTAATATTGGTTCAATTGCGTGTAAATTACGGAAACCTCCGACTGCCCAAAAGCGGCATAGAGCGCGTTATCAAGGGACGTCGCAGTCTGTCCTAGACGAGCTGCCGTGAGCCGGTCAAATGTCAGATATTGCTGCAAGCCGCCGTTTTGCTGATCGCTGTTCACGTCCTGGAGACCGGTAAGTTTTCGCATGTTCGCCATCAGGATCGGCCCCCAGTGCTCAAGATCGGCGATATTGTCTCCCTGAAGCGTGTACTGATAAAGCGCGTTGCTGGAGCGGCCTCCGATGCGAAGATCCTGCACCGCCTGCAGGAATGCCGATGCCACCGGCAGGCGATTGAGCTTCGGACGAAGGCGATTGATAACTTGGGCAGCACCGATTTTGCGCGCGCTCAACGGCTTCAGGGCAATATAGATAAATCCTCCGTTGCTTGCGCCGTTGCCGCCGGTGTAAGCGTTGACGTTGGCTACCGCGGGATCGGCCTTAATCACGTTTACTAATTGCAGGAGCGAATAATTCATAAACGGAAAAGACGCATCCTGCGGGCCTTGCACGCCTCCCACTATCGCTCCGGTATCCTGCTGCGGGAAAAATCCCTTGGGCAGGCGAACGATGAGGAAAAAGTTTAGCGCGATGGTGAACAACAGAATCACAATGATCAATGCGGGATTGCCCAACGCCCACTCGAGCGAAGCACGGTAGATTGAAAGCATGCCGTTAAAAAATTTCTCGCTCCAGCGATAAAGCCGCCCATGATCGGCACGCTCTTCCGCCTTCAGAAGGTGGGCACACATCGTGGGGGTGGTGGTGAGGGATATCACCATTGAAACCAGGATGGCAGTGGCTAGCGTCACCGCGAACTCGCGGAAGAGCCGGCCGACAATCCCACCCATGAGCAGAATCGGAATGAATACCGCAACCAGCGAGATGCTGATGGAAAAAACTGTGAACCCAATCTCCTTGGCCCCGCGCAATGCCGCCTGAAACGGTTTCATGCCCTGCTCCAGATAGCGGGCTATGTTCTCCATCACAACGATGGCATCGTCGATGACAAACCCGGTTGAGATAGTCATCGCCATCAACGAGAGGTTGTCCAGGCTGAACCCGAGGACGTACATGATTGCGAACGTGCCGACCAGCGAGACTGGAACGGCGATGCTCGGAATAACTGTGGCGCGCGCGTTACGCAGAAAGAAGAAAACCACCAGGACCACGAGAACAACCGAAATGATCAGCGTGCGCTCGACATCGTCGACGGAAGCGCGGATCGTGGTCGTGCGATCGAACACAATCGTCGCTTTTATGCCCTGCGGCAGGACAGCTTCCAGAAACGGCAACTGTGATTGAATACGCTCAACCGTCTGGATAATGTTGGCGCCAGGCTGGCGGAAGATGATAACCGTAACTGAGGGAACGCCATTGAGATATCCGGCGGTGCGCAGGTTCTGGGTAGAATCAACGACCTCGGCGACGTCGGAAAGGTGAACCGCCTGACCATTGCTATATCCGATAATCAGCGGTTTGTAATCGGCAGCCGTGGAGATCTGATCGTTGGTAAGAATGTCGGCGCTCTCGAAACCGTTTGAGAATTTGCCCCGCGGCATGTCCGAATTCTGTAAGCTGAGCACCGACTGAATGCTCTGCAGCGTCAGCCCCCGGCTTTCCAGCTTCGTGGGATTTACCTCGACCCGCACCGACGGCAACGCGCCCCCGCCGACAAAGACCTGACCGACGCCCTGAATTTGCGAGAGCTTCTGTTCCATGACCGTGGAGGCTTCGTCATATACCTTAGGGGCGGGATATTTATCGGAAGTGAGACCAAGAATGAGGATCGGCGCGTCGGAGGGATTCACTTTTCGATAGGTCGGATTCGCCGGCAAATTTGCCGGAAGATAACTTCTGGCTGCATTGATTGCGGCTTCCACATCGCGCGCAGCGCCGTCAATGTTTCGCGACAGATCGAACTGCAGGGTGATCGACGTGCCACCGAGCGAACTGGAGGACGTCATTTCCGTAACCCCGGCGATGTGCGCGAACTGCCTTTCGAGCGGCGTTGCAACCGAGGAGGCCATGATTTCTGCGCTGCCCCCGGGCAAAGACGCGGACACCGAAATCGTCGGGAAATCGACCTGCGGCAGCGGGGCAACCGGCAGCACAGTGAAACCAATCGCGCCGGCAACGGCCACTGCAATGGTCAGCAAGGTGGTTGCGACCGGCCGGCGAATGAATGGCTCCGAAATACTCATGGAAGCTCCGGATGCCCTCCTGCGCCGTCTCCGTTCGTTTCCGAACCAGAACCTTTCTTGCCGAACCGCTGCGCCAGACGGTCAAAGAAAATATAGATAACCGGAGTGGTATACAGCGTGAGCACTTGGCTTACTAGAAGACCGCCAACCATGGCGATGCCCAGCGGACGGCGCAATTCCGAGCCATAGCCGCGGCCTAACGCAAGCGGCAGACCGCCAAGCAATGCGGCCATGGTGGTCATCATGATCGGCCGAAATCGCAGCAGGCTGGCTTCGTAGATCGCGTCGGTGGAATTTTTTCCGTGCTCCCGCTCCGCTTCGAGAGCGAAGTCAACGATCATGATTCCGTTCTTTTTTACGATGCCGATCAGCAGAATGATGCCGATGATTGCGACCACGCTGAGTTCCTGGCGAAAAAGCATTAATGCCAGCAGCGCGCCAACGCCGGCGGAGGGTAAAGTCGAAAGAATGGTGACGGGATGAACGAAGCTCTCGTACAAAACGCCGAGAACAATATAAACAACAACCAATGCTGCCAGAATCAGCAGGGCTTCATTCGAAAGAGAATTCTCAAACGACGCCGCGGTTCCTTGAAATCCCGCCTGCAGGCTCGGAGGAAAATCGATCTTCTTCGCCAGGTCATTGATCTCGCTGATCGCTGTACCAAGAGCGGCGTTCGGGGCGAGGTTGAATGAGACCGTTACGGAGGGGAACTGGCCTTGATGATTGATGGAGAGGGCCTCAGTTGTATTGGTGACGTGAGTAAACGCGCTGAGAGGAATCGCATTCGCGCCGGTCACCGAGACCTGGGTGTTGGGAGTCGTCCCGGCGAAAGTGCCGCCATTGAGTGAACTTGTCGTGCTCGCGCTCGTCTGCGTGAGTACGGTCCCCGGCGGCTGGAGCGTCGCGGCCGAGGGCGTGTACAAAACCGAAGTCGTGGTCGCATTCGATCCAGCGGAAGCTGAACCGCTTGCGGAAAACGAATTGGCCGCTGCCGCACCGGTTGCATTGCTGGAAGCATTCGCCTGCATATACAAATGACTCAACTTATTTGGGTCTTTGCTCCAGCTCGGTTGAGTTTCGAGGACCACGTGATACTGGTTGAGCTGTGTATAAAGCGTGTTGATCTGCCGTTGCCCGTATGCATCGTACAAAGTGTTATCGATGGTCGCTGGTGCAATGCCCAGCCGCGAGGCGGTAACGCGGTCAATGTCCACTGAAACCGCTTGCCCGCCGGTCTGCTGATCGGTAGCGACATCCTCCAGGCTGTGGAGCTTTTTTAGCTGGTCTACAAACTTCGCAGTCCAGGTATTGAGTTCATCGACATCGGGATCCTCGAGCGTGTACTGGTACTGTGTTCGGGTGACGCGGTCATCGACCGTGATGTTCTGCACCGGCTGCATATAGAGATAAATCCCCTGCACGCTATTCAGATCTTGTTGCAATCGCCGGATCACATCGGCCGCGCTCAGAGAACGTTCTTCGATCGGCTTGAGGTTGATTTCGATGCGACCGCTGTTGAGCGTCGTATTCGTTCCATCCGCTCCGATGAATGACGAAATACTGTCCACTGCCGGATCGTTCAGAAGTACGACCGCAAGTTCCTGCTGCTTCTTGGCCATGGCGTCGAATGAAATCGCCTGTGGCGCCTGTGAGATGCCTTGAATGACTCCGGTATCCTGCGTCGGGAAAAATCCTTTTGGGATGACGATATACAAAAAGATGGTCAACACCAGCGTCGCAACCGCAATAAGAAGAGTCGTGGTCTGATAGCGCAGAACAACTTTCAGTGTGCGGCCATAGAACTCGATCATGCGGTTAAAGGCACGCTCCGAAGCGCGATACCAGCGGCTCTGTTGCGATTCAGGGTCGTGTTTCAGAATGCGCGAGCACATCATCGGGGTTAACGTCAGGGAGACAACTGCCGAAATGATGATTGTGACCGCGAGTGTGACAGCGAATTCACGGAAAAGCCGGCCGACCACATCGCTCATGAACAGCAGCGGAATCAGCACCGCGATCAGCGAGACCGTTAAGGACATGATCGTGAAACCGATTTGTCCTGCTCCCTTGAGAGCTGCCTCCATCGGAGATTCGCCCTCTTCGAGGTAGCGCGCGATGTTTTCGATCATGACGATCGCGTCGTCGACCACGAATCCGGTGGAGATGGTCAACGCCATCAGGGAGAGATTGTCGAGACTGTATCCGAGCGCGTACATGGCGCCGAATGTGCCGATTAGCGAAAGGGGCACGGCAACGCTGGGAATCGTGGTGGCGCGAACGCTGCGCAGAAAGAGAAAGATGACCATCACTACCAGGCCGATGGTCAGCATCAATTCGAATTCAACGTCATTGACCGAGGCATGAATGCTGGTCGTGAGATCGGTCAGCTGGGTGATCTGGATGGCCGCCGGAAGATTTGCCTCGAGCTGCGGCAGGATTTTCTTGATGCTGGCGACGACGCTGATCGTATTGGCGCCCGGCTGCCGCTGGATGTTCAAGACAATCGCGGGCTTGCGGTTCATCCACGCGGCGAGCTGCGCATTCTCTACGCCATTGATTACGGTCGCAACATTTTTGAGCAGAACCGGAGCGCCGTTGCGGTATGCGACGACAATATCGTTATAACCCTGTGCGTCCGTAATCTGATCGTTAGAGTCGATCTGGTAATCCTGGCGTGGCCCATCGAAATTGCCTTTGGCCGAGTTGACGCTGGTTTGCGTCAGGGCAGTGCGCACGTCTTCAAGGTTGATCCCGTAAGAAGATAGCTTGGTGGGATTCACCTGGATGCGGACAGCGGGCTTTTGTCCGCCGCTGATGCTGACCAGCCCCACCCCATTGAGCTGCGAAATCTTCGGAGCTAGCCGCGTGTCGACGAGGTCTTCAACCTGCGACAACGGAATACTGTCGGAAGTAATTCCTAAAGTCAGCACCGGGGCGTCGGCAGGATTGGTCTTGTTATAGACGGGGGGAACAGGAAGATCGGATGGCAAATAACTCTGCGCCGCATTAATCGCCGATTGCACTTCTTCCTCGGCAACATCGAGATCGAGCGACAAATTGAATTGCAGCACAATGACCGAGACAGTTCCTGCGCTGGTCGAGGTCATCTGGCTGAGACCTTGCATCTCACCGAACTGACGCTCGAGCGGGGCGGTGATGGTCGTGGCAACTACGTCCGGGCTGGCGCCGGGATAAAACGTTAGGACTTGGATCGTGGGATAGTCGACCTGCGGCAGAGCGGAGATCGGCAACTGCCGGAAGGCCACCAATCCCACAAGAAGGATGGCGACCATCAGCAGAATGGTCGCAACCGGCCGCAGGATGAAGGGGCGAGACGGACTCACGGGGCATTGCCCCCGGCAGGGGTTGAAATCTGCAGCGGCGTTTTCGAAATCGTCACTTTCGAGCCGTTCTGCAATTTCTCGAAGCTGCTATCTGCCACAACCTCACCGGCGCTGACCCCCTCGACAGCTGTCTTGCCGCCCTCAGAGACGCCAGTTTTAACGTTCCGTATATTGGCCTGATCATTCTGAATGACATAAACGAAAGCCGTGCTGCCATTGTGCTGGATGGCGGAACTGGGCAACAGGACTTGATCGTGAAGCGTCTTCACCAACAGGCGAGTGTTTACGAATTCGTTGGGATAAAGCTCGCCGTTTTTGTTGTCGTAGGAAGCGCGCAGCTTGATCGTGCCGGTGGTCGTGTCGATCTGATTGTCGAACGAAATAACTTTTCCGGTTGCGAGTTTCTTGTCGTTGGCCCGATCCCAGGCGTCGAGCACAAGACCGATGCCACGATGCGGCTGCGACATCACTTCTGCGAGATCGTCTTCGGAAATCGTGGCGACCACGGTGATCGGCTGAATCTGAGTAATGACAACCAGCGTGGTTGTAGCGTTGGCGGTCACCAGATTTCCGGGATCAACTAGGCGCAGGCCCACTCGTCCGTCAATCGGCGCCTCGATATGGCAATAGATAACCTGCACCTGATCGTAGGTCAGCGTGCCCTGATCGTTTTTTACCGTTCCCTCGTCTTGCAGCACGAGCTTCTGTTGATCCTCAAGTGTCTGGCGCGGTATCGCGTTGCGAGCCCAGGCATCCTCATATCGCTTCAGGTCCATCTGCGCCTGTGCCAATAGATTCTGATCGCGCTCTAATGCACCTTCCGCCTGAACAACCTGCGCTTCGTAGGGGCGGGCGTCGATATCGATCAGCGGTTCGCCTTTGCGGACGTATTGACCTTCCTGATAATGCACGGCGGTGATCTTGCCGGTCACTTGCGCCGTGATCGAGTCGGTATAAAGGGCCGTTACCGTCCCGATGGCGTTGAGGTAAACGCCAATGTCACCTTTTGTCGCCGTCGCTGCGGTGAGAGTCACCGGTCCAGAAAAGCCGCGGCGTCCGCCCGTCGCTTGCGCGGCCGGTTGACTCTGATTGTTGCCTGCAAAGATCCAGTACAGACTCAGGCCGGCCAAAATGAAAACCACAATCCAGATCCAGTATTTTTTTCTGCTGTGGCTCGAGCCGGATTCTGGCGCAGCGCGAGAATGATCGGGAGGAACGGGTGCAGTCGATCTTGTCTGATCCATGAATTCCTGGTTTTTCGCTTAAGTTGGCAACCCCATTACAGAAACCGCGTTTCGACAAACCAACCTTTGATGTACTACTCAGAGGGCGAGATGTCGGGTATCTCGTCCACTCTTACGGAACGCCCCAGATTACCGCAAAGGAGTGCGATGAGGAATATCTGATGCACAACTTTGCATTCCTTGAAAAAGCTTGACGATCGAAGATTCCGGCCGGCAGATTCTGCCGCGGTGCACTGCGGACACGGCAAGAACTTCCGCCCGGAAAATACTCCTAGATTTTAGGTTCTTCTTCCGCATCCGGTCGCGTGTTTTTCCAAACAGTTAGAGACTCACACTTGGTGATCAAAAGTGGAACGCCGAGTGCTTCCGAAATCGCGCGATCGAGATTTGCACGAAGGCGATTCATGGATAGCGGCTATTACGCGGCATGTGCGAGCCTCGCGGCACAAGAGCAGGCATTGGAATTAGTCACGCATAATCTGGCAAACCTTTCGACGTCGGGTTATCGAACCCAGCAAATGACATTTCGTTCTTTATTGGCAGGGAGCGCAATGGTGACCACGAATCCGTTGAACGCGGTCCTGAACAATTTCGGAGTCTTGAGCGGAACCCGGCTCGATCTAACCTCTGGCAGCCTCACCCCAACCGGCAATCCGCTGGACGCGGCCATTGCAGGTCCGGGATTTTTTGCCGTGCAATCTGCACAGGGAGTCTTGTATACGCGAGCGGGGAGTTTTCATGTTTCCAGCATCGGGCAATTAGTAACCGGCGAGGGCGACACTGTTTTGGGACAGCTCGGCCCGATCACGCTGCCCACCGGAAATGTAGCCATCAGTTCGGACGGAACCATTTCCGTCGACGGCAATGTGGTTGACCGGTTGAATCTCGCAGAATTTCCTCCCGGCACAAACCTAACCGCGGCAGGCAACTCTACCTACGGCGCACCAGCTGGAACCGCGACTCCAGCGGTCGAGTCGACAGTTCGCCAGGGAATGCTCGAGGGCTCGAACGTGGGCGCGATCGATGGCGTGGTCCAGCTGATTACCGTGCAGCGCAACACCGAATTGCTTTCGCGGGCGATGACCGCATTCGACAGCCAGTTGAATCAGACGGCAGTGCAGGACTTGCCCAAAGTGTGACGTCGCCAAAAGCAGTGGAGAATGCAGAACGAAAGAAATGAGGCATGAATGATTCGCGCGCTATACACCGCGGCTAGTGGCATGACGGCGCAGGAATTGAATCTCGATAACATCGCCAACAACCTTGCTAACTCGAGCACGGCCGGTTTTCGCAGCCGGCGATTGCAGTTCGAAGACCTGATTTATCAGAACCTGATTATGCCGGGAGCCGCGGCGACGCAGCAGACGACGGTAGTTGCCGGACTGCAGGTGGGATTGGGTACGCGATCGGCGGCGTCGGAGGTGATCCAGACGCAGGGAGATTTCAGCCAGACCGGCAATCCTCTGGATTTGACGATTCAGGGCCAGGGGTTTTTCCAGGTGTTGTTGCCGGACGGAGAAACCGCATACACGCGGGCGGGAAGTTTTCATACCGACCAGAACGGCAACCTGGTCGATCAGGATGGCGATCCGGTACAGCCGGGAATCTCGATTCCGACCGGAGCCACCTCGATTACGGTTGGATCGGACGGCACGGTCAGCGTAACCGTCGCGGGCCAGTCTCAGGCGCAGCAGGTTGGCACGTTGCAGCTGGCTCTATTTAACAATCCCGGAGGCCTGAACAGCACGGGCAGCAACCTATTCCTGCAGACCACCGCTTCAGGCGCTCCCGTCGTGGGCACGCCCGGCGGAAGCGAAGGCCTCGGAACCATTGTGCAAGGCATGCTGGAGCAATCAAACGTGAGCGTTGTGACCGAATTTGTGAACATGATCGTCGCGCAGCGCTCCTACGAAGCCAACTCGCGAGTCGTGAATGCCGCCGACCAGATGCTGCAAACGATCAATAACCTGGGACGCTAGCCGTGAAATGGACAGGCAATTACGTGGTGCTCAGATGAAGGGCAGTTACACGAGATGGATCATTCTTCTTCTGTCGGGAATTTCGTTTGTGGGTGGTCGCCCTTGCATGGCCGACTCAGCCTGCGCGCGCCTTGCGGTCAAAACCAGCGTGCGCATTGGCAGTGGAGAACTGACGCTCGCCGATTTGTTAACCCCGGATACTTGTGCGCGCTTGCGAACCATGGCCGAGCGCATTTCTCTCGGCGTGGCACCGCTTCCCAGCACGGTGCGGGTCGTGCCCGGCTCACAGGTGCGCAGTTGGCTGGAGTCGCTGGCTGCAGCGATTGGGCTGAACGAGGAGGTCGTTGACCGGCTTCCGGCAAGGATTCTGGTGCGGCGTGCCGGCGAGTCGAAGCCGTGCTCAGAGATCGCCAGCCTTGCCCTGCGCAGCTTATCCGCAGAGAGTCGAGCCGGGAGGGCAGCGCAGCGCCTCGACTGCGCCGCTGCCCAGTCCGTGCCGGAGGCGGCGCCGCTCGAAGTCACGAAAACTTTCTGGAATGCCTCGCTGCGGCGCTGGGAAATTTCTCTGCGCTGCCTTCGGACGGAGGATTGCGCTCCGTTTCTGGTGTGGGCAGCTGCCCCATCGACTGGCCAAAATTACTCTTCGCAATCTGCCCCCGCATCGCTTCCTCTGCCTCAGGATTCCGGGCGGCGCGGAGAATTGATCAAGCGCGGCCAAACCGCAACCTTGCGCTGGGACGAAGCCGGGATTCGCATCGTCCTGCCAGTGATTTGTCTCGACGCAGGAGGAACCGGCCAGACCATCCGAGTGCGCTTTAAGAACGCAGCGCACATTTTGCGGGCGGAAATTCTAAGCGATGGCACATTATGGGCGGGGCTGTGAACAGAATGCCGGTAAAGATCGACTTCTTTGCGCGGCTCGCAAGCGCCAACAACCAAGCACTCTCCCGGATCAGCGCCCTCGTTCTGCTCATGCTCTTTACCAGTCCAGCCCCAGGCAGCCCCAAAAACAAAGACAAGAACCCATCGTCGAAGCACGATGCGCTGAGCGACTGCATCCGCCGCATGACAGGCACGGCGCAACCGCCGGCGGCCAGCAGCCTGGGCAGCCTGTGGGTCGATAACGGCCGGATGGCAAACCTGGTCTCCGATTACAAGGCCTCGCGCGTCGGTGATCTGGTGACCATCAACATTTCACAGAATTTGTCTTCCACGAGTACCGGCAATGTGGCTACCAGCCGGGCACTTTCGGCGAGTTCGGGGATTTCAGCTTTGGGCGGGCATATCCCGACCAGCGGGGTGGCGAACCTGCTTTCGCCGAACTCCAACCAAGCGCTGACCGGAAAAGCGCAAGCCTCGTCGACCACCGCGCTGACTACGACTCTGACCGGGCGCGTCGCCGCGTTGCTGCCGAGCGGAACGCTGGTGGTCGAAGCCGAGCGGCAGATCGTGATGAACAACGAGCGCGAAACCGTCATCGTCCGGGGGCTGGTGCGCCCCGGCGATCTCGATGCCACCAACACGGTCGCGTCAAACAGTGTGGGTAATCTGGAAGTTGAGGTCAAAGGAAAGGGCGTGATCAGCGAAGGCGTGCGACCGCCGAGTCCGTGGACTAAGTGGTTCCTGCGGATTTTTGGTTTCTAGGAGAAGCTGTGCGGCTAGCGAGGAGTCGGTCCATTTCCTGTAAGGCTCTCCGCCCCGTTTGCGGGCTTGGCGTCGTCTTTCTCTTGGCCGCGTTTCTTCCCGCCAGCTTCGTCCTGGTGAACCCGGTGGCCGCGCAGACCGTGGACCACAAAGTCCTGATCCGCGACATCGCTACCGTCGAGGGAATCCGCAACAATTCGCTGATTGGCTACGGGCTTGTCGTGGGGCTCAAAGGCACCGGCGACAAGCAGCAGACCTACTTCACGATTCAGACCTTGGCCAGCGTGCTTCAAAGGATGGGCGTTGAAATTCCACCGAGCGTGCTGCAAACCGTCGTGCAAGTAAAAAATGTTGCCGCGGTGTTTGTCACCGCCAATCTGCCGCCCTTTGCACGTCCCGGTATACCACTGGATGTAGATGTATCTTCGGCGGGCGATGCTCGCAGCCTGGAGGGCGGGGTGTTGCTGCTGACTCCACTCTACGTGGCCGACGGGCAGATCTATGCGGCGGCACAAGGGCCGCTGGTGCTGGGCGGCTATGCGGCAGGATCGGGAGGCAATGCCAAGCAAGTGAATCATCCTACGACCGCGCGCATTCCCAACGGGGCTTTAATCGAGCGCGACAGTTCGCTCGATCTCGCCAAGCTGCGCAACTTCTCACTGCTGCTCAACGAGGCAAGTTTCACAACCGTTGAAGACGTTGCCGGAGCCGTGAACCGGGAACTAGGGGGAACACCGGCGAAGGTCATCGACAGCCGCCGGATCGACGTTCAGCCCCCGTCGATCAGCGGCGATCTTCCGGCACTGCTCGCCCGCATCGAGAATCTCGAAGTGCAAGTACGGCGCCGGGCCAAAGTGGTGATCAACGAGCGCACCGGCACGGTTGTTCATGGGATCGGATGTCCGCCTGGGCGCGGTTTCTATCCTGCACGGCAGCTTCTCCATCGAGGTATCAACCAGCTACGCCGCATCACAACCGAATCCTGCATCAACTGGTCAGACGGAGATTCTGCCCGAAACCAAACTCACAGCGAAGGAATCTCCGGTGCATAACGTAGCGCTGAGCGAGGGCGCAAG
>JASHNX010000324.1 GCA_030041415.1 Candidatus Sulfotelmatobacter sp.
CATACAGAACTTTAGCTACGGAAGCGATTCCGACGGCGGCGCCGGTGGCCTCGCTTATACGCCAAATGGTTTGCAGTTGCTGTTCACCCAGGACGGCTACAGCAGCGCTTACGGCGGCGGCTCTGCTTACGTTTCCATCGCGAGCGTCAACTCATCGACAGGTGTGCTCTCAAACTACGCCCAGGTGAAAGTTCCGCTGGACATCAACGCCGGCGGCTATCTAGACACGGTAACCTGCGACACGTACACCTTCCCATACAACACCGCAAAGACGCCTCCGTCAGGCAGTCCTCCGGGAACCACAGGCAGCATTTCAATCCCCTGTGGCCAGACCGTCTCAGTCGTCTCAGATAATACTTATAGTTCCTATCCCCTCAGCATCGCGATCTCGCCGAATGGTTTGACTGGTTACGCGGTGCTTGACAATAACAACACTTTCACCAGCATCGATGTGACATCGACGACCCCGACAGAAGGTCCTGAAGTCCGCGTGGGGCAGGTCCCTCATAGCATCGTGATCTCACCCAGTGGTACTACCGCCTACATCTCCAACGAGGCCGGAAATCCTCCCAACTCGAGTTCGTTCCAGGAATATTCGAACGGCACTCCGGTTGCCGCAGTGTATCCGACTGGCGCCACCCTCAACGGCACCGTTTCGGTGGTGAACCTGGCCACGAATGCAGTCACCAAGGTCATCCAAGTTGGTCTCCACCCGACGGGCATGGCGTTCTGGGGCA
Organism: Candidatus Sulfotelmatobacter sp.; assembly: GCA_030041415.1. GTDB lineage: Bacteria > Acidobacteriota > Terriglobia > Terriglobales > Acidobacteriaceae > Sulfotelmatobacter. The sequence continues at coordinate 738 of JASHNX010000324.1, forward strand.
CGAACCTGTTGGTCGCCAATACTTATAGCGACAGCATCTCCGTGATCAACACCTCCACGAACACGGTGTCGCAGACGATCGACCTCGACCCGCTGCTTGGAATCACTGTACCCGGCGGAGCGCTCACCAACGTGGGCGCGAACTCGATCGCCGTCGACAACGCGAATAACGCCTACGTCGCACTCTACAATGCCAACGCAATCGCCGTGATCGACCTAACCACCGGTACACTCACGGGCCTGGTTCCGACCGGCTATGCACCGAGTTCGGTCGTGTTCGATTCGTTTGACAATGAGCTGATCGTTGCCAACGACAAGGGTATCGGCACCTCAGGTTTTGGGGTTGCGCCGCCTCCGACGAATACGCCCGAGAATTCGTACAACCACTACTACGATGTCTATGACTTCAACACTCACGAAGACTTGGGTACCGCCAGCATCATTCCCCTTTCCAGTCTGAGTTTTCCGGCGATGACGACGCAGGTCACCCAGAACAACCACTGGGATCTCCTGGCAAACATCGAGTCGGCCTCTGGCGGCAGCCCGAAGGCCGCGCCGGTAGCAATCCCTGCCAAGATCGGCTCCCCTTCGCTGATCAAGCACGTCTTCGTGATCATCCGTGAAAATCGCACCTATGATCAGATTCTCGGCGACGTGGTCGGCGGCAACGGCGACCCCTCGCTGGCAGTCTTTGGCGACAACGCGACCTCCACTGCGTACAACCCGGCATATGCGGTCATAACGCCCAACGCGCACTCGCTCGTGCAGCGCTTCCCGCTGTTGGATAACTTCTACGACCCAAGCCGGCAGTCGGCCGACGGTCACAACTGGATCACCCAAGCCATGGCTCCCTACTCGGACGACGTCCAGTCGCCGGACTGGCTCCGCGACTATCCCTCCAACGGCGGCGATGCACTTGCCTACCAGAAGCAAGGCCACTTGTGGGACCAGGCTGCCAAAGAGGACGTTTCGTTTGAGAACTTTGGCGAGTACATCGAGTACAACACGTTTAACAACCCCAACGGTTGCGTCGCTCCACCTGACTCTCCCTCGAATTACTGTGAGCCGAAGTGGATCGACTTCTACAACGACTACACGTGTTACGAAGCCGGCAACGAGCCCCAGCTCTACAACTACAACACGGTCAGCTCGTGGTCTCCGCTTCCGAACCTGATGAACAACACGGTCACGAACTATCCGCAGTTCGACTTGAACATCCCTGACCAGTTCCGCTTCGACATCTGGAATCAGACCTTCCAGGCGCAAGTGGCTGGCGGTACCGTACCCCAGTTGCAGTTCATGTGGATTAGCTCCGACCACACCGGTGGCCCGCCGGCCGCGATCGCAATGCAAGCCGATAACGATCTGGCCCTCGGCCGCTACGTCCAAGCCATCACCAACAGTTCGATTTGGTCCACTTCCGCGATCTTCGTCGAGGAAGATGACGCGCAGAACGGCGTCGACCACGTCGATGGTCACCGTAGCCCCGGCTATGTCATCAGCCCGTACGTCATCCAGAGCTCCGGGGACGGGCCCTACGTTGACAGCACCTTCTACACGCAGGTCAACGTGACCCGCACGATCGAGCAGATTCTCGGCATCAAGCCTATGAACCAGTCCGATCTTGTGGCTTCGCCCATGCTGACGCTCTTCATCAATAACCCGCCGGCGAGCAACTTCAATCCATGGACGAGTGTGGCCGCTGGAGTACCGCTGAACTATGAAGTTAACCAGACTCCAACTCAGACATTGCCTGCCTCCTGCTATTCGGGACCCAAAGTCAAGGGCCAACCGAATCTGCGGCCTCGATCTACCCCGGCCGAAAGCCCGGCAGTCAAGGCCCTCAGGGCTGGCTGGATGGCGAAGAAGGCGGAGATCTTCGCTGGCAACTATCAACGGCCCGACGTCGAAGACTCGGACACCGTCAACCACCTGGACTGGTACGAAGCCACCGGATTTATGCGCCCGTACCCCGGCGAGAGCAAGGTTCGCCCTGCGAGCGACTTCAACCGCGCGGCGCCGACCAAAGCTGACGACGACGACTAAAACACGTTTCGCCTGCAAATGCCCTCTCTCCGACGGGGAGAGGGCATTTTTGTTTGCATCGCGTACCGTTACACATCCCGCGCTCGTGCATCTCTTGCATCTATCCTGCGCGATGACGATAGAGTGCTTGATCCACCTGTTTAGCCATTCGTTCGACATCTAGTCCATACTGAAGAAAGTCCCGCAGGGCTTCCGATGTTCCCTTCGCGTCGTTCAAGATATCGCGGTAAGCCACCCGGCAAAGGCGGACCGAAGGATTGCTTTCCAGCCACGCGTTCACCTGGTTTAAGTGTGCCTGCAGCGCAGCGATCAGAGCAGCCTGGCTGAGTACTGCGCCCGAAGTGCCGCGGCGGCGAATCATCTCCGCCTGGGAAGTCGCCACTTCCGTTAAAGTGCGCTCCAAAAAAATGACTTGGTAATTGTGACGACGAGGAAGAGCGAACAACAATTGAGAAATGACCTTCACCGCACGACCCTCAGCTTCGGCGATGCAAGTTGGGTCCTGGGGCAGTTGCTTGATTCGTTCCCATTCGTAATAGCCGCGAGGATTGTCCTCGTCTGGCGTGCGCTGTCCATCGGTCAGGGTCGGCATCCCGCCCGCTGCCAGCATCTGCATCATCAGCGAGGTGCCGGAGCGCGGCAGGCCAGAAACAATCGTAATCATGAATGAACTCCGGGCGTGGAGATGCATCCTGACGCTCGACAAACCTTAGGTACTTAGCTGGTCTTGCCGCTGGCGCCGCATTTGAAGATAAATGCTTCGGTGACGCACTGCCTTTTCCAGATCGCCTCCAGGCTGAGTGTAAAGTGCGGCCAGCCAGCGATGCGCTGCAACCAGTCCCGGCAGCATGCCGACAGCAGTTTCAAAGGCTAGCGACGCGCGCTCCCGATGGCCGAGACGCGCAAGGGCGACTCCCAAATGGAAGTGACCCAGCGGCAGGAAATGCTGCAGACCGACGGCGAGAAGCGCTTGTTCCGCGGCTTCTTCGTTCTGGCGTTGCCGCAAGTGGACTACTGCAACGCCGAGATGCGCTTCCGGGCTGTCCCCGTCGATCTCCAGCGCCCGTTGAAATGCGCGGCCCGCGTCCTCGTTCCGTCTCAGCCGCAGGTAGGTCTCTCCGATCCGCAAGTGGAGATCGGGCAGGTGGGGATCGGACTGTTCCGCCTTCAACAGAGAAGCAAGCGCCGATTCCATATCGCCTTCTTCAAACTGAATGATGCCCAGAAGCAGATCTGCCCAGGGTCGCGGCTTGGCCTCCTCTTTTAACGCCTCCGAATCCTGCTGTGCAGGCGTTTGTTCCGCAGTCGCAGGTTCGCCGTCTCCCGCAGCCTGTGCCTGAGCCGGCGGCTTGAAGGCGAGCAGTTTCTCGAGCAAGGTTTTTGCTTCCGCACGGCGGCGCAACGCTAAGTAACATTGGGCCAAATGTTGCACGAAGCGCGGCTGGTCTGGCCACTTCTTGTGCAGTTCTTCAAAGATGGGCAGAGCCTCTGAACAGCGTCGTGTGTCCAAATACACGCGCGCCAGGTTGTACTGCTGTTCCCGCACGGCCATCTCCACGGCTTTCGCCTGATCCTCGCTTGGCGGCTGAATATAGCCCAGGGCTACGAACTGCTGCAGGACAGCCTGTGCCGCCGCGGGATCCATGCGCAGGTCTGCCGGATGCATTCCACAGTTCCCTGCCTCATTTTCCCAGCTTGGAATGCGTTGAATAGCTGGTGGTTCTTCAAAGGCCTGAACCAACACGCGGCCGTCCATGTCCTCGCCAACCGGCAATCCGAAAAGCGTGAGGATCGTCGGGGTTACATCGAGCAAGGTCGCGCCGTAAATTCGTTCGTCTTGTTTAATGTGCGCGCCTTTCATGCAGACGATCCCGAACTGCCGGTGTTGCACTGCCGGACCTGCAGGTTCCATAGGAATGCCGCGTGGGCGCAGATGATCGGAGTGAAAACCGTGATCTGAAACCAGCAGCACGGTGGTGTCGGGTCCCGCTAGATCCAACAGCGCCTGCAGCATCATGTCGTGAAAACGGTAAGCGCCGTTCACCACGCCCTTGTAGATCTCGAATTTATCCTCCGGAACTCCTTCCATTCGCGGGGGATGAAAATGCATGAACCCATGGCAGAAATGATCGATGCCGTTGTAATAGACAGCCATGAAATCCCATGGCTCATGCTGCAGGATCCAGGTAGCAGCGTTATGAATGGAGCAGTTCTCCGACAGAATCTTGGCGAAGGATCGCAATCCTTTGTCTTTTTCCTGATCGATTTCGGCGGCGCGAGGTATCCAGGGAAGAATCGCGGCTTCGCCCACTTCCTCAGGATGCATGCGCAACGCGGCGAATGTTCCCCGTAAACTCTCCGGGTGCACCGCTCCCGGCGGAAGTGGCCACTCCTTGTCCAACGGTGCAACCGCATAAGGGAACAAATCCGAAGCGGAAATTCCGTTGATTGGTTCTGCCGGATGTCCTGCAAACCACCCCAACACGTGAGTCTTATATCCGCGCTGAGTCAGAATGTTCCAGATTGCCTTAACCTTGCGCGAGGTACTCGTTACCGGCCGCACTCCGCCCGTCTGCGGGTCGGGTTCCATGAACCCATGAATACCGTGCTTGTCGGCGCGTTTGCCGGTGGCAATGGAGTTCCACAGCATGGGCGAGAGAATTGGACGCAGAGTCGCGAGATTGCCCATCACACCGTGGTTCACGAAGTCGTCCAGAGTTGGCATCAGCCCCTGGTCGATGAGCGGATTGATGATCTTCCAATCGGCCGCGTCCCAGCCAATCAGGAGCACTTTCTTGGCAAGTGATTCAGGCATGATAGAGTTCAAAGCGCTACTAGAACCTGCTGGGGGAGCGAAAGTCTACTACAGTTGGTGGTAAAAGGATTAGTAATGAAGAATCCGGAAGTTGGCTGTCTTTTTCGAACAGCCAACTACCCGGCAAGTTGGTTCGTAGACATCGAATCCGAAGGCCGATCAAAATCTCTAGTTCATTTCCTCGTTTCTTCGCCAAGCGTTCAACCCGCGCGCGCCACTGGCAAGCAGGCCCAGGGTTGCGGGCTGCGGAGCGGGAGTGGGAAGGTCCGAAGGATGCAAAGCACCCACATTCTCGGGACCTATCGCTCCTGCTCTGATTGCATGATTCGGAGTGGTTTCGTAGGCGTAGCCGGTTAAAACGGGGCCGGTGCTCGTCAACGCGACACGAGCCCATCCGTAGAAGGTCTGGCCTCCAGCTACGAACTGCAGTCCCAGGTATCCGCCTGAGTTGCCTTTGCCCTTCCACAGGCAGTTTTGGAAGCTTTCGACTATGAATCCATTGGAGCTGCCGAAAGCGGAGTTAACCATGAACCCGGTAAAGGGGATGAATCTCCTGCCACCCTCAATCGTGTGTCCGGCGCGCAATTCGGCTGCACACTGTGCTCCGTTGAAGCTTTGTGAGGATCCGATCGCGTTCCCCGACTGCACAGGCACTACTTTCAGGTA
>JASHNX010000325.1 GCA_030041415.1 Candidatus Sulfotelmatobacter sp.
CGTACGCTTGGATCGGCACTGAGCTGGCGCGAGCCAAATCGGATTACAGTTCGCTGAAAGCCCGCGAGGCAGCCTTACAAGCCATTGTGAACGTGTATCAGCAGGACACGGTGCAGCTGGAAGAAAAAGATATCGCTCAACAGGATCTGACCCGGACCGCGAAAACGGACGAAGACAATTATTTGCTCTACCTGCACAAGCGTGAAGAAGCTCGCATGACCGATGCTTTGGACGCCCAGCGGATACTTAACGTTACGGTTGCCGAAGCCCCGTCGGTGCCGTCACTGCCCACCGATGATCGTTGGTTGTACGGAATCGTGGGAACTTTGCTGGCCGCGACGGTTAGCGTGGCAGTCGTATTTACAGCTGAGTACCTCGATTCCTCCTTGCGCACTCCCACGGACATAATCTCAGAGCTGAAGCTGCCAGTGCTGGCGGCCATTCCTCACAGGAATAGCCACAACGGCAACGGCCGCAATGGCCACAACGGGAACGGTCGTAACGGACGGGATGTTGTGGTGCTGACGAAAGACACTGATAGCGTCGAGAGTCGCATGGAGTAGGTTGAGTCCTTTTTCAGTAGGACAGAGTTTTAGCTAGCAGGAAAAGCACTGATCAAGCGAGCTTTCATTCGGCGAACGACCCCGGTCGCCAGAGTTGTTTTACGTTGAGATCCCCCAGAACTGGAACCCCTCATCGTGGGAAACAATACTAGGAAAACGCTCAAGCACCTAGTTGAGCTTTGCGACATCGTGGTTATGCTCCTCTGCTTTGGGTTAGCGACCGTAGCCGTGTCGCACGCGTTCAGCACGCTGTCCTTAAAAGATTTTCTCTCAATGCGGGTGAAGATTCAGAACATCCTGCTTTTTTCGGGCTTTGTCTACATCTGGAACATGGTTCTATCGTCGTTTGGAATGTACGAGTCGAGACGCCTTTCACGGTCCAGAGACGAAGCCCTGGATCTTGTCAAGGCGACTTCGCTGGCGACCGCACTGATCTACGGAGTTGCCATCGTCTTCCATGTGGTCATGGTGAACTATTTCTTCGTAGCGATTTTCTGGACGTCGGTGACTCTGGCCACCATGGCCGGGCGCTTCGCGGTGCGCGTTATTCTCAGGCGAGCTCGGCTTCGCGGCGAGAACCTGCGGCACATGCTTATCGCAGGAACTAACGACGAAGCGTTGCGATTCGCGAACAGAATCGAAGAGAGCCCCTGGCTGGGCTACCGTATCGCCGGTTTTGTGGACGAGGAATGGGCGGGGATGCAGAGGTTTCGCGATAGCGGACACCGGCTCGCGTGCACCTTCGATGGATTACCAAACTTTCTGCGCTCCAATGTCGTTGATGAACTTGTGGTGACGCTTCCCATGCGATCGCTGCACTCTCAGGCGTCGGAAATCGCACAACTGTGCGAAGAGCAAGGCATTCTCGTGCGATTCGTCTCTCATATTTTCAATTTGAAATACGCCAACCCCCGAACCGAGGATTTCGAGGGAGATTCACATATCACTCATCGCAGGGGAGCGATGCCCGACGGATGGCCAGCGGTTATCAAGCGGGCTCTCGATTTTACTGTCTCTTTGATTTTCCTTGTCTTCTTCTCGCCTCTGCTCGTACCGATTGCCATCCTGATTAAGCTCACTTCTCCCGGGCCGGTGCTCTTCATGCAGCAGCGCATGGGTTTAAACAAGCGCCGATTCTATATGTATAAGTTTCGCACCATGGTCGCCAACGCGGAAAGCAGGATGAAAGAGATCGAGCATCTGAACGAACTGAGCGGCCCGGTATTCAAGATCAAGAACGATCCGCGTATCACTCCGATTGGCAAGTTCCTGCGCAAGACCAGTCTTGATGAACTTCCGCAGCTCTTTAACGTGCTGAAAGGCGATATGAGCCTCGTTGGTCCGCGGCCCATGGCGGTGCGCGACTATGAAGGTTTTAGCGAAGACTGGCACCGTCGCCGCTTTAGCGTCCGACCTGGCATCACTTGTCTCTGGCAGGTTCTGGGCAGGAATTCGATTCCATTCGAAAAGTGGATGGAGTTGGATATGCAGTACATCGACCAGTGGTCCCTATGGCTGGATTTCGAGATCCTGGTGAAGACCATTCCTGCGGTCCTGAAAGGCTCAGGAGCAGCGTGATTCGAACAGTTGTAAGTTGGTATATCTGACGCGCAAATGACGGCAACGACGCAAATTCAATCGGCTCTCTCGCGACGGGGGATCAAGGCAACCACGCTGGCGATCGGTGTGAGCTTCGTGCTGGCCGCGATGGTCCTGTTGAGATTCGCAGGCGATTTCCTGATTGAGCCCGATTACATGACGCTCATGCTGGTCGCGTTGTTTTTCTGCGGGGTGCTGGCTTTCGCGGCGGGGTATAGCCGGGATCGTGTTCAACGGAACCGGTGGATTATTTTGATTCTGTGGTGGGGGTTGCTGGTGTCGCAAGAGGTGTTCAACTATCACAGCGATGTCACCTCGGTATCGGCATCAGATTTTGCCCCGGAGGCTTTCACCGAAATCATTCTGTGGGTAATCGTGTCTTGTGGAGTTTTTGTAACCCTCCTGAAATCTCCGCAATATCTGCGCGGCATGTTCGAAGGCGATTACAAGTGGGTCACGTGGCTTGCGTTGTACAGCATCGTGTCATGCGCGTACGCGCCCAGCGTCGCATTTTCCTTGGCTTGGGCGTTTAAGCTCGGGCTGGTGGTATTGGTAGTGCATCTATGTTCTCGCGAGATGTCCGAAGTCGCCGGCATTCGCGCGTTCCTGGCCGCCATTCTTTGGGGTCTCGTATTGTTGGTTCTGCTGCCAACCGTGCGCTCAATCTTTGAGCCTGATCCGCTCGCGGGATCCACGCAAGGTGCATTGGAGTTCCGTTTTCTTCATGAAGCGCCTACCGAGATCTCCGCTCTGGCGGGACTCTTGCTGATCCTTTGTCTGACGCTTTATCCCGCGAAGAAGCAAAAATACCTGATTGCGATAGCGGCAGTGTCTTTCGTTCTCATGATTATCGCCGGCGGAAAAACCGGCATCGGCGCCGGCTTCTTATCGGGAATTCTCTTCTATGCGCTGCAAAGGCGCGTGAAGGCTGCATTGGGTTTCACTGCAGTGATCACGCTTGGCATTATGCTTGCGATTCTGTTTACCCCTCTGGGTCAATATGCCGCGAATTACATGAAGTTGGGTGAGGCCGCCAGCTTGACGGGGAGAACCGAGATCTGGACATCGTCGTGGCCCTTGATTCTGAATAGTCCCATCCTTGGGCATGGCTTCTACTCTTCTCGCTTCAGGACGCTTATGTATTCGGGTGAGTCGTTTTCCGCCATCCACCTGCATAACAGTTTTTTGGAGACCGCATACAACAACGGAGTTCTTGGGCTCGGGCTCCTGCTGATGATGCTTTTTGTGATCGTGCGAAATCTGTGGCGGACCGCACGTGGTAGCGCTTCAAACGAGGTCCGTTACCTGGCGATCGGCTGCCTAGCGGCCTTCGTGAATCTCTTTATCAATGGAATGTTTAACGCCAATTTCGGCGGGCGGCCCTTTGCTCCTTACATGATCATGATCGGGATGGTCGTTGTTAGCAGCCAACTGTGGCGGATTGCTCAAATGCAGTCCGCGCGGCAACTGGCGCTTTCGACCGTGCGGTAGCCCAATGAGGAAAACTCGGCAGAATGCTCACACTTCGTAAAGTTCGCCACACCATCGCAAGAAGTCCTGTCCATGGTCCTTTAGCATGGATTCGCCACCGCGGTATCCGCCCTTCGGACGTATTTGTCGCGTCCTACCCCAGGTCCGGCAACACCTGGTTGCGATTCATGCTCTACGAGATTTTGGTCGGGCAGTCGTCTTCCTTCGTAAATATCCATCAACTGGTTCCCGACATTGGCCAGCAGGATGCGGCTTTGCCGCTACTGGCGCAGGACGGAAGATTGATCAAAACCCACGAGCCTTATCGCCGGGAATATAAGAAGGCCATTTATCTGGTGCGGGACGCTCGCGATGTCGCGCTTTCCGAGTTCGCCTATCAGAAAGCCCTGGGCATTATTCCGGATGATTTTGAGCTGTACCTGCAGCGCTTTCTGCGAGGCCAGGTAAATCCGTTCGGCTCTTGGGTTGAACATGTGAATTCCTGGATGAAAGCTCAAGATGACGAGCACGCCAAGATTCTCCTGGTGCGTTACGACAAATTACGTCGCGAACCCGAAGAATCTTTGGCCGCGATGATGGAATTCTTAGCGGTAAATGTGGAGCGCCAGACAATCCAGCGCGCCATCGCGAATAACTCTGTAGAAAAAATGCGGGCCAAAGAAAAAGCCAATCCGCAAAAAGCGTCGGCGAAAGGCCGCTTCGTTCGCGAAGGTTCAGTTGGCGGCTGGAGTGAGGCGTTCACGCCAGCGCAAGCTCTTCAGTTCGAGCAATCCACCGGCAACGTTTTACAACGTCTGGGGTATCCCGTCGTGACGACGGAGTACGCCCCGGTCTAACAAACAGCCCTCCCCAATGATTACGTTCCTGCTCAATTTAAAACTGCAGTGGAGGTAGGTATGAATTTGCTCCCGTTGACTCTCAACCGCCAGAATAGAGTTCTCGCAGCGATCGCGGTATTCGTTCTCTGCGTTGGGTCCCAAGCCTCGCAAGCTCAGAACACCATCGGCGAATTTGCCGGCAGCGCCGGCGGTGCGACGTTAGCCTCGCCTTCGAGCGTCGACCTGCCGGGGCCGACGGCAGCGGTTCGCGATACGTCGGGCAACACTTACATCGCAGCCCCCTACTCCACTTATGTTTTCAAGATGACGAATGGCCTGATATCGTCGTTCGCCGGGACTGGCATCGAAGGATACGGTGGAGATGGCGGCCCGGCTTCCATGGCGACACTTGCAGTTCCGACCGGACTCGCCGTCGATAGCAAAGGGAACATCTACATTGCTGATCCCGGCAACTCCCGGGTGCGCATGGTCAACGCTCTGTCCGGCATAATTACCACCGTCGCTGGCAGCGGCACCAAGTGCGACCCGGCCGGAAAAACATGTGGCGATGGCGGATCGGCCACTGGTCCAAATGCGGCTCTGAATCTTCCTGTGGGCCTGGCACTGGACAGCGCGGGAAACCTCTACATTGCAGATGAAGCGGATGACAAGATCCGCGTTGTCAACATGGGGTCCACCACGGCTACTCTGTTGGGCGTAGTGGTAGGGGCTGGTGACATCGCCACCGTGGCCGGCAACGGAACGCCGTGTGCCAATCCCACTTCAGCATGCGGTGACGGTGGATCGCCCCTTGCGGCAAACCTCAACATGCCGCAGGGCGTGGGTTTCGACAGCAACGGAAACCTGTACATTGCCGACACCAGAGACGACCGGATCCGCATGGTTACCGCCAACGGTAGTACGATCAGCGCTTCGGTGGGAGCGGGAAGAATTTGTGAAGTTCCAACCGGGGGTTGCGGCGACGGTGGTCCGGTGGCTAGGGCCAATCTGCAAATGCCGACGTCAGTGTTCCTCGATTCTTCGAACAACATCTACATTGCCGACTCATGGGATCAAAAAATACGTTACGCTAACATGGGGTCCTCCTCAGTTACTGTCTTCAGCGTGACAGTAAAGGCCGGCGACATCGGAACCGTGGCTGGCACGGGGAATGCAGGTTGGACCGGCGACGGCGTGGCTACCAGTGTGGATCTTAATTATCCATCCACCGTCTTCCTGGATTCGTCCGGGAATCTCATCATCTCAGATACCGGAAATCAAACCGTCCGGCAGATCGCAAGCGGGGGCAACAATCTCTCCACGATCGCGGGAGGTGGTTCGGGTGGCGATACCGGGCCGGCCACGAGCGCGGTCCTCGCGAACCCCTATAACGTTGTCGAAGATAGCGCGGGGAATATCTATATCGCAGATACCGCGAACAACCGGATCCGGGAGGTTTCGGGAGGAGTGATCTCAACCTTTGCGGGCACGGGAATTGCCGGTCACACTGGTGACGGCGGTGCGGCTGCGAGCGCCACACTGAACGGTCCGACCGGGATGGTGATTTCCGGGGAGAACATGTGGATCGCGGATGCCGGAAACATCGCAATTCGAGAAGTGAATTTGAATACCAAGCAAATCACCCTATTCGCGGGAGTTTATGGTCAGGCGTGCACATCGCAACCCCCAGCATGCGGAAACGGCGGTCCGGCAACGAGTGCGGAATTTTCGTCACCGCAATCGGTCGCGGTCGACGGCAACGGGAACGTGTACATCGCCGATTACACCGCCCAGGTGGTTCGCGTGGTCGATACCAGCGGGAACATTCACAATTTTGCGGGCACGGGCGCTGTGGCAAGCCAGATCTGCCCATCCACTCCGACCCCCGCCACACAGGTGGCTCTGAACCACCCCTCGGCTGTCGCTGTGGATACCGCCAACAACGTGTACATTAACGACTCTTTCGCTAACACGGTTTGCCAGGTAAAAGGGGGCATGATCGAAAATTGGGCGCTGAACGGAGACGCCAAGTACGAGGGTGACGGCGGTCCGGCTCTTCAGGCCAGTCAATTCTTCCCCTTGGAAATCGCGCTCGATCCTACGAATAATCTGTTCATCAGCGGTGGTGACTTCAATTGTGTGCGCCGCGTAGATGAGGTTACGGGCACGATTGGCACCGTGGCCGGGAACGTAGGGCAAGGTTGCCCGGGTGGATTCAGCGGAGATGGTGGACCAGCGACGTTGGCCAACCTCAACAATCTCGGGATCCTGGTTGACGGTCAATCGAATTTGTATATCGCGGATGCAGGCAACAATCGTATTCGGGTTGTTCACCTCACTCCCGCTATAACTACGACTCCACCGCCCAACTTCGGCGCGTGGCCCATCGGCACGACCAGCACCCCGCAAAGCTTAACCATCACCAGTTCCGGCGGAGTCGATCTCAGCCTGACCGATTTCGGCCTAGGTGGAAACGACCAGAGTGATTTTACTCAGACGGGAACGACTTGCGGCAGCACCTTTCCCATCAGTCTGGGAGTCGATGAGCCATGCACGGTCACGTTGACTTTCACTCCCAAGAACTACGGCCTGCGGACGGCAACATTCAACGTTAGCGACAATGCACCGGGAAGCCCGCAGCCAGTAACTCTGAGCGGCTACGGTCCATATTTCACGGTTACTGCATCGCCCAACGTTCTCACCATCAAACCGGGATCATCAGGTACCTCGACCCTGACGATCGCGCCCTTCGGCGGATTCAATCAGACCGTAAACCTTACGACTGAGAACTGTGCGAATTGCCCGATTAATCCGACGTCGGTAACATTGAATGGAACCACTAACTCGACCGCAACCCTCACCATCAATATAAGTTCGACAACGGCGCCGGGCACCTACTACCCCGCTGCCCTCGGCTCATTCGGGCCCTCGGGTCAGCTGCAAAGCTTGGCCAAGCTCAAGGTCGTAGTTCCGTAGACGAAAAGTACAGGGCCGTGCGTACCGGTACAAAGGTCGCACGGTCGTGGTAAATTTTTAGCAATTCTCTCCCTGAGTCGGTATCTTCGCTTGATACCGAATGACGAGATCGCTTACGGGATTTTCGTCTAAATCCCTCCCTGGTTTGTTTCTGGGACTAGCATAAGCCGGGCTTTGGCTCGCGCAGAAGACGTTCAGCTAATTTGCAAACAGGACGGTAGGAGCCAAGATGATAAAAGGCCTAAAACGCGCATGGGAAGCCTGGAAGAAGATCGCGCGGAAGATTGGTAATTTCCAGGCAAGAGTGATTTTGACCGTTTTTTACGGAGTATTGTTGATGCCCTTCGGGCTCGCCGCTCGTTTTTTTTCCGATCCGCTGCGGATCAAGCGGCGGCCTGAGCAATGGCTCGACCATCCCAATGAAGCCCAGGATTTATCTTGGGCTAGGAAGCAGTGATCGTGAATATCTTAGGGGTTTCTTGCTACTACCATGATGCAGCCGCCGCCATCTTGTGCGACGGCCAGGTTATCGCTGCCGCGGAAGAGGAACGATTTTCGCGGATCAAGCACGACTTTGGGTTCCCGAAACAGGCCATCCAGTTTTGTCTGGACCAGGCCGGAATTCAGGGAAGCGATTTGGACTATGTGGTCTTCTTCGAGAAACCGTTCCGCAAACTGGACCGGATTCTGATGACTGCATTGCAGACTTACCCAAAGTCCTGGCGAGTCTTCCCGGAGTCGATGATCACGTGGATGCTGGACAAGATGTGGGTCGCCACCACGCTGCAATCCGAGCTGGGCGTCACCAAGGACAAGATTTTGTTTTCGGAGCACCACCTTTCCCACGCCGCCAGCGCTTTTCTGTGCTCGCCATTTGACGACGCCGCGATTCTGACGATCGACGGTGTCGGCGAGTGGACGACCGCAACCTCCGGCGTAGGACACGGCAACCAGATCAAGCTGCAAAAACAGATTGAGTTCCCTCATTCTGTAGGCCTTCTTTACAGCGCGTTTACCGCCTTCCTGGGTTTCGAGGTAAACGAGGGCGAATACAAGGTCATGGGCATGGCGCCCTACGGCCAACCGAGATACGTCGACAAAGTGTGGAAGCTG